>CADCAK010000013.1:0-2002 GCA_902799385.1 uncultured bacterium | reverse complement strand
ATTGGATTGTGAAACAAACCCTCTGCCCGACTGATTCATGTGTGTATTATACCATATAGAGCAGGGTATTCGCAATCACCTCTTGCCAAACCGACCGCCGAAAAGCAAGGGCGAACGAGTCTGCGCTTATTTCACGATGTCTTCTTGTATAATCTGCCCGTTGACGACATGCACCACGCGCCCGTTGGCAAGGACGACGACACTTCCGCCAGAAGAACGGGCCCATTCCTCGAATGCGCACTTGTACGCGCCGAACTGCACAGACCAGCCGAGTCCCGACTCGACCCACGTGAGCGGCTTGGTGTCGCCGACCTTGAACACCTGGTCGGCGACCGTCTTGCAGCGGACGTTGTAGGAAAGAGCGCGGACGGCAAAGGTCGCGTCATCGGCGGCTGACGCATAAAGCGCCGCCGCCGCGACAAGCGCGAATGTAGCAATGGCCTTGTTCATCTTAGTTGACAAAGAATATCAGACCCTGGGGGATTATCTCGGCGTAGATATTGCCGCTTGTGCCGTCAATCCATGTACCATTCGCCGCCCATGCAGACTGCGCCGCCGCGAGCGCAAAACTAACGGCGAGGAGATAATTTACAACTTTGCCCACCCCTCTATGGATATTAGCAGTTCTCGCTTTCATCGTTTATCTCGCGTGACTAAGCACTCAATTGACACACCATTGCCATTCGGCCTTACCTGAGAATTATCTTTAGTGGCTCAGGTTTGGTGTAGATGACGATCTCGCCGTCCTCGACAGCCGCCCTTTCCACCCATTCGGGCAGGACAAATTCAAGATTCTCGTCGTCGACGATATTCGCGCCATGCGTAAGGACGTAGCGTCCATGCCCGGCATACGGCACCGTCTTGTCGATCTCGATCCTGACCTTGCCCGCATATAGGTTATTCGCGCACGACATCCTGAGATTGGCAACGACGGGATAGTGGTCGCTCGGGTAGTACTCCATCCCAGGCCTTGCGTCGTTGCGCGTGGCGAACGACTCCACCTCAGTCCCGAACGACGTGAAGATGTGGTCGATGCGATGGCCGATGATTCCGGTCACTTTTGACGACCGCTCCTCCGGCGTGTAGGTTGCGAGCGCGTACTCACAGGACTTTTCGTCGGGTCTCCAGCTCCAATAGGTGTATGTGCGCCACGAACCAGTCGGCGTCGTCTTCGAAACGAGAAGCGAATTCTGCATAACCGCCGTCGCCGCGAGAATGGTCGGTTCCGCCTCCTTCGCGTTCATGTCGCCCACGACGACGACGGGGATTCCGGTGTCGCGGAGTGTCGCGATCTTAGACAGCAGGACCTGCATGTTCCGCCGTCGCAATTCGGCGTCAATGTGGTCGAGGTGAGTGCAGAAGAAGCAGAACACGCCGCCACTGTTCTTGTCCCGGAGCGTCACCCACGAACAGGTTTCCGGGCAGGAGCTGACATATCCGTCGCCGAGGTCCTGCGAGCCCGGCACGTCCGGCGTCGTCGTGAGCCAGAACGTGCCGCTACCGAGAGCCGCAAACCGGCTTTTGCGGTATGCGACCGGGGTTGCCCGCTGCGTGTTGTTCGCCGTGCGGTGCCTCCCGATTATCTCGTATTCCGGCATCATCGCCTTCAGGTCGCTCATCTGCGGCGGGTCAACCTCGTTGAAGCCGATCACGTCGGGGTCAATGTCCTTCACGAGATTTACAAGGTCAACCTTGCGGTTGTCCCAGTCGTTGGTGCTGTCCTTCTCGGTCGTCTTGTATCTGATGTTGTAGCCCGCCACGCGGACGCGGAATGTACCGTCGTATCCGGCGTCTGCGGCCGCCGGGAGAGTCGCGCTTGCCGCATCGGCGGCAGCCGAAAACGCCGCCGCCGCGACAAGCGCGAATGTAGCAATGGCCTTGTTCATCTTAGTTGGCAAAGAATATCAGACCCTGGGGGATTATCTCGGCGTAGATATTGCCGTTCTCGATTCCGACATCCTTCACCCAATAGGCGCAGTCGTCGGCCTTGGCGACGGTCGCA
>CADCAK010000012.1 GCA_902799385.1 uncultured bacterium | reverse complement strand
ACGTCGAGAATATTGGCGGCAAACCCTTCGAAGCCCGCGAAAATCGCGCAAGGCTCTCCAGGGGCTCGCAAGCCATTCCCAAAGGTGGGGATATTCCAGAAAAGTTTAAGGCCTGAAATCCGGCTGAAACTTTGGTATAATGTCAGCCATGAAACGGACGATCGCAGTCACGGCCCTTGCTTTTTCATTAGGCATTCACGCTTCGGCGTCTGAGTTTGCCTACGATTTTTTCGATGGGGGAGAGGCGGTTGAGCCCGTCCCTGCTTTTGCCGTCGGGGACAGATTGCTCCTTAGCGGACCAGGTGGCGTCTCGCTTTCGCTCGATATTGTCTCCGCGCCGCCGGCTGGCATTGCCGGACAGTCATTTATCGCTAAGGACGGCGCGACCGGTGCCGGCGCGGTCGTAAAGTCTGGCGTGGGCAAGCTGCGCATTACTGTTGACGACTTCGCCGCAGGGAAGATCTATGCCTTCGTCGTCAAGGACGGCAAGAAGTCCTTCTCGTCGCTTGACAAGGTGCAGGAGCCCGACGAGTGCGCCACATGCGCCGCGACGGTCACGAACGACGCGGCGGGCACCTCGACTGCGGAAGTCCCTGCCGTCAAGACGGCAAGGACGTCGCCCGTTCGCATGGGAACCGGCCAGGGATTTCCACTTGCCGAGCAAAAGAGCGTGGTCGATATTCTCGTCGCCTTCGACAAGGGAGCAAAGACGTGGGCCGAGAAAGGCTCAAACTGGGGTGGTCGCGGCGACTCCATTGAGGAATTCGCGGATTATGCAGTCAACAAGATGAATATGGTGCTTGAGAAATCCCAGCTTCTGGACACATTCTCATATCGTCTTGCAGGAGTAACTGAAGTTGATGCTACCTATACTAGTATCGGCAATCCATTGCTTGGAAATCTGCGAGCGCGAGTAGGCGCACTTGCAAAGTTGACGCAACTGCGCGAGAAATATGGTGCCGACACTATAACGCTGCTGGTAGACAAGACGGAAGGTAATACAACTGGCATCGGATACGGCTACTATCCCCTTTCTACATTTCCAGACCCTGGCACTTTTGACCGAATGAACTATGCCTGCAACATTTGCGACATCAAGACCGTATACAGTCGCTATACGATGAGCCACGAAACAGGCCACAATATGGGGTGCGACCACAGTACCCGGCAAGGCCCGACCAATTCCGGCCCCGGCCGTTTCGAAGATTCGAGCGGCTATCATTTTGTGGACACAAACGGCGTCAGGCGCTACACAATCATGGGCTATAACTATACGGCTGACGACGACTACTACGATTATTCGCCCGTGCCGTATTTCTCCTCGCCTGACATCTCGCCCGCCGAATACGGATGCGCGGTGGGCGTTGAAGGCACAAACAACAACCGAAGAACGTTGCTTCAAACCCATGGCGACATTGCGGGGCTGCGTGAGCATGTGTTGCCGTATGATTGGGATGTGAGATTCCTTGACGACAACGGCAATGACATTGTTGACGGGGGGCTGTTTTATACCTCGTGCAATGTAACGCTGACGAATGCGAACACTGAGGCCGAAATCTACTATACGCTTGACGGATCCACTCCGACGTCTGGATCCATGCACGGTGGTGTAGGAACGAAAGTGAATATGTACCTTGTCTATGGTCCGAAAACTCTTACTGCTTGCGCTGTCGTAGATGGCAAGGCGCAGTCAGTTCGCTCCATAACATTGTACGATGGCCTCACTTGGTCGGGTGATGCGAACGGCAATGGTCTTTGGCTAAACAATGACAGTTACGTGTTGCCATGGACTGGTAATAGCTATTTTTCGGGTGACGCGGTGATGTTCCCCGATCTTGCCGGTGTTTCGTCCGCGACGGTAACGGTGAAGGGTGCGGTTACACCAGGCGCGGTTGCCTTTTCAGCCATCGAGACGGCGTACACATTTGATGGTGGCGACGACGGTGCAAAGATTACGATTCCCGATGCCAACTTCTCGCCGTCTGGAGATGTGACGTTCAATGTGCCAGTGCAAATCTCCGCAACGACATTCACCAACTTGACGGGAAGCGCGCTGACGTTCAATGCTCCGTTTGGGCAGACTGTTGATGCCACAAGCGGATACTGCACAAATTTGGTAACTATCTTGCCGTATGGAACGATGACTGTAGCGCCTGGTGCCGGAAAGACGCAGGCCTTCGATACGCTCAACAACCAAAACGGAGGATTTTCCGGCAATGCGACCTTCCGCGTCGGCGCAGGCAAAGTCGTTTTCAATGGCGCGATCAACGACGGAGCCGGTGTTATCGGCAGGACAAAGCTTGAAGTTGGTAACGGCGGTGAGCTTGTTTTCAATATGGGCGGCGGAACGGGCTTCGATATGAACAACACCTCGCTGACCATAGAAAAGGGCGGTGTTGTCACATTTAACAAGATGGAGCATTTGCGCAGGGCGCTGCATTTCGGGGGCGGCACGATAAATGCAAGACGTCTTGACCTGGTGAGTGATCCGGGTGTCTATGTTACTGATGACTCTTCCATCGAAAACAACGATGGAGGTTATATTCTCATTCGCAACTCCGATTCGGAAATCAATGTCTATGACGGCACCTATCTCACTCTCAATGTTGGCACCCAGACCGACAACAGAAGTGACACGTCTGGCTGGGGCATAATCAAGCGCGGCAGCGGAACGCTTGTCGCCAACGTAGAACTCAAGCATTCCGGCGTCACAGACATCGAGAGCGGTTCGCTGGAGGTCGGCTATTCGTCGGGTTCTACGATATACGGTCAGGGCTGGATTGTGGCTGAGGGCGCTGAACTGAAGGTGAAGAGCGGCTGCACGTTGAAAACTCCGACATTGACTCTCGACGAAACCGCGACGGTTTCTGTTCCTGCCGCTGTATCCGCGCCGATAGTCGCGACAAATGACGTTTCGGTTTCCGGTGTATACTTTGAACTTGCGGGAGCGGACAGCCTTGCAGCTGGAGCGTCCTATCCGCTTCTCAAGGGCAATGCCGGAATCAGCGATGCAAAGAACGCCAAGACGAGTCGGCTTCCCGCGCTTGCCAAGGGGCTTAAGTGGCAACTTGAGGTGTCGAGCAACACGCTTTACGCGAAGGTTGTCGAGAAGTCTGCCATAGAGGACGCCGTGCCGTTTACGTCCAACGATCCTTCGCTGGCGCTCATAATGCCGGACGACGCGACGGTTGCGGAGGGCGGCGGTGCGAAAATCGCCGTGTCGCCGATCGTCCTAGACGGGCTTTCTACCAAGGCGGTCTCAATCGCCGTCAAGGTCGTTGTGCCTGAGTCATCGCCATCAGATGTTGCAACCATCTGCTCGTGGCGGGTTGGCGATTATAAGATTTACTGTGTGCGTGAAACCACTGGAAAGCTGAATTGCCGGTGGATTGGCACCAATGGCTCGTTGGGAACTACGGCAAACCAGACGAACGACGTCGTCCTTGCGGCAGGCGAACATCTGCTGCAAATCGGCTACTATTCAAATGGCAGTGGCGGCACTCGTGTCCTGCTCGACGGCAAAGTTGCATACGTTGCGAGTGGGCTCGTGTTTAGCGGTGAAAGCGTCAACCGCGTGACGTTCGGTGCGACAGCAGAGGATTCGCCGCGCTATCCGTATGCGGGGCTTGTCATTCGCGAGGCCGCAGTCTTGGATGTCCTTTCGACCGAGCCCGCGCCGCGCATGACAGCGTCCGGTGGTAGCATTACTTACAGTCTGAATGTGCCAAGTGTAATTCCGTGCGTATTCCCGATAACGCCGTCCGGTGCGCTTGCGCTTGATGAGACGGTGGTAGAGGCGACATTCGGCGAGACTCCCGGTGAGGCGTCTGTTTCGGTGATGGCATCCTTCCCGTCGGATGCTGTCGGAACGGTTTGCGGCATGTGGGTGCAGCAAGGTGCCGCAAAGTGCGGATTGCAAGCCGAATACGATGGTAGCGGTAAGTTCTACATCAGGAGCGCGGACAATTCGCTTGCCAGCTATCCAGCCACGCGCCTTGCCGAAACATCACTTGATGTATCAAAGCCGCACCTCTATACTCTTACTTTCAAGGGCGGGGATGGGGTCACTTTCTATCAAGATGGTGTTGCGCTTCTGAAGGAGACATCATTGTTCAGCAGCTACAACACAGTGATTTCTCCCATTACATTTGGCTGCGGACCCTATCACCTTTGGCGCGGTTCGCCATGGCACGACTATCCCAATCCAGCCAAGGACTTCTCGCTTTATGCCTCGCATATCGCACTTGGGACAAGCGACAGGGCGGTTTCGGAAGAAGCAGTGATGGCATCGATGGCGTCTGATGGCGATGACCATGATCCTGACGTTCCGGAAACGCCTGCGACTGTGGATGTTCTCGTTGCATACGACCGAGGGGCGCAGGCGTATGTTGCGAACAAGGGCGTGACGCTCTCGGAGTTTGCCGCGACGCAGATTGAGAAGATGAATGCGGTTCTTGCGACCAACCGCCTCGACCGGTATTATTCCTATCGCCTTGCTGGAGTGTGCAAAGTTGATGGCGTGTACGACAATATCGACACGGCGCCTGCATTGATTGCGGCTGGTACGGGGGCCGCGGTGAGTTTGCGTGCCGCGCGCGAGCTTTACGGTGCGGACACGGTGACGCTCTTGGTAGATGTGACTGGAAACACGCTTGGAAACAGCTCGCCGCTCAATTCACCGAATGACGTAGCGAGTCAGCATGAATGCGCATTCAGTGTTTGCAGCATCAGGGCGGTTGACACCGGCAAACAGCATACGATGATCCACGAGAACGCGCACAACATGGGGTGCGGACACGCAAGGGCGCAGAGCATAATCAATTCTCCGTTTGAGTATGGAAGGGGATATTACTTCAAGGACGGCAATGTGACGCGTCACACGATCATGGCATACGGTACAGACAACGACGCCTCCTGGTATTTCTCGACCACGTCCACGGAGTTTGGCTTTACGCTTGGCGATGAGACAAACAACAATGCAAGAGTCTTGAAGGAGACATGCGGCGAGGTCGCCAAGTGGAGGGATGGGGTGGCAATAGATTTCGATGGTGTTGAAGTGGAAGGCGTCGCCTTGCAGACGAGCGAACGCTTCCCCTGGTATGTGGACGATGATGGTTTTGTGCGTAGCTACAACCAGACCGAATATGGAATACAGAGCACAATGCCTCTTAGGGCTACGATTGAGGGCCCGAAAGTGCTCAGCTTCAAGTACAAGTCTTACTTCGGAGGCGAGAGCGTTGCGGGCAACAACTATTCGCATTTCGACGTCCTTCTGGACGATTCGCCGGTCCTTACGCAGACGGAATGCACGAACAGCTGGACAGAGGCGCAGGTGGACGTACCAGACGGAACCCACGAGGTTGTGTTCGTTTTCTCACAGCGCTTTGCGATGAACAATCCAAGGGACTACAAGGACGGCACGCCAGCGGCCGACGACGCGGTATGGCTGAAGGACCTTGTTCTGGCGGATGCCGTCTCAACGGTGCTCAACATTCCGTATGGGACAAGCATAAACCTTTCAGAAGTTGGTTCCGTCATCGAGACGATCACGGGCGAGGGAACGCTGGTCTGCGACGCGGCGCTTCCGACGAAGGGATATGGACTGACGAGTGAGACATGGAAGGGAACTGTCGCGTTCAGAAACTTCAACAACGAGAATGTCGCGAAGGACTTCCAGGCGGAGAAGTACGGCAACGCCAAGTCAAAAGTGCAGTTCACCAACTGCAAGATACCGTATCTCAAGAACAACAATGCGACGTTCCCGGGGACGGTCGTGCTTGACGGCGATTCGGCGCTGACGATCAAGGACGGCTATTCGAGCAACTACTCTGTCTTCGGCGCGCTCGAGGGCAATGGGACGATGACGTTCCTCGACAAGCCGATGCAGTGGTACGTCTTCAACACGGCGACGAACTTCACCGGTTCCATAAACGTCCAGCATGGATGGTACGGCAACAATGTTGCGCAAGGGCGCCGTATCGTGTTCGGTACAGCGAGCGACCTACCGACGCAGTCGGCCTCGATTACGGTTAAGTCCGGAGCGGAGGCGGCGATTGGCGCGAACGCGACATGGTATGCGTACCACGGGGTGGAAATCGCTGGAACGCTGGCCGTGAAGGGCACAAACGCGACGCTGAGCTGCCATTCCGGCGGTGTGATGGGCGTGAGGCTTGCGGACGGCGCAACGCTTCGCTTTGATTCCGCGAACGCAGCGCTTTCGTGCCTCACGAACTTCTTCTTCTCAAGCGGCACCGTGCGTATCGCGTTCAGGGCCGGCGTTTCGCCGAAACGCGGCGCGACGCTTGTGGCATGGCCCGAAGGCGCCGAGTCAAATGGGACGTTTGCCTTTGCGGATCCCTCGATAGATGCTAGGTGGGTGCTCGTCAAGACGCCCGTAGGGCTCGTGGCAAGGCACAGGAAAACGCCCATGTCCATAAGTCTGCGGTAGACAGTGGGCGCATGCAGACGCGAAATTGCTGTTGGCTGCGCACGGAGTGTCAGGATTTTGGTATAATCTACATCCATGGCGGAAGAAGAAAAAGTAAAGCTGCTCGAAGTCGAGGAAGTTCGGCAGAAGATCGAAGACCTCAAGAAGAAGGTCGGCGAGATGGCCGACTACATACACATCGATGACAGGCGCGCAAAGCTCGCCGATCTTGAGGCGCAGCAGGCGTCGGGGGATTTCTGGAACAACCAGACGAAGGCAAAGGAAGTGATCGCCGCGACTAACGCGGAACGCGCGTATGTCGTGCCGTTCACGGCGCTTACGAAGACGGTCGAGGACGCGGGCGTGATGCTCGAGCTCGCCGAGATGGAAGACGGCACCGCCCAGCAAAACGCGCTGAAGGACACTCTCGCGGAATGCGCGAAGGCAGACGAATACTTCGGCAAGCTCCGCCTCCAGTCGCTTCTCGGCGGCAAGTTCGACCAGTGCAACGTGTTCGTGAAGCTCCATGCAGGCCAGGGCGGCACCGAGGCGTGCGACTGGGTCGCGATGCTCTATCGCATGTACCAGCGCTACGCAGAGTCGCAGGGCTGGAAGGTCGAGGAATACGACGTGCAGCCTGGCGAAGAGGCGGGCTACAAGGACGTCTACTTCCGCGTCGAGGGGCCGTATGCGTTCGGCATGCTAAAGGCCGAGCGCGGCATCCACCGCCTCGTCAGAATCTCGCCGTTCGACGCGAATAAGCGCCGCCAGACGTCGTTCGCCTCGATGGAGACGGTTGCGGAGATAAACGAGGACATCGAGATAGAGATAAAGGACGAGGACCTCAGGATCGACACATACCGCTCCGGCGGCGCGGGCGGGCAGCACGTCAACAAGACCGACTCCGCAGTGCGCCTGACGCACCTCCCCACGGGCATCGTAGTCGCCTGCCAGAAGGAGCGTTCGCAGCACATGAACAAGGAGAAGGCCATGGCGATGCTCAAGGCCCAGCTCTATGAGTTCTACGAAGACCAGAAGAAGGCCGAGATGGACCGCTTCTACGGCGCCAAGTCCGAGAACGGCTGGGGCTCGCAGATCCGCTCCTACGTATTCTGCCCATACACGATGGTCAAGGATCTTCGCACGGAATACGAGACGAGCGACGTCGACGGGGTCATGGACGGCCATCTCCAGCCGTTCGTCGAAGCATGGCTGCAGATGAAGGCTGCGAAGTAGAGAAGTGGAAGACCGGAACCTATACGGGCGGGCGGTGGAGCCCGAGAGGCGCGGAAGGCACAAGACCTTCGGCGCTGCCGTAGGCGCCGCGTTTTCCGACCTGATTGTGGAAAAGAACGAGTTCTTCGACTCGCTCGTGGACAATTGGCGGCGACTCTTCCCCGACCAGCCCGCCCGTCCCGGCCGCTACGAGGACGGCAAGATCTTCATTTACGTAAAGAACGCGCCGACGCTCTTCATGATGCGTCCGCGTCTTCCCGACATCAAGCGGCGCCTCGCGGAACTTCCCGGGGCTCCAAGGAAAATTGAACTGCGACTGGAGGCACACGCATCATGATTCTGGCATCACTTGTTCTCGCCGCGACTTTCACGCGCACAATGGAGCGCGTCGCCACTCTCGACCCCGCGTTTTCGCAGTCGGTGTACGACTCGCGCGTCGTGCAGCTCATGTACGAGCCGCTTCTCAATGTTGACTACCTCGCGCGACCCTACGAGCTGAGGCCGGGCTACTGCGAACTTCCCGAAGTCAGCCCTGACGGGCTCGTCTACACGTTTAAGACCCTGCACGGCCCTGCAAAGGACGTTGTCGCGAGCATCGAGCGCCTGCGCGATCCCGACATCGTCTCGCCCAACAGCTGGCTTCTCAAGAGCGTAGACACCATCGAGGCGACCGACGAGAGGACAGTCGTCTTCCGCATGAAGAGCCGCTGCCATTTCTTCCCCTGGCTGATGGCGATGAGCCCTGCGTCTGTGCGCAGGCCCGACGGCTCGGGGACGGGGCCGTTCGAACTCACGAGGTGGCGCAAGAATCACGAGATGGTTTTCACGCGCAAGGTCCCGGAGCCGGGGAAGTTCGACACGCTGCGCTATCTCGTCATCGACGACCTCTCGACGCAGTGGCTGATGTTCCTCAAGGGCGAGCTCGACTTCCTCGGCGAGATCTCCAAGGACAACTGGGACGCGGTGATGGGCAAGGACGGCAACCTCGATCCCCGGCTCGTCGCGGAAGGCGTAAAGCTACATTCGATTGCGACGCTCGACACTTTCTACATCGGCATAAACCTGCGCGATCCCGTGCTCGGGCCCAACAAGAAACTTCGCCAGGCGCTCAACGCGGCGTTCGACTATCCGCGCTGGGAGGAATACTTCTCGAAGCGCACCGCGCCTGCGGATGGTCCCGTTCCGCCAGGAGTCGACGGCAAGCTCGTCTCGCCGTTCCCGTATGCGTTCAACCTTGAGCTTGCCAAGAAGCTCGTCGAGGAGGCGGGCTACCCGGGCGGCATCGACCCCAAGACCGGGCGCCGGCTCACGTTGACGCTTTCGTTCGGCAAGGCATCGACTTCTACGCGCGAGATGGGCGAGCTCCTCGCGTCGTTCTACGAGAAGATCGGCATCAAGCTCGAGCTTGCGTTCCAGACGTGGGACGCGTTCCTGAAGGCGGTCAACGAAGGCCGCGTCCAGCTTTACAACATGGGGTGGGTCGGCGACTATCCCGATGCCGAGAACTTCCTGCAGCTCTTCTATTCCAAAAACGTGAGCCCAGGGCCAAACCACTCCCACTACGTGAACCCCGAGTACGACCGCGCCTACGACGCCGCTATGGCGGCACCGACGAGGGAGGAGCGCAACCGCAACTGGGTGATCTGCCAGGAGCTTGTCCGCGAGGACTGCCCGTGGATCTTTGGCCACTACAGCAAGTCGAACTCTCTCGTCCGTCCGCGCGTCGGCAACTATGTGCCGAGTGACTTCCCGTATGGACAGGAAGTTAATTTTACGGTTAATGAATGATTGTGTTTTTGGTTCTGGTTTTGGTTTTTTAACGCAGAGGCGCAGAGGCGCAGAGGTGGATTTAGGTTTTAGCTTGCGCAGAGGAACAAAGAGTTTTGAAAGAGTTTTGGGATGAAGACTCTGTATATAGAGAGGTCGGCGGGAGAAGGGCGGAATGGAGACTGGACCGAGGCGCTTGACCTTGCGGGAGTTGAACGCATCGTCGTGGGGACGGGCCCTGGGAGTTTCGCGGGAATACGCTCCGCGCTTGCGTTTGCGCAGGGCTACGCGCTCGGCGCGAAGTGCGAAGTGCTTGGGCTTCCCTCTCCCTGCGCCGTAGCTGCGCAGGTCCATGCCGGCGGAGCCGACTTCCCGCTCGCGGTCGTAGGCGACGCGCGGCGCGGCAAGTTCTGGGTCGCCCTCTTCGATGGCCTTAAGCCAGTCTGCCCCGTGTTCCAGGTCGAGAAAGACGCCCTCTCGCTTCGCATCCCGCTTGCGGCGAAAGTCGCGACGAGCGACGCCGAGCGCATAGGCGACGTCCTTTCCGAGACATTTGAGGAGCGGTACATCGGCGGCGTCAAGCCCACGGCCGACGGCCTAAAGGCGTTCGCCGAGGCGAACCCGTCCGCGCTCGTCGCCGAGCCTTTGCCCATCTACCTCAATCCCGCCGTCCGCAATTGACGGAAGGGCGTCTCTCTATCTGCCCTGTCGAGCGGCTTGCGGGGGCGAGTCGCCTTGCGCGGCGGCGGCGTGAAATGGTATAATACGCCCAAAAACGCGCGATGACGCGATAAAGACATGGCAGATACAAACGAATACCGCGAGCAGCGCCTCGCCTCGATGAGGGCGCTGAAGGAAATGGGCTACGAGCCCTACGGCTGCAAGTACGACCACATCGACCTCAAGGTCGCGCGCGAGACCTTCGAGGAAGGAAAACCTGTCCGCGTCGCAGGCCGGCTTCTCATGATCCGCCGCATGGGCAAGATGAATTTCTGCACCATGAACGACGGCACCGACCGCTTCCAACTCATCTTCAAGCGCGACGAGCTTTCCGAGACGGCGTTCGCCGCCTTCAAACAGCTCAACCTCGGCGACATAATCGGCGCGGAGGGAGTGTTCTTCACGACGCAGAAGGGCGAGAAGTCCGTCGTCGTCAAGGAGTGGACGATGCTCGCGAAGGCGCTTGAGCAGCCGCCGGAGAAGTTCCACGGCCTCGCGGACCAAGAGGAATGCTACCGCCGCCGCTACGTGGACCTCATGACGAACGACGAGTCGCGCCAGCGCTTCTTCACGCGCTCCAGGCTCATCATGGAGATCAGGAAGTACCTCTGGGACAGGGGCTTCGTCGAGGTCGAAACCCCGATTCTCCAGGATCAGGCTGGCGGCGCTGCGGCAAAGCCGTTCTTCTCGCACTTCAACGCGCTCGACAAGGACTGCGTGATGCGCATCGCGCCTGAGCTGTACCTCAAGCGTCTTCTCGTCGGTGGCATGAACAAGGTGTTCGAGCTCGGCAAGGACTTCCGCAACGAGGGCATCGACCGCACGCACAACCCCGAGTTCACCGTCTGCGAGATATACGAGGCGTACGGCGACCGTACGTCGATGGAGGCGATCATGGAAGGGCTCCTTCCACACCTCTGCGACAAGGTCATCGGCACACGCAAGGTGGAGTATGGGGGAACCGGGAACGTATCCCCCGAGCGGAGCGAGCCGCGCAAGCGGTCGCTAGAGGGGTGGGAACCGGGAACCGGGATTGTCATCGACTTCAATCCGCCGTACCGCCGCGTCGCCTACAAGGATCTCGTCAAGGAGCTCATGGGCGACGACTGGTTCGAGCTCGATTTCCCGACGCAGCTTGAGAAGGCAAAGGCCAAGGGCGCCGAGACGAACACCAATCTCGAACTTGACGGCGTGACGACAGAGCTCATGCTCACGCACGAAGTCTACGACAAGCTCATCGAGCGCAATCTCATGCAGCCGACTTTCGTGACCAGGATCCCGCACGAGTTCGTTCCGCTCGCCAAGGCGTGCAAGGACGACCCGTCGCTCGTGGACGTCTTCGAGTTCGTCGTCGCCGGTCGCGAGCTCTGCCCGGGATACACCGAGCAGAACGACCCGCTGGAACAACGCAAGGCACTTGAGAACCAGGCGGGCGAGGACACGGAGAAGATTGACGAGGACTTTATCTCGGCTCTGGAGTGCGGCATGCCTCCGACGGGCGGCCTTGGCTTCGGCGTCGACCGACTCGTCATGTTCCTTACCGGCACCGACTCGATCCGCGACGTCGTTCTCTTCCCGCAGATGAAGACGGCGTGATGCGGGAACGCATCGCGCCGAGGGGGATTGCTATTCCCTCGTCGGCGCGACCTTGACGAACTTGGGGCGGTAGGCCGTCCAGTCGGCGAGGATTCGCGAGGCGAGCGGCGAGCCGGTGCGCTCGGCGTGTTCGCGGATGAGCGCGAGAAGCTCCCGCTCGTCATCGGAACTCTCGGCGACACCCTCGAGGTCTATGGAATCGAGGTTGCACTTCAGGTCGAAGTCGCCAGACTCGTCGATGACGTATGCGACGCCGCCGGTCATGCCCGCGCCGAAGTTGACGCCTGTCGGGCCGAGGACAAGCACCTTGCCGCCCGTCATGTACTCGCAGCCGTGGTCTCCGATTCCCTCGGCGACGAGCGTCGCGCCGGAATTGCGTATGCCGAAGCGCTCGCCCGCCTGTCCGCTTATGTATATCTCGCCCGAAGTCGCGCCGTATGCGATGACGTTTCCTGCGATGACGTTTCTTTCTGGGACGATGTCGGACTTGGGCGGTCTGATCGTGATGATGCCGCTGGAGAGGGACTTGCCGACATAGTCGTTAGCCTCGCCGACGAGGTTGAAGGTGACGCCCTTCGCGAGGAACGCGCCGAACGACTGGCCCGCGACACCGGTGAAGTTGACGGTTAGGTGGTTTGGTAGTTTGGTGGTTTGGTAGTTTGGTGGTTGGGGGGCTACGAGCCAGCCAGAGAGGGCGGCGCCAACCGAGCGGTCGCAGTTGGAGATGTTGCGGCAAATCTCCGTCTCGCCTTTCTCCACTGCCGGGATAAGCTCGCGGAAGTCGTAGTTTTCTTGGACAGGATTTACAGGATTGATATCGCTTTCCAATCTTGTAAATCCTGTTAATCCTGTCAAAGAACTCTCTGCGTCTCGGCGTCTCTGCGCGAGAATTATATCGCCGAAGTCGAAGCTCGTACCGTCCTTCGCCTTCAAGAGATCGGCGCGGCCACGCGCCTCTGCAAGAGACTTGAGCCCCAGCGCGGCGAGGTGTTCGCGCACTTCCTCGGCGAGGAAGCGGAAGTAGCGCTGGAGATGTTCTGGCTTTCCTGCGAACTTGCAGCGAAGCTCCTCTTTCTGCGTCGCGATTCCGACGGGACAGCAGTTCAAGTTGCAGTTGCGGCACTGAACGCACCCAAGCGAGACGAGCATCGAGGTGCCGAACGCGAATTCGTCGGCGCCGAGCATTGCAGCGACGACAATGTCGCGCCCGGTTCTCAACTGCCCGTCGACCTGCAGCTTCACGCGGTGGCGTAAGTTGTTCTTGACGAGTGTCTGGTGCGCTTCCGCGAGACCGACTTCCCAGGGAAGACCCGCGTGCTTCATCGATGTCAGGGGCGCTGCGCCAGTCCCGCCGTCGAAGCCGGATATGACGACTACGTCTGCGTGTGCCTTTGCGACACCTGCGGCAATCGTGCCAACGCCCGCCTCTGAAACGAGCTTTACCGAGACGCGCGCCTCTGGGTTCGCGCACTTGAGGTCGTAGATGAGCTGCGCGAGGTCCTCAATCGAGTAGATGTCGTGGTGAGGCGGCGGCGAGATGAGTGTCGTTCCCGGCTTTGCATGCCTCAGACGGGCGACGAACTCGTCCACCTTGTGCGCAGGAAGCTGACCGCCTTCGCCCGGCTTTGCGCCTTGGGCGAGCTTGATCTGCAAGTCCTTCGCAGAACGCAGGTACTCGATCGTCACGCCGAAGCGCCCAGAGGCGACTTGCTTGATGGCGCTGTTCTTCTCGGTGCCGAAGCGCTCGGGATTCTCGCCGCCTTCGCCCGAGTTGGACATCGTGCCGAGTCCGTTCAGCGCGAGGGCGATTGTCTCATGCGCCTCGGGAGAGAGCGAGCCGAGCGACATTGCACCGCCGACGAAGTGCTTCACTATGGAGTCGACGTCTTCGACGTCGGTGGTTTGGTGGTTTTGTGGTTCGGTGGTTTGGTGGTTGAGCTTGAACTCCAACTGAGAGCGGAGAGTGACATGGCTATTCTGGTCGATATCGTCGGTGTAGCGTTTGAAGCGCGCGTAGTCATCGTGGCGTACGGACTCGCGGAAGTCGACGAGACGCTGCGGCGTCCAGAGGTGCTCCTCGCCGCCATTCCTAGTGCGATACTCGCCGCCAACACTCTGCGCCTCTGCGCCTCTGCGCGAGATGATCTTTTCGATATCTTCAATCTCTAGTCCTCCGACGGGCGAGGTGACGCCGGCAAAATACTCGGCCATGATCTTCGGCCCGAGGCCGACCGCCTCGAAGATGCGAGCCGAGCGATAGGACCTCAAGGTCGAAATGCCCATCTTGGACATTATCTTCATCAGCCCCTTGCACACGGCTGTGACATAGTTCGCCGCCGCCTTGACCGTGTCGTCCTTGCCGATTTCCGTGACAGTCGCAAGTGCAAGATAGGGGTTCACGGCAGTCGCGCCGAAACCGAGGAGAACAGCGAAGTGGTGCACTTCGCGCACTTCGCCGGACTCGACGACTATGCCCACCGATGGCCTGACACCCGCGTCGACAAGCGCCTTGTTAACCGCCGCAACCGCAAGAAGGGAGGGAATCTTTTTGCTCGCGCAGAGGCGCTGAGGCGCAGAGAGTTGTGGCGATTCTTCTCTGTGACTCTCGGCACTCGCTCCGCTCGGCTCGGTCGCTTCCCCAAGGGTCGCGCCCACCCTCAAGGGGCGGTTACGTGTCTCTGCGTGAGATATTCGATCGGTCAAAATAACTATCTTTGCGCCTTCCTTTACGGCTGCGAGCGCATCGGCCGCGAGTGCGTCGAGAGCGGATTTAAGTTCGCCCTCGAAGTACATCGAAAGCGTCTTTGCTGGGAAGTCGGGGATGTTGCGCATCCTCTTAAGCTCGTCGTCGGTCAGGACGGGGCGGGTCATCTTTACGAGCCGCGCGTGTCCGGGCGTCTCTGCGAGGATGTTGCCTTCGTTGCCGATGTAGGTCATTATCGACATGACGAGCTCTTCGCGGATCGGGTCGATCGGCGGGTTCGTCACCTGTGCGAAAAGCTGGTGGAAACAGTCGAACAGGCGAAATCCTCTTCCCTCTTCCCCCTTCCCTCTTCCCTCTCCTCTCAGGCACGCAAGCGCCGCGTCGTTGCCCATCGCGCCGACTGGCTCGTGTCCAGTCTCGGCCATAGGACGCAGTATGAGCTCGACGTCCTCAAGCGACCAGCCGAATCTCTCGCGCTCACGCTGAATCCCATTCCCACCCCGCATTGAGCCGCCTTCGGCGCTCGCTTCGCTCGGGGGATACGTTCCCCATTCCCCGTTCCCCAATTCCGAAGGAACAATCTCGGTAAAGAGCCCGGTAACCGGAATCTGGTTTTCCTTTACCCAGCGACGGTAGGGGCGCCGCCTTGCGTAGAAGTTCTTGATCTCGGCGTCTTCCATGAGACGGTGCTTTTCGAGGTCGAGCCAGAGTATCGCGCCCGGTTTCAGCCGCCCGTGACGCTCGACGTCGCCTGGCGCAATATCGAGAACGCCTGTTTCGGACGCAAGGACGAAGAGTCCGTTTTTGGTGAGCGTCCACCTCGCCGGCCTAAGGCCGTTGCGGTCAAGTGTCGCGCCGAGGCCAAGGCCGTCGGTGAAGGCGACTGCGGCAGGGCCATCCCACGGCTCCATAAGCGCGGAGTGGTATTCGTAGAACGCGCGGACGTCGTGGCCCATGTGATACTTGGCGCCCCATGCCTGGGGAACGAGCATCATCATCGCGTGCGGTGCGTCGCGCCCGGCCGCGACGAGCAGCTCGAAGATGTTGTCTAAAGACGCGGAGTCGGACTGTCCGCCGTGGACAATGGGAAGCAGCTTCTTTAGGTCGTCGCCGAAGGTCGGGGACTCGAGCGATGCCTCGCGTGCCGCGAGTGCGGTGAGGTTGCCCTTGATCGCGTTTATCTCGCCGTTGTGCGCGATGGCGCGGAAGGGGTGCGCGAGTTCCCAAGTGGGGAACGTGTTCGTTGAGTAGCGCTGGTGGACGATTGCGAACGGAGAGATGAAGTCCGGGTCGGAGAGATCGGGATAGAACTTCTCTATCTGCGTCGCGAGGAGCAGTCCCTTGTAGACGATCGTGCGCGAAGAGCAGGAGCAGATGTATGTGTCCTTCGTCGATTTCTCAATCTCGCGGCGAATGATATAAAGACGGCGCTCGAAGGAGGTCTCGGGATTTTTGCCACAAAGATCACAAAGGTCACAAAGCTCTTTGTTCTCTATGTTCTTTGTGTTCTCTGTGTTCTTTGTGGCTATAAATAATTGCCTTATCTTCGGCATGACGGAGCGAGCGTCGTGGCCGATGGCGTCGGGGTTCGTCGGCACATCGCGCCATGCTAACACATCGCAACCGTTCTCTTTTACGATGGACTCTATCTTTTCTTCTTCGCCCTCTCCCCCAAAGAGCATTCCCACACCAAATAAATCATCACCTCCGCGCCTCGGCGTCTCTGCGCGAGATAAAACCTTCCTGAAGAACCCATGAGGAATCTTCATAAGAAGCCCTGCGCCGTCGCCAGTCTCCGGATCGTTGCCGGTCGCGCCTCGGTGCATGAGCCGCTTCAGTATCGTCATGCCTTTCTCGACGATGTCGTGGCTTGCTTCGCCCGAGAGGTTTGCCACCATTCCGACACCGCACGCGTCGTGCTCGTATTCGCTCCTGTAGAGGCCCCGTTGTTCGTGTTTGCTTTGCTGATTCATGTCTCGTTTTCCTTCAGAGTGGCAGATTCTTTCCGCTCGCGAGAGCGCGGACGACGAGCGACGCGCCGTTTGCACAGTCGCCGACGCAGTATATGTTCTTTGCGGCGTCCGATATGAGCGCGGTGCGCGGCGTTTGCTGGAGCCCAAGCTGCGCGACAATCGGGCTTGTGGTCGGGACGCCGGTGAAGCCCATCGCGAGAAACACAAGGTCGGCCTCAATGAGTTCCTTCGTGCCCGGCACGGAATGAAACTTCGCGGGCCTGCCTTCGGGAGTGAACTCCCATTCGACGGTCTCAACTTCGACACCGGCGACATGGTTAGGTAGTTTGGTAGTTTGGTGGTTAGATGGTTCGGGGCCGACGAACTTGAGCGAGTTGAGGTTCCAGCGCCTCTCGCATCCTTCCTTGTGGCTGGAGCTCGTGCGGAGCATGTAAGGCCAGAGCGGCCAGGGAGTTGAGGCGTCGCGCTCGTCCGGCGGCTTCGGCATGATCTCGATCTGCGTCACCGACTTTGCGCCTTGGCGTATCGACGTGCCTACGCAGTCCGAGCCAGTGTCGCCGCCGCCAATCACCAGCACCTTCTTGCCCTTGGCGGAAATCGGCGCTTCGGGAATCTCGCCCGTCAGGAAGCGGTTCTGACCCTCAAGTAGCTCAAGCGCGAGATGTACGCCCTTAAGTTCGCGCCCTGGAATCTTGAGGTCGCGCGCAGCAGGTGTTCCGATTGCAACGACTACGGCGTCGTTTTCCTTCGCGAGCCATTCCGCAGAAACGTCCTTTCCGACTTCGCAGCCAGTCACGAACTTGATGCCTTCCGCTTCGAGGATCTTCCGACGGCGTTCGATAAGCGCCTTGTCGAGCTTGAAGCAAGGGATGCCGTAGCGGAGAAGCCCGCCGACATTGGCGCGCCTTTCGTAGACCGTGACCGCCCAGCCACGTCGGCGAAGCGTGACAGCTGCGGAAAGTCCGGCTGGGCCTGCGCCGATTATCGCGACCTTCTTGCCGTTTTCCTGCATGGGTGGGCGCGGCACCACCCAGCCGCGCTCGAAGGCGGTCTCGATGATGCGCTTTTCCGACTGTCGCACCATGACAGACTCTTCGTCGAGCTGGTGTACGCATGAAGCCTCGCAAAGAGCAGGGCAGATGCGCGAGGTGAATTCTGGGAAGTCGGAGTTTTGGCCAAGTAGGTCGTAGGCGCGTTTCCAGTCGCCCTGCGCCACGGCGCGGTTCTGGTCGGGGACGAGATTCCCGAGAGGGCAGCCGTAGGCATGGCAGAAGGGCTGGCCGCAGTTCATGCAGCGCGAGGTCTGCGCTTTCAGCTCGTCGTCTGTAAGCGACCGTTCGACTTCCTTCCAGTCGGCTTTGCGCTCCTCGGTCGGGCGATAGATGTCGTGTACTCTTTGCATATCAAAGGACAAAAAGCACATTTTGTGCCAAGGCGCTTGCAACGGCACGGGGAAGGATGGCTTTTACATGGTTTGTAACAGCCGCCCTTGCAGAATCCAATTCGCTGTAAACATTCCGCCTGCGGCGGCTTACGGAAAGATGGATTCGGCGTATCTGACGAGCCCCATTGCGTTTCGCGCGTAGTGGTCTGCGCCGATCTTCTCAGCAAAATCGGAAGTCAGCACAGCGCCGCCGACCGTGACGAGGCATCCGGGGACGCGTTCATGGACGAGTCGTATCGTCTCTTCCATTGCGCCGACGGTAGTCGTCATAAGCGCGGAAAGCCCGACGAGTCGCGCATTTTCCCGAAGTGCCGCCGTAACGACCGCCTCAGGGGAAACGTCGCGTCCGAGATCTATTACCTTGAAACCGTAGTTCTCAAGTAGCGCCCGGCAGATGTTCTTGCCGATATCGTGTATGTCACCCTTGACCGTTGCCATTATGATCGGCCCCCTCACGCTCCCGTCGTCCCTTGTTGGCAACGACGCCCTGACAACCTCGAACGCTGCGCCGGCCGCTTCGGCCGCCATCAAGAGCTGTGGAAGAAACATGGTGCCGGCCTCGAAGCCCTTGCCGACTACTTCGAGCGCTGGCACGATGTCGTTGCCGATGATGTCAAGCGCCGCTGCGCCGTTTGCAAGCGCGGCCTTTGCCGCCGTCGCCGCGTCAGACTTAAGCCCGTGGCGTATTGCGGTCGAGATTGGCGATTCCGTCTGCTTGGCGTCGCCTTGAACCCCCGGCGCGGCGGATTTGCCGCCTGTCGCCGACACTGTTGAAGTGGGTGCCCATTCCCTGAAGTGCTCGATCCACTCCGCGCATGTTGCGTCTTTTGCCGTCAGCGCGCGGAAGGCGCGATAGGCCGTCATCATGTCGGCGGCAAGGGGATTGACGATGCCGGCGGAGAGCCCGTTTGCGAGTGCCATCGTGTAGAACGTCGCGTTGAGAAGTGGGCGCGCCGGAAGTCCGAAGGAGATGTTCGACACTCCGAGGCACGTGCGGCAGCCGAGTTCGCATCTCGCCCTCTGCAGGGATTCGAGTATTACATTCGCGCTTTGCGCGTCAGCGCTGACGGCGAGGCAGAGAACGTCGATAACGAAGTCGGAGGGCTTAAGCCCGTATTCCGCGCCTCTTGCGAGTATCTTCTTTGCGATTGCGATGCGGCCGTCTGCGATAGGCGGTATTCCTGCCTCGTCGAGAGTGAGCGCTACTACTGCGCCGCCGTATTTCGCTACGAGAGGAAGGACGGCCGACATCGATTCTTCCTTGCCGTTCACGGAGTTTACGAGCGCCTTGCCGTTGTAGTGCCTCAGCGCCCGCTCAAGGGCCTTCGGGTCTGAAGTGTCGATTTGGAGGGGAAGGTCGGTGACGCTCTGTACGGCCTGTATCGTCGAGTCGAGGACGGCTGGCTCGTCAAGACCGGGAACGCCTACGTTGACATCGAGGATGTGCGCTCCCGCATCGGCTTGCGAGACTGCCTCTCTCAGCACGTATGCGACGTCGCCCTCGGTAAGCGCGGCCTTTAGTTTCTTCTTGCCGGTTGGGTTGATGCGCTCGCCGATTATGACGGTGTCGTCCATCGAGATTTCAACCGCGCGCGAGCCAGAGGCGATGATGGTCCTCGGTGCCGGGGAATGCGGCTTCGGGGCTCTCGTCCCGAGTGCCGCCTTGACGGCGGCGATGTGCGCGGGCGTCGTTCCACAGCATCCGCCCACGATTGATGCACCGGCATCGACGAGCGCGGCGACGTCGCGGGCAAATTCCTCGGGACCGACCGTAAAGACCGTGCGCCCATCGACTACCTGCGGAAGTCCTGCGTTTGGCTTGACGGCGATGGGAAGCGATGTCATGGCGGCAAGGCGCCTGACGTACGGCAGCATCAAGTCTGGCCCAAAGCCGCAGTTGAAGCCGAGCGCGTCTACGCGAAGTCCTTCGAGAATCGCCGCGACGCATTCGACGTCGGCGCCCGTAAGGAGCTTGCCATCCTCGCCGAGGGCGACCGTTGCGATGACTGGGAGCGACGAGTTTTCCTTTGCCGCGAGGACAGCCGCCTTGATTTCGTATGTGTCGCCCATCGTCTCGACCACGACGAGATCGGCCCCCGCCTTGGCCCCGACAGCGACTTGCTCCGCAAAGGCGTCGTAGGCCGCGTCGAACTCGAAGTCTCCCGAGGGCTTGAGAAGCCGGCCCGTGGGCCCGACGTCGAGCGCGACGAAGCGCTTTCGCCCTGCGGCGGAGGCGGCTTCCCGCGCAATCCCGACCGCTGCCGTGATTACGTCTGCGAGCGGTGCGTCGCCGTGGTACTTTGCGGCATTCGCGCCGAAGGTGTTGGTGTACACCGTGTCAGCGCCTGCGGCGAAGTATGCCTCGTGGACGGCGCGGACGTCGGCTGGACGCGAGAGGTTCCAGAGCTCTGGGACTTCGCCGGGCTGGAGGCCCTTTGCCTGCAGCTGTGTGCCCATCCCGCCGTCCAGGAATAAGACGCGGCCTGTCTGTGCCATTAAGTCGGTCATTCGGACGACATGCCTTTCTTGACGCCGATGACGGCACTTACCGATTTCGACGGAACCATCAGCAGCGAGTCCGTGAGCGACACCCCCGCGCAGCGCGGCGCGTCGAGAAGGTCAAGGAGCGTGCGCTGTGCGGCGAGAGGGAAGTCCCCGTAGCCCGGCGAGTAGCGCGAGACGAGCGATTCGTCTGGCGCAAGCTCTTTTCGAATCTCGTCTTCCGTCTCGTCCATCCACTTCTCGATGAGCGCCGCGCCGATGGCCTGCACGACTAGCGCGTCCACTCCCGACGACACGGAAGCGCGGCGCTGGAACGCGTCGAACGCGGATCCAATCGTTCCGCACACCAGGAACGCATCTTGGCATCCTGCGATGTGTTGTGCGAGAGTTCCGCCTATCTCGAGTCGCACCGAGCCCGACTTTATTGCGCCGTCGGATACTTTAAACCGTCGCCAGATGCGGGCGGCGCGCACGGTTCCAAGCGCTTCGTCGCGCAGCTTCTCGACGCGCGCGGCAAGCTCGCCCTCCGGCACGGAAGCGCCCATGCGCATGTAGCGCGCGATCTCGGCGAGGTCAACGGTCATCGTTCGACAGTATGCTTCGCAGGTTCGCCATTATGCGCTCGGCGACTTCTGGCCTGTTCATCGTGTAGACGTGCACGGCGTTCACGCCGTTTGCGAAGAGGTCTACTATCTGCTCGGTTGCGTAGGCGACGCCGGCGTCGAGCATGGCAGGGGGCCTGTCGCCGTAGCGGTCGACTATCGCCTTGAAGCGGCTTGGCAGGTATGTCCCCGATAGGCGGCAGATGCGTGCGATCTGCTTGCCGTTCGTGACGGGCATTATGCCAGCGATCACCGGCACCGTAACGCCCCTGTCGCGTAGCTTTGAGAGGTAGCGGTAGAAGATGTTGTTGTCGAAGAACATTTGCGTGGTGACGAAGTCGAGCCCCGCTTCGACTTTTTCGCACAGATGCAATATGTCGTCTTCCATGTGTGCGCAGTCGGGATGGCATTCAGGGTAGCATGCGCCGCCGAGGCAGAAGCCTGCGGGCCGCAGGGCGCGCACGAGGTCCACGGCATGCTGGAAGGGGCCTTGCGCCTGTCCTTCCGTGCCCTTCGGAATGTCCCCGCGCAGGCAGAGGACGTTTTCTATGCCGGCGCCTCGCAGGGCGGCCACCTCTTTGTCGATGTTGTCCTTGGTGGCGGCGATGCAAGTGAGGTGCGCGAGCGCCGGGACGCCGCACTTCTGCACGAACGAGGCGACTTCCACTGTGTTCGCCTGGGCGTTGCCCGAGGCGCCGTATGTAACCGACATGAACGACGGGCGTTGGCGGGCAAGGCGCTCGACGGCTTCCTTCATCGGCTCGAAGGGAGAGTCGCTACGAGGCGGAAATATCTCGAACGAGACGGACGGGAGTCCCTTCGCAAGTATGTCTTTTATCTTCATTTGTCCTCTTCTTCCGCCATCTGGCCGGAATGGAGACGATTATACCATATTTCTCGCGTCTCCGCGTGAGAATAACAACCCCCACACCCTCCGCGCCTCAGCGTCTCCGCGCGAGACAAACCTTTATTCGCGGTGGCGATGGAGTATGAAATTTGGTATAATCCACCAACAAAACACGGCGACCGGAAAGCCCTGTGGATGAGGTGGAAAGAGGAATTTCATGTTTACGCTGAGCTATGAGTTCTGAGGCGGAAATGCCCGCCTTTGCGAGAAGTGCGCTACTCCTGTTCCTGGCCCTGCGCGCGGGCGATCTCGTAAACGTCGCCGCAGGGCTGTGGTTCGTCCCGCGCTACGTCTCGCCAAGTGACATCGGCGCAGTGCTGCCGGTGACTTCCTTCGCGACGTTTCTGGCGCTGCCAGTGTTCGCCTTTGCAATGGTAATGATGCGCGAGTCGGCGTGCCTTTACGCCGCCGGCGAGCGTGGCAAGGTCAAGTCGCTGCTGCGCGGCATGTTCGCTGTGTTCGCCGCTCTCCTCGTTGCGTTTCTGGCGCTTGCGGCAGTTGTCGTGCCTCGATTCCTCGGCGCAATGCGCGTCTCGGACGCATCCGTCGGCGTGCTTGCGGTGTCGGCTGCGTTTCTCGGGTGCCTTGCGCCGGTATACACCGACGCACTGCAGGCGCTGAAGCGCTTCGCCCCTCTCGCCGCCGTCGAGCTTGGCGGTTCCGTAGTTCGGTTCTTGGTCATGCTGGCCGTCATGCCGGTGAAGGCGCTCGCCGGATACTTCGCGGGTCAGGTGGCGCTGCCGCTTTTCCGCATCATTGGGAGCGTATTGGCGTTGCGGCGCGACCTCGCCGTACCGCCGGAGCCATACTGGAACGCTGCCGCCGCACGCCGCATATTTCTCGCGTTTCTTGCCGTCGTCGCATATCAGGCGGCGCCAATGGCGGCGTCGCTCGTCGAGCAGACGCTACTTCGCACTTCGCTGCCCCCCGAGACTTCCGCCGGATACTACGTAGTCTCCCGCTTCGCCGACTTCCTGCACTACCTCACGTTCCCGCTTTTGCTCGTGATGTTCCCCTACACTGCCGAGGCGGCGCAGCAAAGCCGTTCAACGCGTCCCTTTGTCCTGAAGTGCTCGGCGGTGGCAGTTGCCTCGGCGGCGGTTATGCTGGTCATATACTCGCTTTGGGGCAGGGAACTTCTGGGGTTTGTGCCGACGGGTGATTGCTATGCCGAGTACGTCCGCTACATGCCGTGGCTTGTCCTTATTACGGTGCTCACGACATGCCAGGTATTCTACACCAACGCAGAGGTGTCGGCGGGGCGCTATGGCTTTCTATGTTGGCTTGTGCCGCTGCACCTTGCATATCCCGCGCTTCTCCACCTTGCGGTCAAAGGCGGCCATGTTAGCTCGCTCGACGGCTTCCTTCTATGCTTCGGCGCGGCGTCCGCGCTACGATTCGTCTTCGCCGTCGTCGGGCTGCTAAGGGGCTCCTCCACATCTAAATCGAAGGTTTGACGATACTGCATTAATGGACTGAGGAATTATTTTCGTCTTTTTGTGAACGATTTCACCTGTGCCATCGTCTAATTTACAAAGATGTTGCTACAGGATGAAATCGCCTCGGACAAGGTAGCGGGGACTCGCCGCCTTGTCGCAGAGTACGGAAGTCGTCTTTACGAGACGGCTATATGCCTTTGTGGCAGCGAATCTGACGCAGAAGACTACGTTTTCCGCACTCTTGAGAAAGTAGTAGAGCGAATCTCCCAGTTCAAGGGTAAATCCTCCATTTTCACGTGGATGTATGAAATAATGGCGAATATCATCCGGACGGACGCTCGGCGGAAGGGCGCAAATGCACTCGTTTTCCCCGAAAGTCTGCCGGAGCGCGAGGATCCCGCCCCGGATGCAGGTGCCGCGCTTGGTGCAAAGGACGAGTCCACCGTAGTCCGCGCCGCGATAAGGACTTTGCCAGCCCACTTGCGGAGCGTCGTGGTGTTTAGGTTCTACGAAGACATGTCAGTTCCCGAGATTGCGAAGGTGCTTTCACTGCCGGAAGGGACGGTCAAACGGCGGCTCCACGATGCCAAGAAGTACATGCGCGACAAAATCGCCCGAACGATTCGCCCTGAAACCTCGTCTAATTTAACTGGAGATTATAAGTGAATTGCCAGGAAGCCAGATCCTTTGTTGAAGACGCGCTTGACAGAAGTCTGTCGGGCAGGGTCAAGCGTCGGCTCGACCTGCATCTTCAGCACTGCAAGGAATGCCGAGATTTCTTTGAGGCAGAGCGGACGGAGTTCGTGCGCTGGTACAGGGCTGTGAACTGCGACTGTGGGCATTCCCATAGTCTTCCGTCCGATTTTGCGGATCGACTCGTCGCGGCAGTGATGGCCCCTCGTCCTCTGCCGTTCTTCCTGCGCATGCCGCGTTGGGCGCTTGTAGCGGCCTCGATTGCGATAATGTTTATGGGCGCAGTGTTTGCGGGTGTCGTCGTGGAGCACGTCATTTCATCTGCAAAGGAAGAAGCAGCGACCAGTGACGTCCCCGAAAGCGAAGCGCCGCAGGAAACTTTGGTTGCCGACGCAGGGACGGACGACTCCTATGCGCCGCAGGATGCGGTTCTCGAAGAAGTCTCCGAATCGGCACAAACGGGCATTGCCGAAGCCATTTCAACAACTAAAACAGAAACATCAAACAATACGCCATCCGCATCAACACAAGAAAACGGGGAGAACGATAAAATGAGCATAAGAAAAACCATATCTGCCCTTGCAGCGGCTTTCACGTTCGCAACTGGCAGCGCACAGGCGACTGATGACTGGACGGTGAGCGAAAACTTTACGCTCACCGAAGACATGTCGGTTGGCGCACTGACCGTCGAAAGCGGTGTCACGCTCGACCTCAACGGCTACAAGCTGACCTGCACGTCGCTCGACGGTTCCGGCACCATTACAAGCCTGGCCACAGGTGCAGATCTCACCGATCCGGATGGAACGTGCACAATGCCGTCGCCGTCTGCTACCCAAAGCGGAGCAGTTGCAGCCTTGTTCGACAACAAAGGCCAGAACTCATACAGTACGAGCCATCGTGTATTACTCAATCTCGGGAATAACAATCAAAATCTCGGGAATAACAATCAAAAACTGTCTTTCAGGGTTGACTACGATTTTGGCGACGGTAACGCCAAGGCGATGAACACTTACAAAATCTGGGCTGCTTGGAGAGAACGTGCACCGAAGGCATGGACGCTGTACGGGTCGAACAACGACTCGGCCTATGGAGCCTCGTCGGATGTTGACTGGGTCGTGATCGACAGTCATAGCGGTGAGACGTCTTGGACGCAAGGCAGCAGCAATATTACGCCAGAAGACCGCACCTATTTCTGTGGTAACTCCACGGCATATCGCTACTACCGCCTGAAGGTCACGGAAAGAGTTGGTAGCAACAATTATTTCGAACTTGTGCAGCTGGAATACTTCAGCGCACCGCCTGGCGAACTGCATTTGAACGTGGCCAGCGGCTCGGTGGCATGGCCTTCGTCAATCACGTTCTCCGGCAACGTAAAGGTCGTCAAGGAAGGCGAGGGCAAGCTCGCCGCCACCGGTGATCTCAACATCTACGATGGTACTCTCGTCATAAAGAGCGGGGCTGTCACGGTAGGCGGCATTATGCGAATTGGATATGCGTCTGGCAAGACCGCCGCCGTGGAGATCGATGGTGGAACACTTACGCTCAATTACAATGGCAATTCAGGCAGCGCACTTGTTGTCGGCGACAAGGGCATGGGAACGCTGACGGTCAACGACGGCACCGTGACGGTGACAAGCAAAGACGCGTACTTTGCATGGAACGAGGGCGCCAGCGGCACGATAAATCTCAACGGTGGAACGCTCGTCACGCGCCGGCTACTGACAAACAACGGTTCCTCTCGCACACTTAACTTTAACGGCGGAACGCTCAAGGCGAACAGCGCCGTGCAACTGTACGGACTTATCGCCGACGGCGTGACGGTTAATGTCGGCGAAAACGGCGGCATGATTGACAGCGGCAATTTGAGCGATGCGACGTCCGGCAGCCGCGTCTTTGTTGCCGCCGCTCTGGGGCAGCCCGGTAATACTGGTGCAATGACGTTCAAGGGTGGCAAGACCATCAATATTGAAGGCATTGTGAATTGCGGCACGGTTGTCGAACTCGGCACAAGGGTTGTCGCATCGAAAGCCATCCTCGACAACGGTTTTGTCGTTGATGGCAGGTCTACCATTGAGGACAAGGATTACGACGTGCTTGTGGCGAGCGGACTGACCGCCGCCGACCTCGAAAAAGTCTCCCTTGTAAACTGTGCGTCCGGCTCGACCCGCGCATTGGACGACGCCGGGAATCCGACGAAGATAGTCGCTTCTCTCGTCGCCGTAAGCGGAGTGGGAACCGATACTCCAGTCTTGGTCTTCCCGGACACGACTCTTCAGAAAATCAAGTACGCCAAATTCACCACCCGAATGTTCGGCAAGTACGTGGCCGCCGAATACAACGTGCTTCACGCTGTCGACGGTTACAACACGAAGCTTTACTACGATGATAATGATGACTTGCAAAGCATCGTCGTAGAGTTCCAATACCTTGAAAGTGGAACAACCAGAATCAGGTGCGTCGTAGTGGAGTTCACGGACGATGGCAACGATGTTTACGCCAAGGCTTTAGGCGCACGATATAATCCAAATGCGTCGCTGGGCTATGAATTTCTGAAGCAGGACAAAACGTGGCAAGGTGAATTAAAGACTGTCGCAACCTCGCGCACTGCAATAGACTACGGCGTCTGCGATATTCGTTGGATGGAAGGGGACGCGACGGTTTGGGTGCTCGACTCAGACAAGAACTGGAGCGATTTCAGCGGCTATGATTCTCTGTCTTCGGACGATGCTGTGCTCATAGAGGCGACATATGACTACACGCTAACTGTTGACGTGGACGCCACCGCCAAGAGCATCGAGTTCATAAACGCTTCCGGCTCGACGTTGAGCGTCGCATCGGGCAAGACGCTGATGGTGGAAGATGTCGCTGGCATTGGCAATATTCTCAACAACGGCACCATCGTAAAGATGGGCGACGGCACGGCAACCTGGCCGTTCGACAATGGCTCTACGGGCGTTACCATCATCAGCAACGGAACGTTGAAGGTGGCGGGCGTCAAAACGGTCGCTGGTAGTCCCTATGCGTTTGTCTCGGACGAGAACCCGCATGCGAACCAGCTCATCGACGTGGTAGAGGGTGCTACGTTTGATTTGAACGGCATTAATGACCTAACGGCATCCGTCCGGCTCGCGGATGGCGCGTACTTTGTCAATTCACGCGCAGATATCCCCGACAACCAGATGCAGACCGTCCAGATTATTCTAACCGGTAATGCGACAGTGACGGCCACCAAGCAATTTGGCCTCCTGGCGCCAGCCCATCGTGCGACGAGGCTTGATCTCGGCTCGTATACCTTGACGCTCAATGGCTCCAGCAATTTCTGGCTCGACAATACGACCATCTATGGAGATGGCACGATTGCAGTGAACTCCGGCACGCTCTCTGTGACCCAGCAAGACTCCGCTGGTGAAGACTGCACACTCATTATCGGGGCAAGCGGTAAGCTCACGCTCGCAAACGACAAGACGCTTACGGTCAAGAACTTCACGAATCGCGGAAACGCCACCGGCGGCGGTACTGGTTGGCTCACTGTAACTGGCACGCTCACCCCCGGCAACGAAATCAAGCGGGTGACGCTCGCCGACGGTTCAACGGTCAATGCGTCCGCCACCACCACGCAAAGGATCTCGTACGGATTCTCCGTACCCGGCACTGTCACCATCGACGCCTCGGAGATTACCAAGGAGCAGTTGAGCGCGGCGGTAGAGCAGCGTATTCCTGTCTTGACCGTTCCGACCGCGAACAGGGGTGGTGACTGGATTGTGGCCAATCCTCCTGTCACCTGCGTTCGCGCCAAGTGGGTTGACAACGGCGACGACACCAGCACCCTCTACCTCTGCAGGTCGCACGGGACGATATTCATCATCAAGTAATCCGCTGCGGGTTCTTCCCGCAACATCACCAAGGGGCGCAAAGGTCTATCCTTCGCGCCCCTTGCGTCGCGACGGCTGCGATATTGCTTCCACAACATGGCACAAGAATATGGTATAATAGGTGTCATAAACTAAAAGGAGGGCCACATGAGCATAGCATTAGATCTTCCGCCTGTCGTAGAGCAAGACGTAAGATACTGCGCAAATGCGCGCGGCATCTCCTTCGCCCAATTTGTCTTTGAGCTAGTGGAGAAGGAGGCGGCCCGCATTCGCTCCGAGCGGTCCAGTCGCGTCAAGCCGAACGTCAGCGACTTCATAGGATATGGTCTGCGATTCGATGACAAGCCGACGACGACCGCCGAATACATGGCAGAAATGCGCGAAGGAGAGATGACATGACCTGGGTTGTCGATACCTGTGTCCTGATTGACATATTGAAGGCTGATCCGGCTTTCTCAAAACAGTCGTCGCAAGCGCTTCAGTCGAAGAATGCGGAAGCGTGTGAATATGGCATGCCCATATCGTCACGCTCCCGCATTTGCTCACTCATCCCGAAAAGGAGGTAGCGTAATGAAGAAATTATTGACTGTTTGCATATTGGCATACTGCCGGATGTTCTCGGCGTATTCGGCGGGCGAGGCATTACCCGTTCTAGGATCGTGCCTTGTCGAGGCCGAGGCGTTTGCCGAAAAGGGCGGGTGGGTCGTTGATCCTCAGTTCGTGGAGCAGATGGGCTCACCTTACCTGCTCGCGCACGGCAAGGGCGTTCCGGTCGCTGACGCGACAACGTCTGTCAATATCGCGCCCGGTCGCGTCCGCGCTTACGTCAGGACGCGCGACTGGACGCCCGACTGGAACGGCGAGAAGCCTGGACGCTTCCAACTTATTCTCGGCGGCAAGACTTTCCCCGTGACGCTCGGCGTTGCCCCTGCGACATGGGGATGGATTGACGCAGGCGTGGTCGAGGTGGGCAAAGGGCAGCAGACACTTGCACTCCACGATCTCACCGGCTTCGAGGGACGCTGCGACGCTATCTATCTCTGCCCCGAAGGCGCGTCCATGCCGCCTAACGACGCTACCGCGCTCGCGGCTTGGCGTGCGGAGATGCGCGGCGAGGCGGGTGCGCCGGATGATGTCGTCAAGGCTGATTTCGTGGTGGTCGGCGGCGGAATGGCCGGCACTGCGGCGGCGGTTGCGGCTGCGGAGGCGGGTATGAACGTCGCGCTCATCCATGATCGCCCGATGCTCGGCGGCAACGCGAGCGACGAGATTCGCGTCAAGACCGAGAAGAAGAAAAGCGAATACCACTGGATCGTAAATGCTATAAAGAACGGGCCAGCGAACGGCAATTCGATGGCCGCAGACGATGAAAGGCGCATGAATTTCGTGCGTAGCTATGCGAACATCAACCTCAATACGGGCTGGCGCGCGTATGGGGTCGTGACAAACGCGGAGCGCAAGATCGTTGCGGTCGATGCGCGGAACATTGAGACGGGCGCGCGGCGTCGCTTCCTCGCGCCGCTCTTCTGCGACGCGACGGGCGACGGCTGGATCGGCTACTGGGCGGGAGCCAAGTACATGCTCGGGCGCGAGGCGAAGGGTGAATACGACGAGCCAAAGCGGGCGCCGGACGTCGCCGACACAAGCACAATGGGCAATTCGCTCCTGTGGACCACGAAAAAGCAAGCCGACGACTACGTCTTCCCCGAAGTGCCGTGGGCGACCAAGGTCAGCGGAACGCTCTCCGCAACCAAAGGCACCTGGCAATGGGAGGCGGGGCTTGACCCTGCGGAAGACACCATCGACGACGCCGAGATGCTGCGCGACCGGCTCTTCCGCGCCATCTACGGCAGCTTCTGGAATGCGAAGCAGAAAAGCGAAAACTCCAAGCTCGTCTTCAATTGGGTGCCGTATATCGCCGGCAAGCGCGAGAGCCGCCGCATCATCGGCGACTATGTGGTCAGCGAGAAGGATGTCATCGAGTGCCGGAAGTTCGAGGATGCCATCGGCATCGCGACATGGACGATCGACTTGCACTGGGCGAAAGGCGATTCGGGCTTTCTTGCCGAGACGACTCACACAAGGGTCGCGCCATGGTGGATGCCGTACCGCTCGCTCTGCTGCCGTGATGTCCCGAACCTTTTTCTATCAGGACGCTGCGCCAGCTACACGCACGTTGCGTTCGGGTCGAGCCGTGTGATGCATGCGGGTGCACAGCAGGGTATCGCTGCTGGCTACGCTGCCTCGCTCTGCAAGAAGTACGGTTGCCTGCCGCGTGGCATCCACGAGGACCCTGCGAAGACGGCAGAACTACAGACGCTCCTGAACCTGAAGCAGTCCAAGAATGGCATGAAGCCGTACAAATTTAGCAGGTAGAGCGGGAGCTGACAATCTTGTAAATCCTGTCAGTCCTGTCTGAAATCAGAAGATTCGGCCAGACCAGAGATAATCGATAAACTTTCGCCAAGGGAGAACGACAATTCCGTCCGTCTCCCTTTCCGTCGGCTCGTCGCACACAAGCAGACGCTGGGAGAATCGACCTTCATCGGCTATTGCGCGAAGGCCCTTGAAATCCTCCTTGTCCGCGCTTCGCGTCGTCTTGACCTCGATAGCTATTTCGCCGTTGATGACAAAGGCGACTTCGAGCTTGGTGCGTGTACGCCAATAGGAGATTTCGACGTCGTGTCGGCAGGCGTCGGCGTATGCGCTAAGTTCGTGGAGAATCCAGCTCTCGAACGCTTGGCCGTATTCGGGAGTGCCGCGAACAAGTTCTTTGCGCCGTTGGAGTCGTCTGGCGACGCCAGTGTCGAAGAGATAGAACTTGGCGGTTTCGACGGTCTTTCTGGACTGTCCCTTGCGCCATACGGGAACTTCGCGCGCAATGAGGGTGTCTTTGAGTATCTTGAAATACTCCTGCACGGTGCTTCTGGGAATCTGCGCGTCAGAGGAGATGGACTGGTAGTTGATCTGGTCGCCATTGGAGAGAGCCGCGATTTCGAGGAAGCGGCTGAATGCCGGGAGATTCCTTGTCGCACCTTCCTGCATGATTTCCTGCTCAAGATAGAGCGTCACATATCCGGCGAGGTCGTCTTCGGGATCGTCCGAAAACCATATCCCCGGAAGAAGTCCATAGTTTATGGCGCGGTCAAGGTCGAATCTCTCGCCAAGTTCCGACGCGGAAAAGGGATGTATGTTCCTTATTCTCGCCCTGCCGCCAAGAAGGTTAACGCCGCCCCTGCGGAGCTTTCTTGCGCTGGAGCCAGTGAGAAGGAATTTGAATCCGCGCAATTCGATAAGGCGGTGTACCTCGTCGAGCAATGTGGGCATCTTTTGAATCTCGTCGATGACTATCGGGTGGTTCTCGCGGCAGACCTCCTCGATATAATTGGCATTGCGGGCAAGGTGGGCGAATGTATCGGAGTTGAGCAGGTCAAAGATGTATGCGTCGGGAATCGTTTTGCGTATGAGAGACGACTTCCCGCACTGGCGGGGGCCGAAAAGAAAGCAGGACTTGTGTTCAAGCACTTTGGAAACATCAAGTTTTCGCGAGATATACATCTGATTTCCCTTTTTTGTCATTCAAACGCATGTATTCTATCATTTTGAGAGACAGCAAGTCAATGACAAATCGCCAACTCTGTCGGCGAATTTGCAGTAAAATCGCCAACTGTATCGGCGATTTTGTCTAAACTCGAAATGACAATTCCCAAAAACTCGGTTCTCGCGGCCCGCTTGCGGGGTGGCTGATGGAAATGGGGTACAATAAGCAAGTACAGATGCTAAAAGTCAAGAGCCGCGTGACGCTGAACGGCAAGCAGATTGCCGAACACTTCGGCGGGTTCCTGCCAATCCATGCCGAGGTCACGGGCATCCTGCATGCTGGGTCAACTACAGCGACCATGGCGTCGGTGCGAAGGTGTCGTTCCGCCGCGAATGGGGTGACTTCGTCGATGACTGGTCGGCGCAGAACTCTCCGTCGCGCATCCCGTGGGAGTGGGGCGAGTGGCCGATGGTCGTGCAGGCCGACCACTACATGTGGATACTCGACGAGCTGCTGCACGATCCGCCGCACCACTTCGGCGCGTGCCTCTGGCACGGATGCGACCATTCGCGCGGGGGCCATCCCGACAACTTCTACGGCGGCATCATGACGTATGCGCGGCAGAAGAAGTACTCGTGGTACGCCTTCAAGGCTGCCCTCAACGAAAAGCCGTTCGTCTATGTTGCGCACGAGTTGGCCAACTGTTCGCCGGATACGGTGACGGTGTTCTCGAACTGTACCTACAATGCGACGCTCCTCGGCGAGCCGTTCAAGCCCGGCGAGACGAAGTACGGATACCGCAAGGCGCACGCGAAGGCCGCCGCATACAGGAAGCAGAGGCGTGGGAACGTGAGGGAGATAGAGAACTTCACGGCGACGCTCTCGGACGGCGATAACAATCCCAAGCGCTACGAGACGGAGACTATCCGCTTCACGGTCGAAGGCGACGCGGACATCGTGGGTACGAACCCGCAGGTGACGCGCTGGGGCGAGGCGGTGGTGCTGATCCGTCCGAGGGCGTCGGCGAATCCGAAGCCGATCAAGGTCCGCGCCGCGACCGTGCGGCAGGGCAAGTACGCTCCGTCGGCGGGGACGTTTGAGTTCACTCCCATCGTGCCAGGCGTCAGGGTCTCGATTTATTAGCGTTCCAGAGGGCCTTTCTCCAAATTCTCCTATACGGCTTAGCAGAAGAATGTGCTGACTGCGTAAAGCGGTATGTTGCGCATCCACACTTGGTCTTTGTGGGGCGCGAGGGAGAATCGCACTCCCTTCAGCCCTTCGTTTCTCGTCACGAACGTCCTGAGCGATTTGGACTGGAGGTTTTCGGCGGACTTTACCTCCACGGGAACGACTTTGGTTCCCTTTTGGACGAGAAAATCTATTTCAACGGTTGAGTTGGCGGAACTGAAGTAGAACACCTGCGAGGAATTTGCCGAGAGCATTTCGGCGAGGACATACGCTTCGGTGAACGCTCCCTTGTATTCCTCGAAAAAACCATTTCCCGCAATGATTGCCGAGACTGGGGCCTGTGCCATCGCGCCCATGAGACCGCAGTCGAGTGGGTAGAGTTTGAAGGCGTCGAAGTCTTCGTAGAACTTGAGCGGTAGCGCGGGCTTGTTCGTGCGGTTCACACGGTTGACGGTTCCAGCGTCCACGAGCCATTGTATGGCCGTCTCGAACTCTCTGGCGCGTCCGCCGTGCTTAATTGCCCCGTAGATGAACTTCTTGTTCTCCTTCGCGAGTTGCACGACCAGCGAGCGCCACACGAGATTGATACGCGGCACTTCGCGGGCTGGAGCGTGCTTGGAGATGTCGTTTTGGTAGGCGAGCACGATTTCATCTTGGATGCGGCGGACTTCCGCCAGAGACCGTCCTTCGGCGAACGCGGCAACGGCCTCGGGCATGCCGCCGGTGAAGAAGTAGCGCCGGAGGCGTTCGATGTAGGCTTCGCGCATCGTGTCTATGGCCGCTTCAATGCCGGAGGCGAGAAGTTCTGCAAGTGGAGCATCGCCAGTCCCGGAAAGAAACTCGGCGAAGGAAAGCGGACGGAGCGTGATTTCATCTACTTTGCCGACGGGAAAGGATGTCCCTTCGTGGAGCGTTATTCCGAGAAGTGACCCTGCCGCCGCCACGTGTACGCCGGGCGCATCCTCGCAAAAATACTTGAGCGCCCCTATGCCGCGCGGGACTTCCTGAATTTCGTCGAAGATCACAAGCGTTTCTCCTTCGCGAACCTGCACGCCAGTGTTCGCTTCGATTGCAAGGAGAATACGCTTGATGTCGTAGTCCCGGAAAAGATCGGCGGCAAACGACTCCTTGTCGCAGTTCACATAGACCAACGATGCGTATTCCCGACGCCCGAATTCCTTGAGAAGCCAGGTCTTGCCGACCTGACGTGCGCCGCGAAGGATAAGCGGCTTGCGCTTGGGCGAGTTTTTCCATTCAAGAAGAGAACTGTATGCAATTCGTTCCATTTGACACTTTCTCCGACGAGTTCAGTGAGCATTGTAGCATTTTTTCTGACGAGTTTCAACGGTGGCGCGACATTTTTCCTGACGAAGGGGGCGGCGTGAAGTTGGGACGTCGGGGACAGACTACGCAAAACCCTTGATTTTTCAGCGTTCCAGAGGGCCTGTCCGCAGAATTCTTGCACTTTGTTGTTGTAATTGATAAATCCATAGAACCTTTTCGCCGCTCGCTCCATATACTATAATGGTAGTATGGAAGTCTGGGCGGAGATTAGGTCAGATAAGGAAAAAGGAGCCAAGAGGCTTGTCGCAGAGTTCTGGGACAGGCTTTTTGGCGCTTCGCTCGTTCTTTGCAAAGACGAGCATACCGCAGAAGACCTCGTATTTCGCACTTTTTCGCAGGTAATTGCCAAGATTGACCAGTATGACGACGGGCAGCCATTCTGGAGCTGGCTCTATGCAATTCTGCTGAACTACTTCAGAGGCGACCTGCGCAAGATGAAGGCCGAAGTCGGCGAAGAGGCAGATTGCTGCGAAAACGCAGCGGCAATCGCCGATGAAGCGGTGACGACGAAGCGTCTCACGGAGATGGATGCCGAAGTCGTGCGCTTGGCCGTGTCGCGTCTTTCGCCTGCGTTGCGCGAGGTCGTGATGCTTCGCTACTTTGAGGACAAGACGCTTCAGGAGATGGCGCAGCTGATGAAAGTGCCGACGGGAACCGTGAAATCCCGGCTGCATCTGGCGCGGCGCCGCCTTAGGAAGTCATTGGGAAGGGCTTTTGACAAAGAGGAGGAACAGTCATGAACTGCCAGGAATACAGAAGCATGATCGAAGATGCGCTTGATGATTCCCTCCATGGCGAACTTGGGGAAATCATCTGCCGGCATCTTGAGCATTGCCCCGAATGCCGTGGCTACCTTGCTATGCGCAGGCAGGAGCATTCGGATCTCTTCATGAGCATCAACGCGGCGTATTCTCATCCGCGTCCGCCGCCGGAGGACTTTACAGACCGGCTTATAAGTGCGGTGATGGTCCGTCGGCCTATGCCGTTTTTCCTGCGCATTCCGCGTTGGGCGCTTGTGGCTGCCTCGATTGCGGTTATGTTCATTGGCGCGGCGCTTGCGGGCGTCGTAGTGGAGCGCGTCATTTTAGCTGCAAAGGAAGATGCCGCGACAAGTGACGTCCCCGAACAAGAAGCGCCGCAGGAAACTTTGGTAGCCGACACTGAGGGCTACTCCTACGTGCCGCAAGAGCCGTCCGTCGAAGAAGTCGCTCGGTCGGAACAATCGGACATGCCCGATGCCATTTCAACAACCAAAACACAACCAACCAAAACAGAAACATCAAACAATACGCCATCCGCGTCAACACAACAAAACAAAGGGAACGATAAAATGAACATAAGAAAAACGACTAAAGCCCTTGCAGCGGCTTTCGCGCTCGCCACCACCGCGACCCTCACCGCACAGGCCGGTCTCGTCGCAAGATGGGACTTCAACAACTACGACTCGGAGAATCCGACGAGCGCGGCGATTCTCGCGCCGACTGTCGGCAGTCTCGCGGCCATACCCTGCACGGGAACCGGCTCGTCCACCGAAGTGACGGACGGGACGCTTGGCTCGATCACCGTCGTCAATACGGGACTGCCTGAAGGCGACTATGCGCTTTCGATTCCCCAAGGGGCGCACCTCAAGATTCCGCTTCCTTCGGGCATTGTCCGCGACAAGAGCTGGATGCTGCGTGTTAGGTTCTACGACCCTTCCGCCTCGCGCGGGGCACTGCGCACATTGGTCGCCAGCAAAATCAACGACCCGACCTCAGGCATCTGGTTCATATCCCACTTGAACCTGATCCAAGGCAAGGAGGGCATATTCGGAACGGCCACCGAGGAAAATAAAAATACAACTGGCAACATCGGAGCGCAGGGAAATAACGGCATGACGGCGTTCAGGCAGGTTTCGGCCAATACGTGGCACTCCTTTACGGCGCACTTCGGGCCGACCGGCGCATCCTCGACGCTCGACGGCTATCGCTCCGTGTCGCTTGCCGGCGAAGCCGACATCCGCAGCAATTTCACGGGTGACGGATTCCTTCTCTGCGCGGGCGGCAACGAGAGACTGATGTACATTTCGTCTGTGGAGGTGTGGGAGGACATGCCGCTCTACCACAAGAAAGACTATCTTCCCATGACAAGCGCGACGCTTTTCACCGGATGTTCGCTCAATGACATCCGTGATTTGTATTTCACTGTTAAGGGACTCGGGCAGAATCTGGGATATGCGCGCGTCATGTCCTCGTGGGAGCATATCGTCACGGACGACGGAGCGGGCAACACGACCGGACTTAAAATCGACATTCGCACAAAGCAAGACGCCAATGCGGTTCTCGCCGGATTCACGGAAAGCGGCACGGACGTCGCTGGCGCTTCGCTGGGGCTGAAGTGGGGCAGCACTTGGCCTACGCCTTATTTCAACCCAGCTGACGGCTCGTATGTGACATCTTCGAATTACGGGAACACCGGAACGCAATATAATTCGTCAGGAACGACTTCCCCCTACAACCTCTACGCACTGCCGTTCCGTCCGTTCGACGGCAGTCTGAACTGGAGCATGCAGATGGGCACCGGCAAGTTCGGCAATCCCGTCCTTTCTGTCGTCGGCAACAATCCGACGCTGACGTTCGATGCGGCTCCGCAGGCCGATTCGCTCACGCTCGACTGTGGGCGCGGCGACGGCGCGGCGTCCGTCACGTTCGCCTACGGCAGCGCAGCTCTAAAGACGATGTCCGGCCTCGGCGACCTCAACATCGGTTGCGGCGTGAACCTCGCCGTTCCGTCCGGCGTGTCCATCGCGGGCGAGCTCACGTTAGAGGACGGAGCGAAGCTGACAATCAACATTGCGGGCGAATCCCACGAGATCGACGACGTTCTCTTCACGGCGACGGAAGGAATCAACCTGCCCGCCGGAAAGACGATATCGGATGTTGTCAGCAGCGAAGGGCGCGTGAAACTGTCCGCCGACGGAACGCAGATCCTCTACACCCAAACCGAATGGACGCTTGACGCGAACAAGACATGGAGCACTCTCCGCAACGGCGCGACGCTTGCCAGCGACGAGGTCGTGCGCATCACGGTGACGGGCGGCTCCAAAAACCACACGCTGACGGTTGACGAGGACGTTGACATCGGTCAAATCAGGTTCGTGGACGGAAGCGCCGCGATACTGAAAGTCGCCACCGGCTGTACGCTGGAGGCCAATTCCATCACCGGCCTGGGCTTCCCCTGGGTCGATTCCGGCGCGATGCTCTATGTCGACGGCACAGTTGACGCAACCAGTCTCCTTAACAACGGCACGGTCGTCAAGCGCGTCGCGGATGATGTGTCCATACCGGTTCACAACGGCTCTGCCGGCACAACAATCGTCAGCAACGGAACGCTCAAAGTTTTGAGAAGATACGACTCGGGCACAACCCACACCATCCGCGTCGTGTCCGGCGCGAGGTTCGATATGAACGGAGTACAAGATGTCACCGCGAACATTGTTCTCGAAAACGGCGCGACATTCGCCAACACCGGCGCTGCCATAGATCATAATAAGGCGCAGGCTGTTTCGCTCACCCTTGAAGGTAACGCAACAGCGGCATTCAGCAACGACTTCGGCCTTATCGGGCCGGGTCACGGCGCGACGACCCTCGCGCTTGGCTCGAACACACTCACGCTCAACGGATCCAACATGAACTTCTGGCTGGACAACACGACAATCACCGGCGACGGCACGATTTACGTGGAACACGGATGGCTCCATCCGAAAAACAAAGGCTCGGTTGGAAACGACTGCACGTTGAACATCCCATCGGGCGGCGCATTGAACCTCGAAGCCGATCTTACCGTGGCGAACTTCGTGAACAGTGCAAAGAGTGGAAACATCAAAGGCAGCAGTATTCTCACCGTGAAAGGCCAGCTCACGCCTGGCAGCGCGGCGATTCCGAAGCTGTCGCTCGCCGACGGCGCGACGGTGAAGGCGACGGGAACGGCGCAGGTCGTTTCAACGACATTCTCCGCCTCCGGCGCGTACACCATCGACGCCTCGAAGATTACGCGTGAGCAGTTGATTGCGGCGGAAGAGCAGCGTATTCCCGTTCTCACCGTTCTAACATCGCAGAAAGACGGGTCATGGACTGTGGCCTATCCTCTCGCCACCAGCGCTCGCGCCAAGTGGATTGACAACGGCAACAACACTAGCACTCTCTACCTCTGCAAGTCGCACGGGACGATATTCATCATCAAGTAATCCGCTGCGGGCTTTTCCCCGCAACATCGCCAAGGGGCGCAAAGGTCTATCCTTTGCGCCCCTTGCGTCGCGACGGCTGCGATATTGCTTCCACAACATGGCACAATAGGGAAGTTTTTGCTCACAGGCAGATTTCGGGATGCCCACATTGCAAGTCGCTCTTTGGTCGGCGGGTCAAGTGATTTGGATAGGCGGCGGAATTGACTTGGTTAGGCGGCGGAGACGCAGTTGGCCGCAGGCGGCGTCGGCGTCCTTGCCGCGCGAGCGGCGCAGCATCGTCTGCACGTGGTTCTTCATTAGGACGTCGAGGAACATAAGCATCGTCCTCTCGTCTGGCGTCTTGAAGTCGGGGCGGTGAGAGACGGGTGAAAGGGGAATGAGATTTACTTTCGCCATCGGAACGCGCTTCACCTGCCGCGCAAGCTCCTCGGCGCATTCTCGCGAGTCGTTCACGCCCTTGATTACCGTGTACTCGAAGGTGATGATCCTCTTCGTCGCCTTGGTGTAGGCGGCGCAGGCGGCGAGGAGCTCGTCAATTGGCCACCTCTTGTTTACCGGCATCAGCTCGTTGCGAAGAGCGTCGTTCGGCGCGTGGAGCGAGACGGAAAGCTCGAACTGTATTCCCTCGGCGGCGAGCTTCGCAAAGCCGGGGACTACGCCGCAGGTGGAGAGCGTTATGTGACGTGCGCCGAGGTTGGGGCCGCGCCCAGCGTTGATGAGCTTGAGCGCCCGCATTGTCTCGTCGTAGTTGGCGAACGGCTCGCCCATGCCCATTACTACGAGGTTCGTTATCTCCCCGAGCGCTCGCCCCGCCATGTACTCCGCGACAATCTCGTCGGCGGTGAGCGAACGCACTACGCCGCGCGCGCCCGACGCGCAGAACGCACAGCCCATGCCGCAGCCGACCTGCGTCGAAATGCACTGCGTGAAGCGGCCGGTCGCGGGGATAAGCACCGTCTCGACAGACTCGCCGTCCTCAAGGCCAATGAGTAGCTTTTGCGTCCCGTCCGACGACTTCGAAACTTCGAGCGTCTTAGTCTTTGTGATCGGGAACTCGGTTTTCAGCTGTTCGCGGAAATCCTTTGGGAGCGTCGTCGCCTGGTCCCAGTCGGTGATGTAGTCGCGGTAGAGCGCCTGGAGTATCTGGTCGGCGCGGAATGCGCGCATGCCGCGCTCCTTCAGGATCGGCTTCCATTCGTCCGGCAATATGCTCCACGCCTTTTTCATTTCCGCACATTATACCAAAAGCGCACGCGCGGCGTGCGCGGGAGACGGCTTTTTGGTATAATCTACCGCATGGACAAGCGTCTAAAGGAATACATCAAGAGCGGCGGGACTCTCGGCAGCCTCGCCAAGCTCCCGAAGGGGCGCGCGGCGTCCGCCCCGTTCCCCTGCGATCCCGCGAAGGTCTACGCAAAACAGGTTGACGGCCTCACGCTTCGACTCAAGCGCATCGGCGTAAAGGACGTCGTTGTCGGCGTGTCGGGGGGCCTTGACTCCGCGCTAGTGCTTCTCGTCGCCGTCGGCGCTTTCAAGAAGCTTTCGCTTCCCCTCTCCGGCATCCACTCCTACACGATGCCCGGCTTCGGCACCTCGACGCGCACGAAGACGAACGCCGACCTCCTCTGCGAAGGGCTCGGGGTGAAGATGGAGACGATTTCGATCGCGAAGTCGGTGCGGCAGCACCTAAAGGACATCGGGCACGACGGAAAGACGCCCGACGCCGCCTACGAGAACGCTCAGGCGCGCATGCGCACCATGATACTGATGGACAAGGCGAACATGGTCGGCGGCATAGTCCTCGGCACGGGCGACATGTCGGAGATCGCGCTCGGCTGGTGCACCTACAACGGCGACCACATGTCGATGTTCGGCGTAAACTCCGGCGTCCCGAAGACAGTCGTCCGCAAGGTCTGCCGGTGGTGGGCTGAAGAGAGAGTTGAAAGTTTAAAGTGTAAAGTGAAAAGTTGCACATCAACTTTACGCTCTTCACTTTCAACTTTAAACTCCCGTAAGGCGGCGAAGGCGCTGCTTGATATCGTCGCTACGCCCGTGAGCCCAGAGCTCGTGAAGGGCCAGGTCACCGAGGACAAGATCGGCCCCTACGAGCTGCACGACTTCTTCATCTGGAACTTCTGCAGGAACGGACTTGGCCGCAAGGCGCTCTACGACGCCGCCGCGAAGCGCTACGGCAAGGCGTTCGGGCTCGACCTCATCGGCCGCACGCTCGACACGTTCCTCTACCGTCTTGTCTCCCAGGCGTTCAAGCGCAACTGCGCGCCCGACGGAATAAGGGTCTTCTCGTTCGACTTCTCGAAGGAGAGCTGGTCGATACCGTCAGACATGCCAACGGGGATACTATGAAAAAGGTTATTTTCCTTCTTTCTGCCTGCATCTGTGCGACAGTCTTCTTTGCGCTTGCCTTCGCAAACAATGTTGTAGCCATATTCAACTGGTGGTCGTCGTTCAGCGCCGCCGGCGGCGACTCGTCGGCGTTCGCGGCCAAGGCTCCCGGGTTTGTCCCGTGGCTCGACTGGGCGGTCGTGGACTATTCGGCGGTCACGACGTTCATCCCGGCGCTCGGGTTCCTCTGCATGTCGCTTTCGCTCCTTCGCATGGTTCGCGGCCGCCGCTGCCGCGCGGGTGACTTCCCGTTCTTCCGGGGCTCCGACCAGCTGAACGTCGCGCTCGGGCTTCTTGGCACGCTTTGGGGAATCATAGTAATCGGCTACTTCAAGCTTGACACGGTTACGATGGCAGACCTCATGCAGTGCCTGCACACCGCGCTCTTCTCGACCTTGACCGCAGTAGTCTGGGTGTTCCTCGTCGACCGTCCGCTCGTTAGGCCGTATTTCACGCGGCTCCTTGAGGAGACCGGGCTCGCCGAGACCGACGACGGCGACCTCGCGGCTGCCGTGGACAGGCTCGTCGTGCGCCTCGGCGCGGCGTCCGACGCGTTCGAGCGGCGCGAGGCCGAGTTCGCGGCGGCCTTCGAGCGGCGCGAGGCGGCGTATGAACGGAAGTTCGAGGAGCGCGAGGCCGCGTTCGAGCGCGACTTCAACGCGCGGCAGAGGGAGTACGTCGAGTTCTTCAAGCGCGAGATGGACGCGCTCGAGCGCCGCGCAAAGGCCGCCGACGAAGCCCGCGCCGAGACGGAGGCGCGCCTTGCGCGGGTCGCCGCGGCGCTCAGGGGGTGAGGACGCGCCATGACGGAATCCGACCGCGCTGCGCTGAAACGGCTCCTTGGTGGCGACGCCTCCCGCCGGGCCACGACCGAAGACCTGCAAGGGCTTCTTCTCCAGGTCGTGTTCGCGCTTCTCATGGTCTTTATGATCGCCTACTTCATCTTCGTCGAGACGTCGCGCAAGGAGCGCGCCGAGGAAATCATCGAGGTGAACAGGCAGAAGCTGATCCTCGCGCTTGACAAGGTCGCCGAGGACCATCGCGTGAAATATGGCCTTAACGCGCTCATGACCCAGGGCACCGACGGCCGCCGCTCGTTCGACGCCGACGAGCACGTGAAGGGCGGACGCATAGAGCTCGCGCCTGCGGCGAAGGCCGCTTTTGCGTCCGGTTCCGCCGCCGCGTTCGCCGACTACCGCGACCCCGCCGCGCTCGCCGCCGCGTGGAAGTCCGCCGTCCTCGACGAGGCGAAGCTCGCCGAAGACTCGCTTGCCGACGGCGAAAGGGCATGGCTCGGCGAAGAGATCGCGCGCAGCGTCGAGGAAGTCCGCCTCGACGCGCGGGGCGTGCAGCGAGCTCTTGCTGCGCGCCTCCAGCGCCAGTGGATCGAAAACCCGTCCGCGCTCGGCGACATCGCCGACCCAAGCGCGCTTGCGGACGCACTGAAGGCAAGGTCACTCAGGCTCGTGGCCGAGGCGACCGGCGCGGAGGTACTGCCATGAACATGCTTGCATTGCTTTTGGCCGCGACGCTCTCGGCGGGCAACGCCGAGTTCGACGCCACGGCGCGCGACGGCGCTCGCGACATCTCGCTTTCCCGCGTGCGCGGAGAACTGCTCGACAAGGGGCCAGCGCCGGGGGCGCTTGAGAGGGCGATGCTTGCCGACCCAAAGAAGTTCGAGAAGCCGGACGAGGCCGAGGCGCTTTGCCGCGGTGTCTTTGCCGACGAGCTGCGCGCGCAGTTCGCGGCGAGGTCGCGCGACATCGCCGAACGGCTTGGCATCGCGCCGGGCGCGGCGGAGCTCGACGCCGGAAGTGCCGGCGAAATCGCAGGCAGGCACTTCGCGTCCGCGTTCGCCGCCGAGCGCAAGGCCGCAGTCGAGGCACAGGCCAGGACCATTGTCGCTGCGACTCGTCCTACAGAGGCCGAGTTCGATGCAAAAAGTGACGACGAACTTCGCGAGCAGATGCAGAAGCGCATCCTCGACGGGCAGAAGACGGCGGTGTTTGCCGAAAACCGCCAGTTCATAAGCGAGCGCATGGTGGAGCCGGTCATAAAGGACGCCCGCCGCGAGCAGCGCAGGCAGGCGGAGTATCTGATGCGCGCGAGGTGCGACACCGCCGCGCCGTCGATGCTCGCCGCAGACCTAAAGGCGCGTCTCAAGGAAAACGTGAAGGAGCGCCGCGAAAAGGCGGACGATCCGTCAAAGGCGTGGGGCGTATTCGCTGGGACGTTCGAGAAGTCCATCGGCCCCGCCGTAGAGCGCCGCACCCTCGACCGCCTCGAAAAGAAGATGGAAACGACCAAGGTCGAGGTCGACGTCGATTCGATACTTAGGGAGATCGTCGAGTCGCCGCAAATGCACGTGAAGGCCTCGGAGAGCGAGAGGATATTCGCAAGCCGCTACTCCGCAGCGCTCCTTGCGTGCGCCCTCGACGGGACGTGCGGCGACGCGCCGCTCCCCGAGCGCGGCGAACTGCGTCAGTACCTTTCCTCGCGCCTCGGCTGCGAGCGTATCGGGAAGGCAGCCGACGCGAAGGTGAGAAGGGAAGTCCTTCCAAAGTGGCGCGAGGCGCGCGCGGCTGCGGCGAAGCGCCAGGCCGACGGCACGTGGCCCGCGCTCGCGGACGGCACCTGGTTCCCGCCTGCGGAAGTCGCGGATGACGTGGCGGCGAGAAGCGACTACGCGAAGTCGGTGAGGGAGTGGCGTTCGCTCGCGGCCCTCAAGCCACTCGCGGACGCGCCGCAGGGTAGGCCGCTCATGGAAGAGGCAGACCGCCGCGCCGACGCCGAGGTGGCCGCCGCGTTCGACATCGCTCGCAGCGCGATCGCTGCGCAGAACGCCATCGTGGACAGGAGCCACGCGCAGGTCCTCGTCGAGGCGAAGCGGCGCAAGGACTCTTTCTGGTCGCGCACGCCAGATTTGAAGACCGTCGTGGAACTGCTCACCCAGGCGACCGAGGCGTCGTGGGAGGCGTCGCGGCTCGACACGCTCTGGCCCGACGAGGCGAAGCGTCCCGCGAACGCCGCCGAACAGCACAAGGCGCTTTTCCCGAGCGTCCGGCGCAAGATAGAGCTTCTCGCGAGGACGATTCTCGACGAGATGAACGAGCCGCAGCCGCAAACCGACGAAAAGCCGCCGGAGCCGCAGCCGGACGAGCCGCCGCCAGAGGAAGTCGTCGAGTTTGCGATATCGGTCCGCCGCGCGGGGAACGCCGTAGAGGTTTCGTTGAAGCAGGGCGACGCCGTCGTGGAGAGCGCGACAGTCCCTGCCAGGAAGGGCGATTTCGAAAGCGCGATGTCGAAGGTGACGGGTGCGATCTCGCGCATTCTGGGATTGAAGTGACTGTGGTGCAGGCGGCGCGATTATGCTATACTTCCCGTCAATGAAAATAGGATGTCATCTCAGCGCATCGGGGGGCTATCTCGCCATGGGGCAGACGGCCGTGTCGATCGGCGCGAACGTGTTCCAGTTCTTCACGCGCAACCCGCGCGGCGGCGCGGCGAAGCCTATAGACAGGGGCGATGTCGCGGCGTTCCTCGACTTTGCCGCTGCGAACGGCATCGGCCCGATTCTCGCCCACGCGCCATACACGCTGAACGCGGCGGGCGCCGAGCTGCGTGTCCGAGAGTTTGCCGAGGAGGTAATGGCAGATGACTTGGATCGCCTTGAACATACTCCGGGCGCGATGTACAACTTTCATCCAGGCAGCCATGTCGGGCAGGGCGCCGAAGAGGGGGTCAACCTCATATCTGGAATGCTCTCGCGCATACTCCTTCGCTGGATCGATTCGCACGGCGGCAAGCTTCCCTCCACGACAATCCTTCTCGAAACCATGTCGGGGAAGGGCAGCGAGGTCGGCAGGGATTTTGCCGAGATCCGCGCGATTATCGACCGTACGGAGTCCCGGCTGTTCCCCGTTCCCCATTCCCCATTCCCCGTTCCCCCTATAGGCGTCTGCCTCGACACGTGCCACGTCTGGGACGGCGGCTACGACATAGTGAACGACCTTGACGGCGTAATCGCCGAGTTTGACCGAATCGTAGGGCTTGACAGGCTAAAGGCGATTCACCTCAACGACTCGATGAACGCCCTCGGCGCACACAAGGACCGCCACGAGAAGATCGGCAAGGGGAAGATCGGGCTTGACGCGCTCATGCGCGTCGTGAACCATCCGAAGCTTAGGGACCTGCCTTTCTACCTTGAAACGCCGTGCGACCTGCAGGGATACCGCGACGAGATTGCGCTCATAAGGAAACTGAGGAAGGATACATGACTTCAACTGTCTACATTGCAAAGAACGTCTACGGCGGCGACGGGCTCGGGCGCCTTGGCGACGGACGTGTCGTTTTCGTTCCCGGCGCATGGGCCGGCGAGCAGGTCAAGGCGGAGATCGTCGAGGAGAAGAAGCATTTCGTCAAGGCGCGTCTTGTCGAGGTCGTTGAGAAATCTCCCGATCGCGTCGAATGCGAGGCAGGGCGCGTCGTGCCCGGGATGGTCTACGCCAATCTCTCCTATGACGGTGAGCTAAAGGCGAAGGAGGGCCAGCTTATGGAATTCCTCGAGCGTGCCCGCATCGAAGTGCCAGAATTCGTCTCCGCGAAGGGCGGCTCTGAGTTCAACTATCGCAACAAGGTCGTCTACCACTTTGCGAAATACGGCAATGTCTGGCGCATCGGCTACCGCACCGAGCCGTCGCACGAAATTGTCGATGTCGCCGACGATCCGCTTGCGCGTCCCGAGATCAACTCGAGCCTCGGCGAAATACGCCGCGCCGTCACGACGCTGCTTACGACGGGCCCGATCCAGGTGCGCAAGGACACCGAGCGCAAGGGAAGCGTCACCGTCCGCTGGACGAAGAAGAGCGGCGTCAAGTGGTGGATAGGCGACGCGCCGAAGGACTTAGTTCTGAAGGAAACGACTTGCGGACTCGACTTTGAAGTTCCTGCGGATGGGTTCTACCAGGTGAACACCGATGTCGGCGAGGAACTTGCGAAAGCGGTAGTTGCCGAATACCAGAAGGGTGCGGCGGAAGCTCCGGAGGTCCTCGACCTCTACTGCGGCGTCGGCGTGCTGGGGCTTTGCTGCAAGCCGCCGCGGCTGACAGGCATAGAGTCCGGGCGTCAGGCGATAGAGTTTGCGAAGCGAAATGCTGCCGCGCAGAAGGCGATAGACGCAAGGTTCTTCTCGGAGCAGGTTGGGCGCAATGTCGGCCGCATAAAGATTGGGCCGAGGACAACGGTGATCGTAGATCCGCCGCGTGGCGGGCTTGAGCCGAATGTCCCGAAGTGGCTTGCCGCGTCTGCCGCGCCGCGCATCCTCTACGTCTCGTGTGATCCCGCGACGCTTATGCGCGACCTCAAGACGCTTTCGAGTTCCTATGCGGTAGAGTCCGTCCGCTGGTTCAACATGTTTCCGCGCACCGCCCGTTTTGAAACCCTCGTCGCACTGAAGAGGCGCCGGAACGGATAGACGCTGCGCCGACGCCAGCAACGAATGAAATTCCATATCCACACATACGGATGCCAGATGAACGTGCGCGACTCGGAGGCGGTCGAGGCTCTGCTTGTCGCCGCTGGGCACGAGAAGGCGGCGGGCGAAGAGGAAGCAGAGCTCGTAATCGTCAACAGCTGTACCGTTCGCCAGAAGGCCGAGGAAAAGGCAGTCGGCAAGGTCGGCAACCTCATCGCCGCAAAGAAGCTCACGGGGCTTATGGGCTGTGCCGTCAAGCGGATGGGCGCGGACGTCTTCAAGCGCCTCCCAAAACTTGACTTCGCCGTCGGTCCGCGCGCGTTCGGTCTCATCCCGCGCATCCTCGAGGAAGGGCGCTTGCCACGGCTTGAGCTTGGCGAAGACCTTGTGCCGGACTGCCTTGCCGCGCATGTCGAAGGGGGATGGCAGGCGTTCGTTACGGTTCTCCTCGGGTGCGACAACCGCTGCAGCTACTGCATCGTGCCGGACGTCCGAGGCCATGAATATTCCCGCCCTGCGCGAGAAGTCGTCGCCGAAGTTACCGCGCTCGCGAAACGCGGCGTCAAGGAAGTGTGCCTTCTGGGGCAGAGCGTGCTCAGGTACGGCGTGCGCAACGCGGCGTGGGACGAAAAGGACGCGCCGAGCCCTGGCGGATACACCGAGCCGTTTCCGCGTCTTCTTGAGGCGATAGCCACTGTCCCCGGCATTGAGCGCATCCGCTTCACGAGCGCGCATCCGAAAGGTTGTACGGACGAGCTCGTGCGCGCCTACCGCGAGTTCCCGCAGATTTGCCGACATCTTCACCTGCCCGTCCAGTCCGGCTCGGACCGCGTCCTTGCCGAGATGGGGCGCCGCTACACGCGCGACGAATACCTCGCAGCCGTGAGGAAGCTGCGCGACTTTGACCCCGAGTTCGCCGTCACGACCGACGTCATCGTCGGCTATCCGGGCGAGACGGAGGCCGACTTCGAGGCGACGCGCTCGCTGATGGACGAGGCCGGCTTTGACAATTCCTTTGTCTTCAAGTACTCTCCGCGCCCTGGCACGCGCTCGGCCGCGCTTCCAGACGATGTGCCGACCGCCGAGAAGGAGCGGCGTGACCAGGTGCTACTCGAAGACCAGGAGCGGCGTGGGCAGGAACGCAACGACCGCCTTGTGGGAACAGTCCGCGAAGTGATGGTCGAGGGTCCGTCGAAGCGCAACAAGTCCCGATGGTCGGGCCGAGACTCCGGCAACCGCATCGTCGTATGGGATGTCGCGGGCGAAGCGACAGAAAAGAGCGGCGAGACGGTGCGCGTCGAAGTCACGGAGGCGCATCCGCAGACACTCGTCGGCAGGCCCGTTCCCCGCTGAGCGTCTTCCGGCGGCGTTTTTCCGCACAAGGCGGGGCGGATTATGGTATACTATGCGTCCTAATGAGTGCAATGGATACAGCAGTGGCTAAGGCGGCGGTCTTGACCGAGGCCTTGCCGTACATTCGCGATTTCCACGGATCGGCCGTGCTTGTGAAGCTCGGCGGCTCCGTGATGGAGAGCGATGCGAACCTCGATTCGCTGATGGACGACATTGCCTTCATGCGCGTCGTCGGCATGAAGGTCGTCATCGTACACGGCGGCGGCAAGGCGATTTCCAAGGCGCTTAAGGAGTCCGGCCACGAGCCGAAGTTCGTCGAGGGCCTCAGGGTCACGGACGAGGCGACGATGGAGGTCGTCCGCCACACTCTCAACAACGTCGTAAACCCAGACATCGTGCGCAGGCTTCAGAAGCGAGGCGCGAACGCCCGCCCGATCCACGGCAACTGGGTCTTCGCCGCGCGCAAGATAGAGACTCCCGACAGGGGCTACGTGGGCGAGGTCGTCTCGGCCGACACGCGCGCCGTCTGCGAGATGCTCGACGCCGGCATCATCCCCGTCGTTACGCCCATTGGCACGGGCGTCGACGACAGCCACCTGTACAACGTCAACGCCGACTTCGCCGCCGCCGCGCTTGCAAAGGCGCTGAAGGTCCGCAAGTTCGCGCTCGTCTCGGATGTCCCGGGCATCCTGAAGGATCCGTCCGACCCCGGTACGCTCTTCTCGACGCTGCACCTCGGCGACCTCTCGACCCTTAGGGAGGAAGGCGTGATCTCGGGCGGAATGCTCCCGAAAGTCGAGAGGACGGACGCATGGCGCATTCGCTGCTTTTGGAAATATTCACGCGTGAAGGCGTGGGAACGGAGATAACGGAATGAGCAACAAGACACAGGAAATCCTCGACATCTACAAGGCGTCCCTGATGCCGACGTATTCGCCGTCGGTCGTCCTCGCGAGCGGCAAGGGCGTCACGGTAAGGGACGTTGACAACCGTCCGTTCTACGACTTCACGAGCGGCATAGGCGTGCAGTCCGTCGGCTACTCCCACCCGAAGGTCGTCAAGGCGATCCAGGAACAGGCCGCCGCGATGACGCACAGCTCCAACCTCTTCGCGAACGAGCCCGCCACGCGCCTCGCGGCGAAGCTCGTCGAGCTTTCTGGGCTTGGCGGCAAGGTGTTCTTCTGCAACTCCGGCGCCGAGGCGAACGAGGCGGCCATCAAGCTCGCCCGCAAGTGGGGTTCCGCCAACGGCGGCCGCTACGAGGTGGTCACGTTCAGGCAGGGCTTCCACGGCCGCACGCTCGCGACCGTCGCCGCTACGGCGCAGGCGTGGTGCCAGGAGGGCTTCGACCCGCTGCCCGTCGGCTTCGCATACGCAGACTACAACGACATTGAGTCGGTCAAGGCCGCCATCAACGACAAGACCGTCGCGGTCATGCTCGAGGCCGTTCAAGGCGAGGGCGGCGTCACGCCCGCGACCGAGGAGTTCATGAAGGGCGTGCGCGCTCTCTGCGACGAGCGGAACCTCATCATGATCGTGGACGAAGTCCAGGCCGGCATGGGCCGTACTGGGACTTGGTTCGCGTGGCAGGGCTATGACGTCAAGCCCGACCTCTTCACATGCGCCAAGGCGCTTGCGGGCGGACTTCCGATGGGCGCGCTTGTCTCGAACGCGAAGTTCGCCGATGTCCTCGTTGCGCCGAGCCACGCGTCCACTTTCGGCGGCAACCCCGTCGCGGCGGCGGCCGCGCTCGCCGTCATCGACGTGATCGAGAGCGAGGGTCTTCTCGCAAAGGCGACTGAACTTGGAAATCTTCTTCGCGAGGCCCTGCAAGGCTTCGTCGACAAGTACGACAAGGTTCTCGAAGTGCGCGGCAAGGGCCTCATGCTCGGGCTCGTCGTGGACGCCGACGCGAAGGAAGTCGTCGAGGCGCTCCAGGCGCAGGGCATCCTCGCCCTCACGGCCGGTCCCCGCGTCGTAAGGTTCCTGCCGCCCCTCGTCCTCAAGGAGGCCGACCTCGAAGAGGCTGTGGACATGATTTCCGACGCGCTGGACTGCACGTTCGGCGAGTGACGCCTAGTACGGCCTGCGGAGCGTGAGCCTTGGCATTCCTGCTTTCTGCGCTGCCGATCGCCGTGCTGGTCACTGCGCTTGCGGCATTTAGGGCTCCCGCGTGGAAGGCGGCGCTTGCCGCGTTCGCCGTCGGCGCGGCGGAGGCGTTCCTGTGGCGCGGGCTTTCCGCAGGCAGCATAGCGGAGTGCGCGGCGGCTGGTGCCGCTACGGGGCTCTTTCCCATCGGGCTCGTCATAGTCGCGGCCCTTTTCGCATACGCAGTGACCGAGACGTCGGGGGCGATTGAAGACATCAAGTCCGGCCTTTCCGCGCTTTCGTCCGACAGGCGCTTCCTCGCGCTCCTGGTCGCTTGGGGCTTCGGCAGCTTCATGGAGGGCATGGCGGGCTTCGGCACTGCGGTCGCGATTCCCTGCGCGATACTCGTCGGCGTTGGCTTCGACCCGCTGCGCGCCGTCCTCTGCTGCCTCGTCGCCAACACGACGCCGACCGCGTTCGCGTCGGTAGGCGTGCCGACCCGCGTCCTCGCGGGAGAGACCGGGCTTGGCATTGGCGCGCTTACGCCAGTCATCGCGTGGCTTCAGCTTGCCGTCAGTGCGATCTTGCCGTTCCTTGTGCTTATCGCGGCCGACGGGCTAAAGGGCCTTCGCGAATGCTGGAAGCTCGCGCTTGGCGCTTCAGTTGCGTTTGCCGTGCCGTGGCTCGCCCTGGCGCAGTTCGCGGGGTGCGAGCTTCCAGATATCGTCGGCGGCATCGCGGTCATGGCGCTCTTTGCGTTCCTCGGCGACCGCAAGGGGATCGACGTGCGCCGCCAGCTGTGGGCGTGGTTGCCGTTCGCGTTCATAGTCCTCGCGCTCGGCGTCGTCGCATTTCTGCCGGACGAGCGAAAGCCGTCCCCCGGCTTTGTCGTGCTGGCCGCCGCCGCCGTCGGCGGGCTTTGCCAGGGTATGAGGCCCCTGCGACTTGTCGCGCTCGCGGCTAGGACCATCTGGCGCTATTCCCTCGCCCTCCTTATGATATGCACCGTCCTCGCGCTTGCGAAGGTCATGGGCGCGGCTGGCATGACCCAGACGCTTGCCGATGGCCTCGTCGCGTCAACGGGGCGCTGGTATTCCGCAGTCTCGGGGCTCGTTGGCGCGCTCGGCGGCTTCGTGACCGGCTCCGGCACGAGCACAAGCGTCCTCTTCGGCGCGCTCCAGACGTCTGCGGCTTCGTCGTGGGCGCACAAGCTTCTTTTCGCGGCGGCAAACATCATGGGCGCTGGTATCGGCAAGATGGTGTGCCCGCAGTCGATAGTCCTTGGCTGCGCGGCGGCTGGGCTCGCCGGGCGCGAAAGCGAGGTCATGAAGCGGGCCGCCCCGTTCTTCCTCGTCGTCCTCGTCGTTGCGTGCGCCGTCACTTTTGCCTTTGCTTTCTTTTCCTCTGCAATAGAGGTGGTCGCTCATGGATGAGTCCGTTCCAGCATTGGGCGCTCCATGTCTTTTCGACACGCATGCGCACTTCGAGGGGACGCGCGGCGAGACTGCCGCAGCGGTCGATCGCGCTAGGGCCGCCGGAGTGACGCGCATAATGGCCGTCGGCGGGAGCGAGTCCCTTAACGCGGGGACGGAGGGCTTCGAGTACCGCGCAATCGGATGGGACCGCGACCAGGCGGGGAAGGAGCTGCCCGCGCTCGACTACGCCGCCGCCGCCGCCGTAGGGGAGATTGGCCTCGACTACCACTATTCGCCCGGGACGCGCGACGCCCAGCGCGAGCTTTTCGCGCGGCAACTCGACCTCGCGCGCGGGCTTGGACTGCCCGTCGTCATACACACGCGCGACGCGGACAACGATACGCTCGGCATCCTGCGCGAGATTCCATCTAAGGGGATAATCCACTGCTTCACCGGCTCGCCGTCGTTCTGCCGCGCTCTTCTCGACCTCGGGTTCTACATTTCAATCTCGGGCATAGTGACGTTCCGCGCGGCAGAGAATGTCCGCGAATCGGCCCGAATCGTGCCGGACGGCCGCATCATAGTGGAGACCGATTCTCCGTTTCTCGCGCCCGTGCCGATGCGCGGAAACCCCAACGAACCCGCATATCTCGTCCATACGGCGCGGTTCCTCGCCGACTTGCGCGGGACGCCGTTCGAAGACTTTGCCGCCCTTACGACACGAAACGCACTTTCAATTCTCGGCGGAATTAGGTAAAATATCCCGCAACTCACAAAAGGAGGATTATCGGAATGAACAAGCTATCGTTTATGGCCCTTGCCGCCCTTGTGGCCGGCTGCTGCTGCAACACCGACGACGTGAAGCCCTTCGGCGTCACGAAATTCGGCGAGAAGGCGTCTGTCTACACCTTGAAGAGCCCCGACGGCCTCACGCTTGAGGTTACCGATTTCGGCGGCCGCCTCGTCCGCTGCTGGGCGCCCGGCCGCGACGGGAAGATGTCCGACGTCACGCTTGGCTGGAATACCGTCGAGGAGTACGAGACGCTTGGCTTTTCCATGGGCACGCTGATTGGCCGCTACGGCAACAGGATCGCCAACGGCAAGTTCACGCTTGACGGCAAGGAGTGGCAGATACCGGTCAACGAGACGAATCCGGTGCCGCGCTTCTGCAACCTCCACAGCGGGCCCGTCGGCTGGGACGCAAAGGTGTGGAAGGCTTCGGAATACGACGGGAAGAGGCTCGTGCTGACGCTCGTCTCGCCAGACGGCGATATGGGCTTCCCCGGCACGGTCACGATGAAGGTCACATACACCGTGCTCCCCCAGAACATCTGGCGCATAGAGTACGAGGCGACGACCGACAAGCCGACGGTCCTGAACCCGACGCACCACTCCTACTGGAACCTCGCGGGCGAGGCGAGCGGTAGCGTCCTCAGGCAGCTTCTCAAGGTCAACGCCGACAAGTACACCCAGACGGACGCGGGGCTCATCCCGACGAAGGACGCGCCTGTCGAGGGCACTGGCTTCGACTTCCGCAAGGCCCGCCCGATCGGCATGATGGCCAGCTGGATGGCGTCGCAGGAGAGCCTTAAGCCCATGGACAACTGGTACGACCACAACTTCGTCCTGAACGGGAAGTGCGGCGAGATGAAGCTTGCCGCCGAGATGAGCGACCCCGAGTCCGGCCGCGTCCTCGAAATCTGGACGACCGAGCCGTGCATGCAGATGTACGGCGCGCAGAACATGACGACCAAGCTCCCTGCGAAAGAGAAGGGCAAGACGCTCTGCCAGTTCGCGGGCGTCGCGCTCGAGACGCAGCACTATCCCGACTCGCCCAACCGTCCCGACTTCCCGACCACCGTCCTGCGTCCCGGCGAAACCTTCCGCAGCACGACAGAGTACTGCTTCAAGACGCGCTGATACATGCAATCGGTTCTACATAGGCTGGCGGCCGCTTCCCTGATTGCGGCACTTGTCTTTGCGTCGCACGCCGAGACGAACATTGTAAACGGCCAGATGTGGGTGTGCGACGAGGACGGCATGTGCCGCCTCGTCGGTGACGCGCCGGACGAGGCGGCCCCCGAACCGTCTGCGGCCGTTCCCGAGCGGGCGGCGCGCATGATGCTGGGCTACCGTGAAGCCGACGAGTTCCTCGCCTTCCTCTCGCCGGACGCCGCGTCCGGAGAGGCAGAAGGCGGCGCGCTTGCGGCGTTTACGTGGCTTTCGCTCGTCGTCGTGCTTCTCGGCGGCCTCGCCATGAACCTGACGCCGTGCGTCCTGCCTATGATTCCCGTCAACTTGATCGTCATCGGCAAGTCGCCGGCGCGTGGTGCCGTCTACGGCCTCGGCATGGCGCTCGCATACGGCGTTCTCGGCGTCCTCGCCGCAGTCGGCGGCATGGCGTTCGGGACGATCCAGTCGAACCCCTGGTTCAACGCCTTTGTCGCGCTCGTCTTCGTCGCGCTTGGGGCTTCGCTCTTCGGGTTTTTCTCGATAGACTTCTCTCGCTTCCGCTCGGGAGTCGTGAAGCCAGACGCCTCGCGCGCAGGCCTCGCCGTGCCGTTCTTCCTCGGTGCGCTCTCTGCAGTCCTCGCGGGCGCCTGCGTCGCCCCGATTCTCGTATCCGTTCTTGTCCTGACGGCGCGGCTCTATGCGGAAGGCAACGCAATCGCGCTTGCGCTTCCGTTTGTCCTCGGGCTTGGCATGGCCCTGCCGTGGCCGTTCCTCGGTGCGGGCATGAAGATCCTTCCCAAGCCCGGTGCGTGGATGAAGTACGTTAACCGCGTCTTTGCGGCAGTCGTGCTTCTCTTCGCCGCGTACTACGGCTACCTCGCGTGGAAGGGCTGGACGCGCGGCGCAGCGGTCGCGCCGCAGCCGGGCGGGATACCCGGCGCGGTCGAGGCGACCCCCGACACCTTCGAGGTGGCCTTTGCGGAGGCGGCGGCCAAGGGCAGGCCGATCGTCGTGGACTGCTGGGCCACGTGGTGCAAGAACTGCACGGCGATGGAACGCACGACGCTCGCCGAGCCTCGCGTCCGCGAGGCGCTCGCCGGCTGTGCCGTCATACGGCTGCAGGCCGACGACATGAAGGGCTTCAGGAAGCTCGCGCCGTTCAGGGACGTGCAGGGGCTTCCTGCGTACGCGATTTTCGAAACAGGAAAGGACACTGAGAAATGAACAGGGCAACAATTGTCGCTTTCGCCGTTCTTTCGGCACTTTCCATAAACGCCGGAACATGGAATGGACTTGATGACTCGAACTACTACAGCGGGCCAAAGATCAGCGAGTCCGACCTCGCCGGGAAGGTTGTGATGGTTGACAAGTGGGGCGTCAACTGCCCGCCGTGCCGTGCGCTTCTCCCTGCGATGCAGAAGCTATGGAATGCAAACAAGTCGAAGCCATTCATGCTCGTCGGCTCGCATTGCCAGGGGCGCAATCCCGAGAAAGTGAAGGAACTCGTCGATGCAAACAAGCTCACCTATCCTATATACGAATGGGCGGGGCTAGACAACGCTCCGTCCAGCAGCGGGCTTCCGTTTATGTACGTCGTTGACCATCGCGGCAAGGTCGTCTATTCCGGGCGTAGCCACGAAGAGGCCGAGGCTGCGGTGCAGAAGGCGATTGCGGCGATCGGCGCAATGCCGGTTCTCTGCGGCGGAGTTTCGCTTCAGGCGTTCAAGTCGATGGAAAAGCAGCTAGTCCTCGGAAAGTCCGTCAAGACGCAGGTCAAGACCCTAAATGCTGCCGTCAAGAAGGGCGAGGCGAAGAACGCGACGCCAGTCCAGAAGAAGCAGGCCGAGGAGGCAAAGGCGATTCTCGCGGCGATAGAGGAGGCGAAGACCGACATCACGAACGAGATCGAGTCGAAGCGCGAGACTGACCCCGAGGAGGCCTACAAGCTTGCAAAGGCGTATGTCGCGAGCTTCCCGTCGGAAGGCGCGGAGCTCAAGTCCCAGCTTCCCGAAATGGCCGCCAAGGCCAAGGAGCGCAAATCTGCCAAATAGCCACTACTTGCCATTATGCGCTGATTGCGGTATAATGTTAACAAACAAATGACAAGCAACGACGAGTATGTGATTCAGGTCCTGGTCGAGCGGGGCTTTCTGACCCACGACCAGGTCGATGCGGCCGCGAAGTCGATGAAGGCCGAGAACGAGACGACTCTCGACGTCCTCGTATCGGGCGGCACTATCGGCGAGGACGAGGTCCTTGGCACGGTCGCGGACCAGTTCGGGCTCAAGTACTGCCACGTCAACGCCGACGCGATCAGCCCCGAAGTGGTCAAGGCGATACCGGCGGACATCGCGAAGAAGTACGGCGTGGTGCCGGTCGTGGCCGACGAGGACTCGATCACCGTCGCGCTTTCCGACCCGATGGGCTACGACGCCATCGACTCGCTCAGGTACGTCCTGCACGGGCTAGATGTCCAGGCGGTCATCGCGCCGCGCGCCGAGGTAGCCGCCGCGATGTCAAAGCTGTACTCTGAGGACGAGAACGCCGACGTCCAGACGCGCGGCGAAGACGAGGTCCAGTCGGGCGACGGCGCGGACGACGACTCCGCGGTCGTCAAGCTCGCCAACCTCATCATCACGACGGCGATCAAGATGAAGGCGTCCGACATCCACATCGAGCCGATGGAAAAAGAGTTCCGCGTCCGCTACCGCATCGACGGCGCACTCCGCAAGATGGACTCGCCGCCCAAGCGGCTCCAGGGCGCAATCATATCGCGCATCAAGATCATGTCGAAGATGAAGATCTCTGAAAAGCGCATCCCGCAGGACGGGCGCATCCAGATCAACGTCGGCGGCAAGGACCTGGACCTGCGCGTCTCGTCGGTTCCGACGAACCACGGCGAGTCGATCGTAATGCGAATCCTCGACAAGACGAACCTTTCGCTGGGCCTGCCGCAGCTCGGCTTCCTCACGGATGACCAGGCGACGTTCGAGCGCCTCATCAAGCTTCCCGACGGGGTCGTGCTCGTGACAGGTCCGACGGGCTCCGGCAAGACCACGACGCTCTACGCCTGCCTTGGGCAGATAAACACGCCCGACAAGAAGCTAATCACGGTCGAGGACCCCGTTGAATACCAGATGTCCGGCATCAACCAGGTGCAGGTCAACAAGGACGTCGGGCTCGACTTCTCGGCGGCCCTGCGGTCGATTCTCCGTCAGGCGCCGAACATCGTCATGATCGGCGAGATCCGCGACTCCGAGACGGCCGACATCGCGATGGAAGCGGCGCTCACGGGCCACCTCGTGTTCTCGACGCTGCATACGAACGACGCGCCTTCGGCCGTCACCCGTCTTCTCGATATCGGCGTAAAGCCGTTCCTCGTCGCGTCCGCGCTCCGCGCCGCGATGGCTCAGCGACTCGTCCGTGCGATCTGCGAGAAGTGTAAGGAGTCGTATACCCCGACCGAGCGCGAGCTCAAGATGCTCGGCACCATGTCGAAGACCGTCCCGGAGCGCATGTACCACGGCGCGGGCTGCGACAAGTGCGGGCGTTCGGGCTACAAGGGGCGAAAGGGCATCTTCGAGATCTTCAAGGTCGACGACACCATCCAGCGCCTCATATTCGACCACGCCCCGGCGACGCTCCTGCGCCAGCGCGCCCGCGAGATGGGCATGAGGACTCTCCGCGAGGACGGCATGCTCAAGGTCGCAAGCGGCATGACGAGCCTGCAGGAAGTCCTGCGCGTCACGATGGGCGACGCCGATTGACGGGGGTTGAAGGGTTGAACAAGTATAGAAATTGAAAGGAGTTTTATGGACGTACACATGAGCGAGCTTCTGCAGGCCACCATTGACGAAGGCGGCTCCGACCTCCACATCCGCGCGTACATGCCGCCGGAGCTGCGCGTCCACGGCGAGCTGTGCCCGCTCGCCGACGAGGCGCTCACCGAGGAGGACGCCTATAATCTCGTCAAGGAGATTTCCACCGACGAGCAGATGGACGAGGTCGAGAAGAACGGCGGCGCCGACTTCGCTCTCGCGCACCCCGACGGAACGCGTTTCCGTGTCTCGGTGTTCAAGGAGAGGAAGCGCTATGGCGCGGTTCTCCGCCAGATTCCCTCGACGCTTCTCACGCTTGAGCAGATCGGCATACCCCCGACCGTCAAGGAGCTCCTCTTCAAGCCGCGCGGCCTCATCCTCGTGACTGGCCCGACCGGCTCCGGCAAGTCGACGACGCTCGCCTCGATGCTCAACGTCATCAACCACGAGCGCGGCGTCCACATCATCACGATCGAGGATCCTATCGAATTCTACCATACCTCCGCGAAGTCGCTCATCACCCAGCGCGAGGTCGGCGACGACGTGCCGAGCTTCGCCGAGGCGATCCGCCGCGCGCTCCGCCAGGACCCCGACGTGATCCTCGTCGGCGAAATGCGCGACCTCGAGACGATCGCGGCGGCCATCACCGCCGCCGAAACGGGCCACCTCGTCTTCGGAACCCTGCACACGACCGGCGCGGCCGAGACGATCGACCGTATCGTCGACGCGTTCCCGACCAACCAGCAGGAGCAGGTCAGGACCCAGCTCGCCGCAGGCCTCCAGGCCGTCATTTCGCAGATACTCCTCCCGAAGCTGGACGCGCGCGGCGAGGTGCACGGGCGCGTCGCGGCGTTCGAGATCATGACTTCCACCGACGCGATTCGCTCAAGGATACGCGACAACAAGACGAACATGATCAAGTCCGACCTGCAGACGGGCGCGAAGTTCGGCATGATGACGCTCGACGCGTCGCTGACAAACCTCTACAAGCAGGGGCTCATATCCTACGAGGAGCTCATAACCAAGTCCCAAGACCCGGACTCCGTCGTCGCCAAGCTCAAGGAAGAGATGGTGTAGAGATGAACGACCCGATACTGCAGATCCTAGTCCAGAACGGCTACCTCGACGAGGCGTCCGCCCAGGAGCTCGCCGACACCGCGAAGTCCGAGGGCAAGTCGATCCGCCAGGCCGTTCTCGACCAAGAGATACTTTCCGAGGACGACCTCCTCGGCGTAATCGCCGCCTATCAGGACACCGAGGCCATAGACCTCGGCGCCATGACGATCGACACCGACGTCACCGGGGCGATCCCCGCGTCCACGGCGCGCATGTACAACGTGTTCCCCGTGGCGGCGGACGACTCGTCCGTGACGCTCGCGACGTTCGACATCGTGGACCCGCGCATCTCCGATGAGATGCTATTCACGCTCTCGAAGGAGGTGAAGTTCGTCTTCGCCCGCGAGAAGGACGTGATGGACCGCATTTCCCGGTACTACGGCGACGCGAACGACTCCGTCGCGGACATGATCAAGTCCCTCGGCGAGGGAATGTCCGACGACGAGGGGCTCGCCGCCGCGAACGTCAACGACATCGCGTCGATGGAAAGCGCTGCGAACTCGTCGGCGATTATCCGATTCGTAAACCTCATTTTGTACCAGGGCGTGGTGGACCGCGCGTCGGACATCCACGTCGAGCCGTTCGAGAAGGATTTCAAGATACGCTACCGCGTGGACGGCGCGCTCTACGAGATGAAGGCGCCGGACGTCAAGATGGCCCCCGCGATCATATCGCGCATAAAGATACTCTCTAACCTCAACATCTCCGAGCGGCGCATCCCGCAGGACGGCCGCATCGCGCTCACCGTCGCGGGAAGGCCGGTGGACCTGCGCGTCTCGTGCCTGCCGACCGCCCACGGCGAGTCGGTCGTCATGCGAATCCTCGACCAGTCGGCGACCTCGCTCGACCTCGAGAACGTGGGGCTTCCCGAGGATGTCTACGAACAGATAACGATGGACGTCGAGAAGCCCAACGGCATATTCATCGTGACGGGGCCGACCGGCTCGGGCAAGACCACGACGCTCTACTCTATCCTGCGCCGCATCAACCAGATCGACACGAAGCTCCTCACCGCCGAGGAGCCGGTCGAGTACAATGTCGAAGGCATCGTCCAGGTGCCGATCGACCCGAAGGTCGGCAACACGTTCGCGAAGGTGCTGAGGGCGTTCCTGCGACAGGACCCCGACGTCATGATGATCGGCGAGATACGCGACCTCGAGACGGCCGAAATCGCCATCCAGGCCGCGCTGACCGGGCACTTCGTGTTCTCGACCCTGCACACGAACGACGCGGCGGGCGCCGTCACGCGCTTCGTGGACATGAACGTCGCCCCGTACCTGCTCTCGTCCACGCTCGAGGGCGTGCTCGGCCAGCGGCTTGTCCGCACCTGCTGCCGCGAGTGCCGCCAGTCCTACGAACCGGACGACGAGACGCTGGACCGCATATCGATGACCCGCGACCAGATAGGTGGCCGCCCGTTCTACTTCGGGCGCGGCTGCAAGACGTGCAACGGCACCGGCTACAAGGGCCGCAAGGCCGTCGTCGAGTACCTGCGCATCTCGAACCCGCTTCGCGAGCTCATCAACAACCGCGCACCGACGCTCCTCCTGCAAGAAAAGGCGCGCGAGCTCGGCATGCGCACGATGCGCGAGCACGGCATCCAGGCGATTCTCGACGGCTACACGACCGTTGACGAGGTGCTGCGATACACGTGATCACGATAGCCTTGGTTGTCGCGCTTTTGGGCGCGGCGGCGGCGCTTGCGACTCCGCCGGGGCGCCTCCCGCTCGCGCTTCGCGGCGTCTATCGCATCATGAAGAGGGACAGCGGCGGGTGCGCCGCGCCGCCGGGCACCGGGCCCGCGCCCCTGTGGCGGCGAGTCCTCGCGTTCATTCTCGTCCTCCTTGCCGCGTTCCTGGCGGTTGCCTGACATGGATGCGGTCGATATCCTCGGTTGCCGCGCGAAGGTCGCGCGCACCTTCGCGGAGCGGTCGCGCGGGCTGATAGGCGCGAGGGGCCTCCCGCCGGGCCAGGGGCTTCTCATCGAGAAGTGCAGCGCAATCCATACCTTCTTCATGTCGTTCCCGATCGATGCATACTTCCTCGACGGCGAAAACCGCCTTGTAAAGGCCGTGCGCGGCATACGTCCGTGGCGGCCTTTTGTCTGGGGCGGCTGGCGCGCGAAGAAGGTTCTCGAAGTGGCGTCGGGCGAGAAAGTCGCCGGTGCGTGTTGACTCTCACGGCAATTTTCGGTAAAATTACACCTAATAAACCTCTAATAGGAGTATACTACAATGAGCGAGCAGCAGCAAAAGGGCGGCAATGTCGCGGCCATAGCCACGATGTTTGCATTGTTTTTCATGATTGCGTTTGTGACGAACTTCGCAAGTCCGATGGGCGTCATAGCGAAGAACCAGTTCAACGCGTCCAACGCGCTTTCGCAGCTTGGCAACGCCGCGAACTTCATAGCGTATCTCTTCATGGGCATCCCGGGCGGCTTGATCCTGAAGCGCAAGGGCTACAAGTTCACCGCGCTCGCGGCGGTAGCGGTCGGCTTCGTCGGCGTGGGCGTGCAGCTCCTTTCCGGCTATGTCAGCTCCTTTGCCGTTTACGTCCTTGGTGCGTTCATCGCGGGCTTCTCGATGTGCATGCTCAACCTCGTTGTCAACCCGATGCTCAACACGCTCGGCGGCGAGGGGAAGAAGGGCAACCAGCTCGTGCAGTTCGGCTGCTCCCTCAACTCCGTCGGTGCGACGCTGTCTCCGGCCGTCCTCGGCTGGCTCATCGGCGAGATCACCAAGGACACCGCATTCATCAAGGCGGCGCCCGCGCTGATGATCGCGATGGGCATCTTCGCGGTCGCGTTCGTCGTCGTCGCGCTTTCCAGGATCCCCGAGCCCCACATGGAGACTGCCGACGAGAAGGCGGCTCGCCTCGCGGGCGGCTCGTCCGTCGTCAGGGACATCGTCGAGACGCTCAAGTTCCGCCACTTCACCTTCGGCGCGATTGCCATCTTCTTCTACATCGTCATTGAGGTGGGCGTCCCGTCGATGGGCATGCTCTACATGACCGACTGCGTCAAGGACGCGGCGGGCGAGATCGTGTCCAAGGGCCCTGGCTACGTCGGCGGGGCGGTCGCCGGCGTCGTCTGCGGCGCATATTGGTTCCTCATGATGTGCGGGCGTCTGCTCGGCGGCGTCGTGGGCGGCAAGGTGTCCTCGCGCGTCCAGGTGTCGTTCCTCGCGACGCTCGGCATTGCGCTACTCGCTGCGGCGATGTTCTCGCCCGTCAGGATGATCACGCTCTTCGGCTACCAGTTCCCGCTTTCGATGGCGTTCGTGGTCGCGGTCGGCATCTGCACGTCCGTCATGTGGGGAGGCATCTTCAACATGGCGGCCGAGGGCCTTGGCAAGTACGTCCCGATGGGCTCGGGCATCTTCATGGCCATGGTGTTCGGCGGCATCCTCATCCCGGTCCAGGGCTTCCTCGCGGACACGGTGGGCATCCTCAGCAGTTACTGGCTGTCAATCGGCCTCCTCGCCTACGTCCTCTTCTACGCGCTCGTCCTCTCGAAGCCGACGAAGCGCGCCGAGTGAGGCGCTGGTCGTTTCAAACTCCTAATCCAACACAAGGAACACCGCTATGCAGAACAGGGAAGTATACGACAAGGTTGTCGCCAAGTTCGCCGAGAAGTTCGGCGGCAAGCCTGAGGTGGTCGCTTATGCGCCGGGGCGCATCGAGGTCCTGGGCAACCACACCGACTACAACGAGGGCTACGTCTTTTCGGCGGCCATCGACAAGGGCACGTTCTTCGCCGTCTCTCCTGCGGACGACGACAAGGTGACGCTCGTCGCCATCGACATGGACGAGACATACGAGACGACGCTCGGCGCGGTCGCCAAGGTAGAGTCGGGCGCGACGTGGGCCAACTACCCGCTCGGCACCTTCAACTGGCTCCTCGGCGGCGAGCCCGCCAAGGCCGGGAAGGGCTTCAAGGCCGTGTTCGGCGGCAACATTCCGCTTGGCGCGGGGCTTTCCTCGTCCGCCGCGCTTGAGATGGCGACTGCGCTCGCGCTCCAGAAGGTCTACGGCACGTCGTTCGGCAAGACCGAGCTCGCCAAGATCGGACAGAAGGCCGAGCACACGTTCGCGGGCTGCCCCTGCGGGCTTCTCGACCAGGCCTCGTCTATGTACGGGCAGGCGGGCGCGCTCGTCAAGAGCGACTTCCGCACGAACGAGTTCGAGTCGGTGCCGATGGGCGAGGGCGTCGCCTTCATGATGGTCAAGTCCAACGCCAAGCACGCGCTTGTCGACGGCGCCTATGCGTCGCGCCGCCAGGCGTGCGAGGACGCGGCGAAGTTCTTCGCGGTCGTCCTCAGGAAGCCCGTCACCCACCTCCGCGACGTCACGATGGCCGAGTGGGTCCTCTACCGCGGCGGCCTCAGCGAGACGACTGCGAAGAGGGCTGTCCACCCGATTGGCGAGGACGAGCGCGTCATTCAGGGCGCGGCGCTTCTCGCGAAGGGCGACCTCAAGGGCTTTGGCGCCCTCATGTACGATTCGCACGAGTCGAGCCGCAACTGGTTCGAGAACTCCTGCGAGGAGCTTGACGCCATCGTCGACGCGGCGAAGGCGATTCCCGAGGTCTACGGCGCGCGCCTTTCGGGCGGCGGGTTCGGCGGTAGCTGCTGCCTGCTCGTCGACCCTTCAGCGGCCGATAGGATCGCGGCGCAGATCTCGAAGGAGTACAAGGCAAAGTTCGGCGACGAGCCGACATGCAGCCTGATCAAGCCTTCCGAGGGCGCGCATCTCGTCTGAAAGGAACAACATGAAAACGATCGTCCGATTCATTCCGGTGGCCGCAGCGCTTTGTGCGCTGTCGCTTTGGGCGCAGGATGACATCGAAGACGGTGTCGCCGAGACGCCGCCCGCCGCCGAAGCGTCCGCAGACGCCGGCGAAGAGGTCGATGTCGGCATCGACATCGGTGGGCAGTTGCACCATTCGAAGTCCGAGCCGAAGTTCTTCTACACGATTCCCACGGTCTCCCGGCTCGAAGGCACGGCAGACGTCCTCAAGCCGGGCGCCCGCGACTGGGAGAGCGCCGTCGAGGGCAGGTTCTACCCGCTGGGGTCCGTCTACCGCACGGTAGGCGCCGGCACGAGGCTGACCGTCTCGCTCGGCAGGGACTGCAAGGTGGTTGTCATCGGCGAGGCGTCATTCGGCACTCGCGGCCAGGGGCTTGCGGTGAAGTCCAGGGCAATCCTCCTCAAGAGCGGCGTGATAACGCTCGATCTTCCGCTCAACCTCCCCGAGGGGCTCTTGTTTGTCGATGCGCCCGGGTTTTCCGTCGTCAATCCGGCCGGAAGGTCTGCGTACCGCTACGCAAAGACGGGCGACGGCGACAAGGCGACAATCCGCTGCGTGACCGGCACGCTCGCCGTCGAGGGGCTGCACTTCCGCATCCTCTCGATGCGCGCCGCCAACGAGGTCTGCATACAGACGTCGCAGGACGCGCTGTTCACCGGCATCTACGGCACGCGCGGCGACTACGTCTGCAAGCTCGACCAGGGGACCTTCAAGATCCGCGACATCGAGACCGGCGAGTCGCACACGGAGCAGAAGTTCCTCGAATGGAAGATATCGCCCCAGACGGCGGTGCGTATCCAGCGCGCGGTTCCCGAGATCGGCAAGAACATGGCCGTCACCGTGATGACGTTCGACGCCGTCGGCAACCTTAAGAACCGCTGCGCATTCGCCGAGAACCGCTTCGAGGTCAACTCGGGCGAGCTCGCCCCGCACGACAAGGGTAGCCAGGCCGAGCTTGAGAAGAAGGCCGCAGAGGCGGCTTCCGACACGGCCGCCGTGGATACGGACGTCGTTGACGCCGTGCCGACGGACAACAACGGCGGCGGGGCCCCCGCTCCCGCAGATTCCACGGACGACGACCTAGATTTCTGACGCTATCCGCAGGTAAACAACAAACAGGGAAACAGAAAGTTCAGAGTGCAAAATGGTAATTCTTCAGTTTAACAAGCTCATTCGCAACAAGTGGCTTTGGGGTGTCTTCGCGATAATCGTCGGCGGCGCGTTCGCCTTCGACTTCCTCGTGGACGACCTGCTAAGGGACGGCAAGGGAGAGCCCCGCGACTCGGGCGTAGGCACTCTCGGCGGCAAGGCCGTCAGTTCCGCCGAGTTCCGCGCGATAGCCGAGGACATTCGCGGGTTCGGGCAGAACCGCGACTGGCGTCGCAGCAACGCCGAGGTGAACCGCGAGGCGTGGGAGACGACTGCCGTCGTCGAGGTCGCCCGCCGCAACGGCCTCGAGGCGACCGACTCCGAGGTATCCCAGGCCATCCGCACGGACAGGTCCTTCCAGCAGGACGGGCAGTTCAGCTTTGCCCGCTACAGCGGCCTTCTCCGCGAAAACGGCCTTTCGCCCGAGCGCTACGAGGAGTTCGTCAAGCGCAGGCTCACGATGATGAAGCTCGCAGGCACCGCGCTTGCGGGGTCGTCGGTGTGGGCTTCGCCGATGGAGATCGAGCAGGCGGTTGCGGACGTCACCGACGCGTTCACCGTGCGTGTCGCCCGCTTCAGGCAGGCCAAGGCCGACGCCGACGCCGTCAAGCTCGACGACGCGGGCCTCAAGAAGTGGTACGACGACAACGCCAAGTCCCTTGAGTTGCCCGAGCGCATCAAGCTCCGCATGGTCAAGTTTGACGCCGTTTCGAGCAACGCGCTTGCCGCGGTGACCGTCACCGAGGACTCGCTTCGCGACTACTACGACGTCACGGTTGACAAGTACACCGCGACCGACACGAACGGCGTCGAGACGGTTAAGAAGTTCGAGGACGTAAGGGCCGAGGTCGAGAGGGAACTGCGCCAGATCGAGTCTGTCCAGCGCCTCGTGACTAATCTCACCGCCCGCGCCTACGGCAAGCAAGCCGCAGAGGGCAAGTCGCGCCTCGACGAGATCGCATCCGAGGAGGGCGCAAAGGTCGAGACGAGCGATTGGTTCTCGCTCGAAGGGCCCTACAAGGAAGGGTTCATGAAGCGCGCGACGGCAATCTGCCCCGGCGCACAGGGCTTCGACGAGGTCGTCGCCGAGCTCGACTCGTCGAGCGAGGACCTTCGCTACGGCGTCGTCGCCTCCGACAAGGCGGTGTGGCTTGTCGAGAAGTCCGAGACGAGCGCTGCGCATGTGCCGACGTTCGATGAGGCTAGGGACATCGTGCGTCCGCGCGCTCTCGCGGCGGCCAAGGCCGACGCGTTCAAGGCCAAGGTCGAGGCAGTCGCGAAGAACGGCGCCAAGGCCGTGCTTGAGTCGGGCGACGTGTCCACCAACATCACGTTCGCCGTATGCGACCTGAAGCAGGGCGCTTTCCCCGACCAGAACGCCATCGTTGCCGCCGCAATGAAGCTTCGCAAGGGCGAAGTGTCCGAGTTCACGTCCACCGGGACGGGCAGGGCGCTTCTCGTCGTCTGCGAGGACCGCGCTCCCGGCGACGCCGCCAAGGTGCAGATATGGAAGCTCCAGGTGCGCGGCGAGGCCGAGTCGCTTCAGCGCCGCCAGATACCTGAGACCTGGCGCAAGTGGAACTTGGACCGCCTCGGTTTCGAGCCTGGCGAGGGCGCGTCGGTCGTCGACGCGGAGATCGAAGAATGACGCTTGGCTTCAAGCGCATCCACCCCGACGCAGTCCTGCCGTCGTATGCCCATCCGAGCGACGCCGGCATGGACATCAGGAGCGTCGCCGACGTGGTTGTTCCGCGCGGCGGCCGTGCGCTTGTGCCCACGGGGCTCGTCGCGATAATTCCGCCGATGTACGAGATACAGGTGCGTCCGAGGTCGGGGCTTGCGCTAAGGCACGGCGTGACGGTTCTCAACACTCCGGGGACGATAGACTCCGGCTACCGTGGCGAGATAGGCGTCATCCTCGCGAACTTCGGCGACGCCGACTTTCAAGTGAACAAGGGCGACAAGGTCGCGCAGCTCGTCTTTGCGCCCGTCGTGCAGCCCGAAATCGCCGAGACCGACACGGTTGACGAGACCGACCGTGGCGCCGGCGGCTTCGGCTCGACGGGGGCGTAGCGGCGCTTGCTCGGTCGCGTGCCGAAAGCCAGAATACCTGAAGAAACCAACTGTGAAACTCAAGATCTTCAAGTACGGCGAACCAGTCCTTCGCGAGAAGTCCGCGCCGATAGCCGTCGTCACCGGGCCTCTGCGCGCCTTCGCGGACGACATGGTTGACACGATGCACGCGGCGAAGGGCGTCGGGCTTGCGGCCCAGCAGGTCGGGCGCACGGAGAGGATGTGCGTAATCGACATCCCCGAAGGTTGCGAAACGGCCGAGGACGAGGCGTTCAACTCGATAGTGCCGATGCCCCTCGTGATGTTCAACCCCGAGATACTGTCCCGCGAGGGGAGCCAGTGCGACAAGGAAGGGTGTCTCAGCTTTCCAGGCGTAGGCGGTTCGGTGACGCGCGCGGCGCAGGTGACGTGCCAGTACCTCGACGCGGACAACATGCCGCGGATTGTGACGGCCCGGGGTTTTCTCGCCCGCGCAATCCAACACGAGCTCGACCACCTCGACGGCGTGCTCTACGTAGACAGGTTGTCCGAGGCGGAAAGACTTTCGTTCGAGCCGAAGCTAAAGAGGCTTTGCGGCTCGAACGGTGGCGTCAGGTAGGGTTACTTGACGACGACGACCGAGTTGAAAGTACCCTGGTCGTTCTTGACTGCGAATTCGTTCTCGGGGTCTGCGCACCAGGTGCCGTCGATCACGAACTTGTACTGGTATTCGCCGGGGGCGAGCTTGACGGTCGCGGCGTAGATTCCGCTCCTGGCCTTGTAGGCCATCTTCTTCGCGCTTGTGCTCCAGTCGTTGAAGGAACCGGCGAGGTAGACCGCCTTGCCCCTCTCGGCGTGGACGGTGAACGACACCGCCTTCTTTGCGGGCTTTGCGGCTTTCCTGGCGACGGGCTTGGCGGCGGCCTTCCTTGCGACGACCGTCTTGTCCGCGCTCTTCTTTGTAGTCTTGATCTTCATGTCTTTGCGTTGTTGGTTGGTGTTCTGTAATTGTGTCAGCTCGCGCCGGATGGGGCCCGCGAAGGCCTTTTCCGAGCGAACGGGCGTATAGTATCTCATATTTTTTTGAAAAGTCAATGATAATCGCATAAAAATTTTTGGTATAATTTACGCCGATGAAAGACGGATTCAAGGAGAGACTTGCCAAGATCGTCACGATATCGCTTCTTGCGGCAATCGGGACGCTGGGTGCGCTTGCGCTGTGGCCCACGTACATGCGCGGGCGCGAGCTAAAGAAGAAGGATGCGGAACTTGCGAGGCGCATCGACGACAAGAAGCGCGAGATCGCGAAGCTGATCGACTACCAGAAGCGCTTCCGCACCGATCCCGACCTTGTCGAGCGCATCGCCCGCCAGAATGGCCGCATCTATCCTGGCGAGATCGTGTTCGTCTTCGGCGACTGACGATGGCCAATTTCGTGAGAATGCTTCTTGGCGTCGCGCTTTTGCCGGTGTGCTGGGGCGTGGTGCGCGCCTTCTTCGATTCGATAGTCGCGGCCGCAGGCGATTCGAGCGGCCTGACCGCCGAGTCGATAGCGCTTGCGGGCGGTATGGCCGCGTTCGCGCTGTGCTGGATGTCCGTCCCGCATCCCGTCAAGACGTACGTCCTCGGCCACGAGCTCACACACGCCCTATGGGGACTTCTCTTCGGCGCCGTTCCGTCGAGGCTTCGCGTTTCGGCCTCCGGCGGCAGCGTGAACCTAACGAAGTCGAACATGCTCATAACGCTTGCGCCGTACTTCTTCCCGTTCTACACCTTCATAGTGGTCGTGGCCGCGCTCGTCACGTCGGCGTTCGTCCGCCCGCTGCCGTGGCTGCCGCTGTGGATGTTCGCTGTCGGCTTCACGTGGGCGTTCCACGTGCTCTTCACGCTTGAGACGCTTGCGCAGCGCCAGCCGGACGTGAAGCTCTACGGGCGCGTGTTTTCGTGGGTGTTCATCTTCCTCGCGAACGTCGCGCTCGTGCTTGTGTTCCTCGCCGCCGTGACGCCGCTTTCGTTCGCGCAGCTCGGCGGTTTTCTCGTGCATCGCGTCCTTGACGCCTACGCAGGCGTCGGCTCGGCCGCAGCTGCTGCGGTCAAATGGATTGTCTCGCTATGTTTCCGGACCTGATCGATGTCGGCTTCCTTCACCTTCGCACCTACGGCGCCTGTATGGCCGTCGGGTTCCTCCTTTGCTGGACGCTCGTAGAGCGGCTTTCGGGCCGTAAGGACCTCTCGAACTGCATCGTCGCCATGATGGTCGCCGGCGTCGTCGGCGCGCGGGCCGCGTACGTGGTCGAGCACTGGTCGTCCGAGTTCGCCGCGCGCCCGCAGGACATAATCCGCGTGGACCAGGGCGGGCTCATGTTCTACGGCGGGCTGATACTCGCGTTCGTCGTGTTCTTCGCGTGGTGCTTCATCAAGAAGGAGAGGCCTCTCGCGCTCGCAGACCTCTTCGCGACCGTGATTCCCCTCGGCCACGCCTGCGGGCGCATCGGGTGCTTCTTCTACGGCTGCTGCTACGGCAAGGACTCTGACGCGTGGTGCGCGGTAGTCTTCCCGAAGTTCTCGCCGAGCTGGTACGAGCACGGGCAGCGCATGGTGCCGGTCCTCCCGACGCAGCTTTTCGAGGCTGCCTCGCTTCTCGTCCTCTTTGCCGCGCTCCTTGCGCTCTACCTCAGGCGCCGCCGCGACACGTGCGCCGCCTATCTCGCAGGATACGGCGTAATCCGCTTTTGCATGGAGTTCTTCCGGGGCGACCCCCGTGCGGCCTTTTGGGGGCTCAGCATCGGCCAGGCGATTTCAGTCGGCCTCGTCGCCGCCGGTGCCGCGCTGTTTGCCGCGACGCGCAGGCGCAACGCGTGAGGCTGCTGGCGAGATTCACTCCCCTGTCGCCTCGGCCCATTTCGCGTCGAGGCGCTTTTCGCTGACGGGGATTGCTGCGCGGACTTCCGGCGCGAAGACGGAGACGCGAAACTCCTCGACCATCCAGCGGTACTCCGCGAGCGCGTCGCGGTTTGCGATCTTTGGCCCCTTGCCGAAAATCGCCTCGCGGTACTGCTCCCAGTATGGCGCGACGCGCGATTCCTTCGACCTGTCGCCCGACGGGTTCGACCTCGCGCGGTCGATGCGGACGCGAATGCCGCGAAGGTATCGGTCGTAGTGCTTTAGTTGCTCTGGCGAAACGGCCTTGAGAAACCCCGGGAACACGAGCCATGCAAGTTGCGTTTCCACTGCGTCGTAGATGTCCACGGCGGGCGCAGCTGTCTCAAGCCGTTCCGCGCATCCCGCCGCCGATTCGAGTATGGACGAGAACAGGGTCGAGAGTTCTGCCTTTGCCGCGTCGATTGCGCCGCGCCGCTCCCTGAAGCGCGTCTCGAAATCTTCTTTCGAGCGTATCGGCGCGAATCCGGCGACTGCGCCCATGCGTATCGCCGCCCAAAGAAGGTCGTCTGCGATGCGCGATCGCTCGTAGCCGATTGTGCCAAGGTAGAGCCCCGCCGAAAGCGGCAGGCGGTTCGTCGCGAAAGAAGGGCGCGCGTGCTGCGTGAGCCGCAGGAAGAAGAGCCTGACTACGCCCGCTTCGTGCGCACGCGCGGCGTCATCCGCGGACTTGAAGAGCTTGATCCTTACGCCGTCGCCCTCGTCTGAAAGCGCGGGGTAGTGCGTGAGCGTCCACCCCGCAGACGAAGTAGACTGCCTCTCGTCGAGGGTCCCGAAATCCCAGCCGACGTGCTTTCCGTCGTCGTGTGGCGACGATGCGCTTGCGCTACGCCCGCCGACGTCTGCGGCGGCAAGGGCCGCATCGAGGTCGCGCGTCTCAGCTACGATTCTCCCGTCCTCGTCCTTGATGCGGTATCGGACGAGCAGGTGCGGCGGATACTTTACGTTCTCCCACGCGCTCGTGGGAATCGCGATGCCGTTGTGCTTTTTGAGGACTTCTCGCACGGCGTCTACGAGTGGCTTTTCTCCTGGCGAGAGAAGCGGGGCGATAATCGCCACAGTGTCGGAAATGGGCGAGACGACGCGCCGCAGGGAAGAGGGGAGTACGCCGAGAAGGAACGCGAGCTTTTCGTGAAGCGCTCCTGGCACGAGCCAGTCGGCGCTCCAGAGCTTTAGCACCGCCGCGTCGGACTTCCTGACTGTGCATGTTATGCCGTCGCGCTCCGGATCGTCCGGCGTGTGACGGTAGGACAGCGCAAGCCTGACGCCGCCTATGCGTATCGAGTCGGGAAACGCAGCAGACGATATGCCGACCTTCGGGAGCCACTGCCGCCTGTCGAGACGGAAGCGCGACTTCTCCTCGTCCGTCGCCGCGCGAAGCCACTTCGCGAGCTCGCGCGTCGACACGATCTCGCGCGGAACCGCCTCGTCGAAGTGGCGGACGAGAGCGTTCGCATCGAAAAGCTCTGGGCGGCGCAGGCGCTCGGCGCGTTTCTTTATCTCTCCTATAAGCGCGGCGTTCTCGCGGACCAAAGGCGGCGGGTGCGGGAACTCTCCCATTGCGAGTCCGTGGAAAAGGAACATCTGCCGCGAGAGAGCGGGGTCGATGCGGCTGTAGTCGCGTCGCCGTGCGGGAACGATTACGAGCCCATAGAGTGTGACTTGCTCGGTTGCGCGGACAAAGCCGTTCTCCGCATCCCATTCAGGCGAGCGGTAGCTGTGTTTCGCGATGTCGCCCGCAAGCGGCTCTATCCAGCCGACATCGATCTCTGCGGCGTTTCTCGCGAAGAGGCGCGAAGTGTCGACTAACTCGCCTGCGACGATCCATTCGGGAGAGAGGTGTTTTCGCGTTGCTGGTGCCTTCGCGCCGTTGGCGCTAGTGCCTGGTGCTTGGTGCGGTGTGCGACTGCGCTTTGCCAGGACGGAACTTGGGTGGAGCGCAAACCTGAGCGCGTGAGCGCCCCGGTAGTCGTGCGTCTCGGGGTCGAGGTGCCCGATGCGGGCGAGAAGCCCCGTGAGAAGTGCGCGGTGCAACGCGTCAGGGCCGCCGTTGTCGCTCTCGACGTCGAGGCCTATGCGCTTCGAGAGGTCAGTGAGCTGTCTCGCGAGATCGCGCCATTCGCGCATCTTTGGATACGAGAGATATGTCTTTGGCGCGAGTTTTCTCAGCTGCGTCTGCGAAAGCCCCTTCGACTTCTCTTCCCACCACTTCCAGAGCTTCAGCGTGCCGAGGAAGTCCGACCCCGGAACTCGGAATTGCGCATGTGCCTGGTCCGCCTTTTCCTTTTCGTCTACGGGACGGCGCTTCGGGTCGTCGCAACTCATCGCCGCGACAATCGGGAGCGCCGAAGGAAGTGTGGCGAACTGCGACGCCGCGAGCAGCATTCTCGCAAGGCGCGGCTCTACCGGAATCCGCGCGAGCTTATGGCCTATCGCCGTGAGCGCGATGTCGTGGTCCGCGTCGTGGCGTATCGCGCCAAGTTCGAGAAGCTCCCTTAGCCCCTCGCGCACCATCGTCGGCCTCGGCGGGTCGATGAAGGGGAATGTCTCGATGCTCCCGAGCCGCAGGTCGAGCATCGTGAGTATTACGCCTGCGAGCGACGACCTAAGCACTTCTGGCGGCGTGTACGCTTCGCGCGATTCGAAGTCCTTTTCCGAGTAGAGCCGTACGCAAGTGCCAGGTCCAAGACGGCCGCATCGCCCCGCGCGCTGCCGCGCCGACGCCTGCGAGACGGGCTCTATCTGGAGGCGCTGCACCTGCGTCCTGTGGACATATCGCGAGATTCGCGCAAGACCGGAGTCGACGACGGCGCGGATGCCGGGGATCGTCACAGAAGTCTCTGCTACGTTCGTCGCGAGTATCACGCGGCGTTTTCCTGAAAGGCGGAACGCCCTCTGCTGCTCGGCTGCGGGAAGCGAAGCGAGAAGGGGAATCGTCTCGTCGTCGCGGTGTAACTGGCTTCGCTGGAGGTAGTCCGCCGCCTCGCGTATGTCGCGCTCTCCTGGGAGGAACACGAGCACGTCGTCATTCGGCGGGAGCGTCCGTATCGCGGCTGAGATCTCGCGCGGGAGGTCGGCTTCTTCGCCGTCTGGCGGTTCGCGGTACTGTATCTCTATCGGGAAGAGACGCCCGGGTACGGAAAGCGTTGGTGCACCGCCGAAGAACTGCGAAAAACGCTCGGTGTCCAAGGTCGCGGACGAGACTACCACTTTCAAGTCGCGCCGCTTCTCCAAGATGCGCTTGAGAATCCCGAGAAGGAAGTCTACGTTGAGAGAGCGCTCGTGCGCCTCGTCCACGATGATCGTGTCGTAGGCGCGGAGAAGGGGGTCGGAGCGAGTCTCCGCGAGAAGGACGCCGTCGGTCATGAACTTGACGCGCGTCAAGTCGGAGACTTTCCTGCCGAAGCGGTGCTGGTAGCCGACAATGCCGCCGACTGGCGACTTCAATTCCTCCGCGACGCGTTCTGCTACCGTGACGGCGGCGAGGCGTCGCGGCTGGGTGCATGCGATGCGCTTGCCGTTCTTCCCGCGCCCGAGCTCCATCGCCATCTTCGGGAGCTGTGTCGTCTTTCCGGAGCCCGTGTCGCCGCAGACGATTACGACTGGGTTCTTGTCAAGGAGAGCGAGAATCTCCTCCCGATGTTCGCAGATCGGGAGCTCTTCGGGATAGTTGAAACCGTTTTCGCGCAGCATATCCCTATTCTACCAAAAACAGTTAGTTGTTGGGTAGTGAGGTGCAGAAAAACGCATTTCGCCGAAACGCGCCCGCCGCATTCGCGGCGACTAGGTCGGGCGCGTATCTACTCTGCCGAGTCTTGTCCGTCCCATCTGTCCCGTCCGTCCCAGATGTCCCAATACCCTTGATAAGTTGACCTTGAGGGAAGAAAATTGGTATAATGTGCACTCAGTGGATAGTCGAAAAAGATCGCTTGGCAACGCCAAGGCATGGACGGCATTTCTTGCCGTCAGGCTTTTCGTGCTCGCGCCGCTTGCGGTGCGGGCCGGCTTCACGTCGTCTGGGACGATTGGCAGCGGCGATGTAGGCAAAACGCTCAAGAACAACACGGTCTACGTCGTCCCAAAGAGCGCGACGCTCACCCGAGCGCGACGCTCACCCGCACAACGCCGTACACCGCGCTTTATGTCGAGCCCGGCGCCACTACTGTGCTTTACATCCCGAACGGCGTCACGCTCACGGTGAACGGCGGCAACGCGAGCGGAACCGAGGGCGCCGGCGCGGGCATCCGCGTAGATCCCGGCTCGACGCTTGTCGTCACAGGCGAAGGCACGCTGAACGTAACTGGCGGAAACGCGGCGAACGGCGGAAAAGGCGGCGACTGGCGCAAGAACGGCAGCTGGGACGGCAGCGCAGACGTCGGTTCGTCCCATGTCGACACCACTGGCGGAGGTCACGGCGGCGCTGGCGGCGGCGGCGCGTCGCCGGCCATCGGCGGCATAGGCGGAAACGGCGGAAACGGCGGAAACGGAGGCGACGGGTACCGCACGAAAACTGACGGTGACTGCGACAAGAACGGAAACGACGGCAGCAACGGCACCAAAGGCAACGACGGCACTTCGATGGGAACTCTCTATGTGCTGGGCAGCGTCACCGTAAACGCGACCGGCGGCTCGGCGGGCAGCGGCGGCGGCGGCGGCACGTCGGATACCGGCGACACGGATTACTGGGCACGTCGGTTCTGCGCAGGCGGCGGTGGCGCAGGCGCTGGCGGCGGCGGCGGCGGAGCTGTGGCATACGCCATTGGCGGCGGCGCTGGCGGAGGCGGCGGAGGAGGCGGCGGCGGAGGCGGCGGCTCCGATTGGACTACCCTCGCTTTTTCATTGTCAAAGCCGGAAGGTGCAACGGGTGGCGTCGGCAAGGGCGGTAGCAACGATGGCGGCGAGGGTTCGGTGACGTCCCGCAGCAAGGGATACTCCGGGCGCGGCAAAGAGGGCGGCGACGGCGGTTCTGGCGGTTCTGGCGGCGCAACCGGCGGCAATGGCATGGCTTATCTCGCTCCAGGCGCGTCGTTTTCCGGCACCGGCAACTTCCTTAGCGCCGATACCCACCCCGCAATCGAATACAAACTTACGTTCGACGACGAGTGGCGCACGAACGAGGTGCACGACGTCAAGCTCGGCTACGCGCTGCCGACGTCCGCGCCCGTCATGTCGCGCGGCAGCTACCGTTTCCTCGGATGGTTCGACCGCCAGAACGCCCTCGGCACGAAGTACTACAACGCTGACGGAACGCTTGCGAATCCGCAGTTCCCGTGGTATTCCGTCGTCGGGAACCTCACGCTCTACGCGGGCTGGCAGCTCGAGAGCGGAACCCAGCCCTCGATAACAGTCGTGGTCGGAGGCGTGACGAACGCGATTACCGGCGGCGTGAGCATGAGCGATCCGAACGGAAACTTCAGCTACGACGGCACTACGGGTGTTCTCGCGCTCTCGAAGGCGAGTGCCACATACGAGATTTCCGGATCGGAGACGAACGGGGAGATACGCATCGTCGCCGAGCAGAACTGCACGGTCATTTTGAATAGCTTCAGTCTCGACGGCTCCATGCAGCCGGACGTCATCCCGCTGACGGTCTCCGCCGGACGGACGGTGACGCTCGATGTTGAAAGCGGCGCGCAGCTCAAGGCGAGGGACGGATGTCCCGCCGTCTCCCTCGGGCAGGGCGCGAACCTCGCCATCAAGGGCAACGGCGTGATAAACCTCGCCGGCGGGGCGGGCGCGGCGGACATCGCGCTCGCTGACGGCGCGTCGTCCGCCTCGGTGTCGATCGACACGCGCGGCCCCGACATCCATTTCGGGACGGGCGTTCTCGGCGAGCAGCCCGTGTTCTCCTCGTTGGACGGAAGCGGTACGCGCGTCTGGCGCGTGAAGGTGCCTGTAGGCGGCACTCCGCGCTCGGCGGTTTCCTGGTCTGGCCTGCCCGACGCCTACTCGCCGCAGAACACGATAGCCGGTGCGGGCGGCGAGTCCTACCTCTGGCTTCCCGACGGTGCCTACACCTTCTCGTCGCTCACCTCGACCGGCGCGAAGGAATGGGTCGTCCGCGTCAACGGCGCGCATCGCGAGGCGATTCCATTCGCCCCGACGGGTCTCCTGATCAACGAGGTAGACACCGGCCACGCCGCAGGACCCGGCTGGTACTGGGACGAAGACCATACCGTATTCCTCACGAACGCCGGGCCGTTCACCGTGAGCGGAAGCACGACCGCCGGCGTCGGCATCACGGCGTCGAACGACTGCGCGGTGACGCTTTCGGAC
>CADCAK010000011.1 GCA_902799385.1 uncultured bacterium | reverse complement strand
CGCCTTCTTCCACAGTCCGAGCATCTTCGGCTTGTAGCCGCTCGCGGCGAGACGCGCGGCGATCGTCGAGCGGTACTGCGGATAGTCGCCCTGGTCGTCCCTCGTCACGCCCTGCGTGATGGAGTCGCCGATCGGGAGGATACGGATCTCCTTCGCGTCGTTGGCGTAGTCGCCGACGGTCAGGACGAGCTGCAGGCGTCCGTAGCTCGCTTCCGGTGCGGGTTCGCTCGTGACCGTGTAGGTCGCGCCGGCGGCGATGCTCGACGCGTCGAAGATGTCGTTGAGGTTTTCGGGGAGCACGGCGTTTCCGTCCTTGTAGGTGAGAAGGACGATGCGTCCGAGCGTCATGTCCGCATAGTTCGCCGAGAGCGCCAGCTTCGCCCCTGAGCCGACAGTCAATACGCCCTCGGTGGTGCCATAGACGTAGATCGGCGTCGCGACAGGATCGTAAGTGAAACGCACGTTTTCCGAAAGGGAAAGCCTCTCGATGTTGAACCCGCCCTTGCCGACGACGATGGTGTCTTTCGCAATCGTCTGCGATGCCGTGATCTGGTTCTCGACATAGAGGAAATCGTGCTCAATGCTGATGCTGATCGTGTCGCCGTCCACGGAGAGCGTGTAGGGGACGGCAATTCCCGAAACCGTCACGCCCGAAAGCGCGTCCGCCGCGAACGTGCCGCTCGAAAGCGCGATGAGCTTGTAGCTGCCTTTTTGAGGCGCAACGGGAAGTTCAAGGATGGCGCCGTTTGCAAACGATATCGCCGAAGCCGTGACGGCAGGCGCATCGGCGTTGGGGGCGGCGATGGAGAGCGTCGCGCCGGAAGCGAGCGCGATGCCGCCAGTGAACGTCGCAGAGCCGTTGGCCTTGAGCGACGCGCCGGACGCGACCGAGACTGGACGCGCCACGGAAACGCCGTCCGCGACGGCGACCGTGCCGCCATTGACATTGAGCGCAGAGGCCGACGTCTGGTCGCGCGTGAGCGTGAGCGTGCCCTCGCCGGTCTTCGTTATCGCGCCGGGTCCCTGCGGGTCGGCGACGAGCGAACCATCGAACCCGTTGGAATCAAGGACGAGTCCGCCCGCGCCAATCGTGACGGGCTTGATCGCGGTTCCGCCCTCGCCCATCGTCTCGAACGCATAACGCGTCTCGATCCAGTAACTGGAGTTGTTGTTGAGGGCGAAGCGCGTGTTGTTGAACCGGACGGCGTTGAGCGGACGGTCGTTATAGACGCTTATCTGTTTCGCCGTGATCGTGCAGCTCTCGAAGTCCGCCGTATAGGAACCCGCAGTGTTCGCACCCTGCGTACCATGTCCGACATAGAGAGCATAGGCAATCTCAATCAACGAGTTTGTCGCCGCCAGAACGCCTGTCGGGCATTCAATGTTCTTGTTGTAGCCGTCGTCGCGACCGAAATAGAAACTGTGGTTGTTCTTCACGCGAAGTGTCGAATTGGAAAGCGACCAGAAGAGCGACGGCGCGGCGGGCGACGCGCCGGACGGCAGATCGCGGCAGGTAAGGGCGTACACGGGGCTGCTGAACTCCATCAAGCCGTCCTCCACGCCGATGCGGAGCGTGCCGTTTGTCGAGGCCTGCATAATCCAGTTGTTGTCGTTGTTCTGCAAGACAAGATTCGAGCGCTTGATAACGATATCTGCCTCCTGATCGGTCAACGTGTTGAAGGCAAGTCGTCCGGCCGTCAGATTGACATCCTCAAAGGTCAACGTGCGCGGCAGATTGCCGAGGTTGGGCCTAAGGTTGTAATAGAAACCAGACGGCGTTATGCTGCCGTTCTTGAGCGTCACGTCCATGCCGTTCTTGAGATATCCGTACGTGTTGCCGTTGAGCGTAGCACCGCCGAGGTCGAGCGTGACAGGTTTCGCCGCGTCGGTGCCGAGCGTGAGCTTCGTCCCGTCGAGCGTCGCGCCGTTCGCCATCGCGAGCGTCCCTTCGGCAACCACGGTCGCATCCGTGCGCGACGCGCCGAGAACCAGCGTTCCGGCGCCGGTCTTTTCAAGCGCGCCGACCGTTTGTGGTTGGATGACCGCCGTCGCACCAGAAGCGACAGGAACTGTTGGAGCGGAAAGCGTCAACGTGCCCGTGCCGCTGACCGTCGCGCTGGCACGGAACGCCAAGGACGCCACCGTCACGGAATCCCCAGCTGCAATCGTCGTCGCGTCGCCGGAGTTCTCGAACACTGCGGAGGTAGACTCGAGCCAATCGCCCGCGACGCCGTTCTTCGACCACTTGCCTGCGGCCTTCCAGACCGCACCGGAGGCGCCGTCATTCCACACGTATTCGCCGGCAAGAGTGTCCTCGACGACAACCTGGGTGCCGCCGTTGGCGAGCTTGAGCACAAAACGTCCGTTCTGTCCGCCAGAAATCGTGGCCAACGCGAGGTCGGACTGGTCGAACACAGTACCTGCCGTCGTGTTCGTGAGAACGGGAGTGCCGTCGAGTACGCCGCTCACAGGAATCGCCACGGTGAGGTGTTCGAGGACGGAGCTCTTGCTTGTCGTCGTCACGCCGACCATTGCCGCACCCGGCTCAAGCGTCAAGCCGCACGAAATCGCGCCCTCAAGCGTCACCGTGCCGCCGCCCACGAACTTCAATGCGCCGCCCGTGGAGGACGAATCTTCACCGATATCGGCGGGAATCGTCACCGTCTTGCCGTTTGCGTCGATTGTGCCGCCCTTCGCCGCAACCGTCACAGTCACCTGATTCGCGGCCGTCACGAAGCTACTGCTGTCGGCCAGCGCCTTCAGCGTGCCGCCTTCGAACGCCACGTTCACCTGCTGGGGACGTTCGCATACCCACGCCCGCCGTCCGCAACGCAGAGTCCGCCGTTGGCGGACACGACAAGACTGCCGCCGTCGCCGATGGCGATGCCGCCGTCGCCACCATTGACGTAAACTGCGCCAGTCACATTCATCGTGCCATTGGTGATGGCGAGCCACGCCTGGTCATGCTGTATGCCGTTGGCCGCGCCCATCTGAAGATTGCTACCCACCCTGTATACCGCGCCGCCGTAAACCGAAAGAAGCGCATAGCCGCCTGTCGTGCTGCCTGTGAAAAGGCCGATTTCGGTATTTGACGCGGACGACATGGTCCCGCCGTTCACGCGCACGATTGCGCGAGTGTCAGCCCTTCCATTGGTACCGTTGCCGTAGCCGCCGAGATACACAACATTTCCCGAAACCTTCGCCCCGTTCGAGTCAAACGTGCCGTTGCAGATGTTCAGGCTCTGCGACGAGGAGACGGTGACGCCGCTGTCGGCGACGACATGACCTTGGTAGCTGGCGCAACCGATGTACCAAAGACCTTGGCTCGCCGTTTCGTACGTTCCCTTCTGGAGCCGCAACCAGGCGTCGCCCGAATCGTAGGCGATGTAATATCCAGTTTTGTCGCTGGATGTCGTATTGCCCACTTTCAGGCCGTTGGCGTCCGAACTGGCGTTGAACACGACAGGCGAACTCTCCGTGCCGAGACTGCGCACATGCACTTTCCACGTGCATGCCGTGTATTTGCTGCTGATGTTTACCGTCGGATTGCTCTTGAAGCTGGCTTTGATTTTCGAGGCGTTCGAACGGAAGTTCAAGTTGTGCTTTCCCGACGGGACCGAAGTCTGCTGGGTACCGCTTGAGCCTTCGGTGTACCAGTTTTTCGCCGTATTCCAGTTGTTGTCCACCTGGCCGGTGAAATCGTAGCTCTCCGCCCACGCCGGCCACGCCGCCGCGAACGCAAGAGCAACGGCGAGAAACGCCGTGATGCTCAATCCCTTTGTTCCTATCGTTTTCTGTTTCATTGTGCTGTCTCCTTGAGTTCCAAGACTTAGTCTCATGCCATGGATTATACCATACCCCATCCCATGTACGCAACCATGAAAATTTCCGAAATGCCCTGAAAGTCGGGACCTAAGTCTGCATTTAGGTCTTTCGGCGCATGACAAGCGCCGAAAGAATGGAAAGGACGATCGGCGCAAGGACGAAGTCCACGGCAAAGGCGCCTAAGGCGTCCTTGGCCTCGACACAGTCGTCTGCAGCGAGCGAGGGAAGCGGCGAAAGCGCACTTGGCGGTTTCGCGCAGGCACCCACTGCACGGACTACCGAAAGCCCGAACCTGTCGATGGCGTCGGTCTCAAGGCTGTCGGGATACTGCTCTGCGACGCTCGGCCCCATCTCGACCACTATTAGCGAGACGAAGGCCACAAACAGCGCGACAGGCCGGGAAAGCGCCGTGCCGAGGAAGACGCCAAAGGCGGCCATGAGCGCGAGAATCGACGCCATCGCGACATACGAACGGAAGACATTCCACGCAAACGAGTCGGCCGGCACAAGCAGCTCGACATCCTGCCTCGGCCGCAGCATTACGGGATTGCCGCCCACGTTCGTGAACGAGAGGACGTCATGGTCCCACCCGCGCTGGCAAAGGTGCAGCGGCACTGTCACCGCCGTCTGCGTTATGTTGCTCACTGCGCCGAAAAACCCGTTTGCGGCAATCGCCCCCCGTACCTCGTCGCGCATGTTGTAGGCGTTTGAAAAGCGGAATCGTGCGGACGGCTCGACGAGCGGGTTGGCATGACTCCAGTCATGGAAGCCGGGAAACGTCCACGACGCGGTCTCGTTTGTCCTCACCGTCTGGTAGTGGTCCTTCGCGCGCTGTTCGAGGATTCTAAGGATTACCGCCCTGCCGGCCTTCTTGACCATTGGGGACGTCTCTGGGTCGGCCATATACGCGTCGTACATCTTCAGCGCCTCTTCGCGCGGGGACTCGAGAAGCGGACGGTAGACGTGGCTGCACCGCCGCTCAGAAAACCCAGACGAGACGATGAGCGCCGCGCAGGGGAAGGCAAGGACGGACGCGGCGACCGCCGCAAGCGCGAGAAACTTGCCCCACGCGACCGCGAAAGCGGACACTGGGCGCACCTGGGTGAGCTGAAGTCGCTTCGACTCACGCTCCGACGCGACGGCGCCTGTTGAAGATGCAAGGACTGCGACGACGAGCAGGGCGAACACGCCGCCGAGCCCGTAAAGGACGAGCATCTCCCTCTTGCCCTCGTCGGTCGCGTCCGTGACGAGGACAAAGTTTGCAGCGAACATCCACCCGAGCGACGCCACGACGAGAATCGGAGCGGTCCACGACCGGACGAGCGCGACGACCTCAAGCCAGAAAATCCGCCAGAGCGAAATCATCTCCACTTCCCACCTTGGCGAGGAAGAACTCCTCAAGCGACTCGCCGAGTTCCGACACCTTCCCTTCCGCAGCGGATTTGCCGTGGTTCAGGATCATAACACGGTCGCAGATGTCCTCGGAGTCCGCGAGGAGATGCGACGTAGTGAGCACCGTCATGCCCTTCTTCGCAAGCGCCTTGACAAGCGTCTTGACCTCCTTGGTAGACACGGGGTCGAGCCCCGAAGTCGGCTCGTCGAGGACGAGAAGCTCGGGCTTCCCGATGAGCGCCGACGCAAGCGCCACACGGCGCGCCATGCCCTTCGAGAAACCGCCTACAGCGCGGGCGGCGACATCGGAGAGCTTTACCATTTCGAGAAGTTGGTCCGTGCGCTCGCGCGCGACCCTGCGCGGTAGGTTGCACAGCCCCGCGTAGTACATAAGCGTTTCGCGGGCCGTGAGGAACGGATGGAGATAGCTAAGCTCAGGGAGATACCCGAGTTTCGCGCGCGCTGCCTTGGCATGCGGCGGAAGGCCGAAAAGCGATATCTTCCCCGACGACGGCGCGAGAAGCCCGAGCATCATCTTTATCGTCGTGGACTTGCCCGACCCGTTGGGACCGAGCAGACCGAACACTTCCCCCCGGCGAACCTCAAGGTCGAGCCCATCCACGGCCTCGACGGTCGGCCTCAGCCAGAAATCGCGAAAAGTCTTCGAGACCTTCTCAAGTTTTACTATAGGCTCTTCCATTTCAGAACAGGTCGCCTCATATCGGCAACCGGGCAGATTATACCAAAACTCCACTGCATCCGTGAAGCGCAATTGAGCCCCCGTAGCGCGAAAGGTGCTTCTCAAGAAGCGACGCGAGGCGCGTTTCAAGCCAAGGGACGACCTTCCACCAGTCGCGGAGCTCAAGATACTCCCCGACGGGACCCGGCTGGCCGGGCTTGACGCCGTACTCGCACTTTAGCATTACGTTGCGCGCAGTCGCCTCGCTCGACACAAATTCCATGACCTGCACCTTGTAGCCAAGAATGCGCAGAATCATCGCGCGGAACGCGTCTGTCAGAATGTCGCACATCCGCTCGCGCAGTATGCCCTGGCGCAGAAGCCCTGCAAACGGCTTCGACGACTGGGGGCCTATCGTCTTCTGTAGCTCGTGCTGGCAGCAAGGCGCGGAAAGGATGTAGCGCGCATGCATCTCCACGCCCTTCGCGATAGATTCGTCCGTCGCCGTGTCGCAGGCGTGGAGCGAGACGACGAGATCGACGCTCTCGGCATTGTACGCTCCGATATCTGACTCGATAAACAAAACGCGATCAGCGACATCAAGCTTCTCCGCCATCTTCCGCGCCGACTCGATGACATCGGCACGCCTGTCAACGCCAACCACCTTCGCCTCGGAATAGCCGAGCACATGAACGAGGTAAAAGTAGAGCGCGACCGTGAGATACGCTTTGCCGCACCCGAAGTCCACGGCAGTGAATAAGGTGCTTGGTGCCTTTGCGCACGGGGCGACGACTTCGCCAACGACCTTGAGAAACTCGTTTACCTGGTCGTACTTGCCGCGCATCGACGCGCGTATGCGACCGTCGCCGTCGGCAAGCCCTGCGGCCTTTAGATATGCGGAGGAATCGAATTGCGCGAGCGGCAGGTTTTTGACCCTGTCGTGCGGCTTCACCGTCGCCTCGCGCTCGACGCCGGCCGAGCGAGAGACAAGGACATGCCCCTTCTTTGTGACGCGGATATGGAGGTCGCCAGTCGCGGTGATTAGGTGAAGCTCCCTCGCGCCCTTCTGCGCTATGATTTCCTCGACGCCTTCCGCCGCGCCGTTCGCATCGAAGTTCTTCACCTGGACGTCGCGCCCCTCAGCCATCTCGGCCTGGTACTTGCGCTCGCCGCCGATCTCGACGGGCCTGAGCGAGATCCTGAAGCGTCCGCCGCCCCTTCGCACCGACTGGACGAGCTTTATAAACCCCTCGCCGAGCGTTCGGGAGCGGATCTCCTCTTTTAGCGAATCTTCGAGTTCGTACTTTTCCATGTAGTCTATTCTCCGGCAACACGCGCGATAAGCCGCTCCCACTGCACAAGTATGCCCTCGCGCGAATACCTCTCGGCGCAGAACGCGCGAGCGCTCTCGCCCATCTTCGCGCGAAGGCCGCCGTCCGACATGAGGCGCGCGAGCGCCGCGGAATACGCTTCTACCGTCGGCGCGGAGACAAGCCCCGTCTCGCCGTCAAGCACCATGTCGCGAACGCCGGGAAGCGCGTCTACTGCGACGACTGGCAGGCGGTACTTCATTCCCTCGACCATCGCAAGCGGAAAACCCTCGAGAAGGGAAGGATACGCCATGAACGCGGACGACGCATAGACCGACGGAAGGTCGCTGGTAAAGTCGAAGAACTTTACACGCCCCTCGCCGAGCAAGGCACCGGCGGCAGCCCTGCACTTCTCGCCGTATTTCGGGACGGCCTTGCCGTACAGGTGCAGTTCCCAGCCGGGGAAGTCGGCGGCGATGCGCGCAAACGCCTTGACGAGAAGCATCTGGTTCTTGCTCTTGCTGATCGCCGCTGGATAGAGAATTATTCTGGATTCGCCCTTCTCGGACGGCGGTTCGCGGACATCCGCCCAGTTGCCTATGACAACGATTCTATTCGGGTCGACGAACGGGCTCAAGCTCTCGGCGTACCCTGCAATCTGTATCTGCACGATATCCGCGAGGGCGAGAGCCTTCCTGAGCCGCCGGTTGCGGATCGGGTGCTTCCACTTGAAAAAGCCCCTTGGGTAGACGAGAAGCTCGACAATCGTCTTCGTCGGCACGCGCACCTTGCCGCCGCGGGTAAGGTCGAGTATCTCGTTTGGGCCCGCCGCGATACAGACGTCGAAACCGGAAACGAAATCGGCGACCTCATCGCGACTGCGGTGCTCGACTGCGACGCCAGAACCGACGGGAAAGGAAAACGCGACATCCTGCGGACCCGTCGCGATCGTCGTGTCGTACCCCCTGTGACACAGCTCGTCGGCAAGCGAGCAGATGGCCTTGTCGGCCCCTCTTCCCGTCGCAAGGTTGTCCTTGTAAAGAACGATCTTCATCGCAGGCGCCCCACAGCTCATATCGCGTCGATGGAGTCGGAAAGCCGACGGTACTCCGTCTTGCCTATGGCCGCGTCGAGCTTGGCGCTGTCCATCGCTATATTGCCCATCTCGACTCGCCTTGCAGACTCGGGAAACGGAACCGACACCCATGTCGCCCCGGTGCGGGCGCATATCATCTCGGCGACCTCCTTGAGGGTATACTCGTGGCCACCGACGTTGTAGACGCCGCTTGGAACCGAGGCGTCGATGCAGCGTGCGGCGATGTCGCAGACGTCATCGATCGACGTGTATGTCTTGCGGCAGGATCCGTCGCCATAGACCGTAATCGGCTTGCCATCCCTGACGTTGGACATGAAAAAGCCAATCGTGCCGTACGAATACCCCGAGTCGGAAATATCGCCGAACGGAACGCAGATGCGCAGGACTACGTATGGCTGGCCGAACCTGTCGTGATAGGCCGAAAGCAGCTCCTCGCACGCTACCTTGCTCGCGGCGTAGACCGAACGCGATCGCCGTAGGGACGACTCGCCGACAGTTGAGCCGCCGTCGTAGACAAGGCGGGAGGACGGGAATACGATGCGCGGCGCCGCCTCGCCAAGCCCTTCCATCCGGCGCAAAAGTGACGCGAACCCGCCGATGTTCACCTTGAGGAACGTCTCGGCCTCGCGGAAGCTTCTCTCTACGCCCGAAAGCCCCGCGAGGAAGAAGACGGCCGTGTAGCCCTGCGGCTGGAAACGCTCCCAGAAGGCGGCGTCGCAGATGTCGCACGTCTCGTAGCGCACGGACGCGACCTTGGATTCGGGCTGGACGTCGAAGGCGTCGACGGACATCCCGAGCCCGAGGAAGTGGCGCGACAGATGGCGGCCGATATAGCCGTTCGCACCGAATATAGCGATCTTTGCTTGTGTGGCCATTTACGTTGTCTTCTGCATGTCGCAGAGCCTGCGGTAGACGCCGCCCTTCGCGTAGAGCTCGTCATGAGTGCCGCGCTCGACGATTTCGCCGTGGTCCATGACGAGTATGAGGTCGGCGTTTCGTATCGTCGAAAGGCGGTGGGCGATCGCAAACGTCGTGCGGCTCTCCATGAGCTTCGTAAGCGCGTCCTGGACGATGCGCTCGGTCACGGTGTCGAGAGCGCTCGTCGCCTCGTCGAGGACGAGGATCGGCGGGTTCCTCAAAATCGCGCGGGCGATGCAGATTCGCTGGCGCTCGCCGCCGGAGAGCGCAAAGCCCTTCTCGCCGACCACGCGCTTATACCCCTCGGGCTGGGCCATGATGAACTCGTGGGCGTTCGCCAGCTTCGCCGCGGCCACGACCTCGTCGTACGTCGCGTTCGGCGTGCCGTAGCGGATGTTCTCCTCGATCGTGTCGTTGAAGAGAATCGACTCCTGCGCGACTGCGCCGACCAGCCTGCGAAGGTCGGATATCTTGATGTCGCGCAAGTCCACGCCGTCCATCGTGACGCGCCCCTCGGTCGGGTCGAAGAACCGGGCAAGCAGGTTGGAGAGCGTAGACTTGCCGCTGCCGGTGCCGCCGACTACGGCGACGACCTTGCCGCGCGGAATCTCGAACGAAGCGTGCGAGACGGCGTCTGACTCGGCCGTGCCGTAGCGGAACGAAACGTCCTCAAACGCCATCTTGCCGTCAAACGTCTTCTTGGAGACGGCGTCTGGCTTCTCCGGAAGCTCGAGATGCACGTCGAGAAGCGAGTAGATTCGGTTAAGCGCCGCCATCGACGTCTCGATCTGCATCTGGAGCTTGGAGATCTGCTTGACCGGCTTGTATATGACAAGCAGGGGGGCGAGCATCGGCACGACGTCGGATATCTTGATGTCGACGGCGAAGCACCAGACGAGGAAGCCGCAGATGAGGAGCGTGCCGACGGTCTCCACGGCCGGACCCACCATGAGGCTTATCCTGAGCCCGCGCATCGTAGACTTGAGGAAGTAGTTGTTTGTCGACGCATAGCGCCTCGTCTCGAGGTCCTCGGTGTTGTAGCTCTTGACGATCTTTATGCACGTCATGACCTCAATTATCTTCGAACCGACCATGGAACTGCGCTCCATCGACCGCCGCGCCCACTTCTTCACCCGCTTGCCGAGCGCCTGCACCGGGATCACGAAGAGCGGAAAGCCGATGAAGATGAGGCACAGCGTCGGAAGCATGTGGTTCGTGACGGCGAACCAGACGATGAAGCCTATCGCGACGAGTATCTCGAACGGGGCCATCGCCACCTCGGAAAGCATCACCGACAGGATGGTCTGTATCTGGTGCGGGTCGGACGCCATTCGCGTCATGACCTGCCCGACGTCGACGCGCCCGAAGAACTCGAGCCGCTGCCGCTCCACATGGTCGAAAAGCTCCTGCCTTATGTCGGCGACGGCATGCGCACCCGACCAGCTCAGGCAGTAGTGGTTGAGGTACGTCAGTACAAGGCGCACGAGGGCGACCGTGGGGATCACGACGAGGACTATCAGGAGCAGGGCCCCAGCCATACCGCCGGTCTCCGTCTGGATCGTTATGCCGCACTTGGCAGCGTACTTCTCCACCTTGGGGTACCAGCTTGGCAACTTTGAGTTCTTCTCAATCTGCTTCTCGAATGCGCTCTTCCGGTGCCTGCCGCCGTGCGTCGCGGCGGCATCGGCCTCGGGCCTTGGCGCGGCGACCGGCGCAGTCTCTTCCCGGACGGCGCCGGCGTCATGCGACTCTACGTGGTGGAGCGCAGGCTGCACGACCTGGAACAGCGGGACGAGCGTGCTGGCAGTCGCCATGCCGCATATTACGCCGACGGCAAGCCGCAAACGATACTTGCGCGCGTACTTCCAAACGCGGCCATAGGCTTCCTTGAGGGTGTAGTCCCTGTCGAAAAACTCCTTTTTATACTCAACCTTAGTTGCTGCCATGCGTAAATTATACCATATTTCCCCCCATCGAAGGGCCGAAATGGTATAATGTCGCATATGTCAAAGATATACGATCTCGTCGTTCCGCTCGGCTTTGCCTGCAGCTGCTCGCAGATCCTGCGCCGCGCGGGCCTCCAGCTCGCGTCGTTTCCGTGGGACTGGGTGGGAACGCCGCCGCCGTCAGAGAGGTGCAAGTCCATCTGCGAAGGCTTCAAGGACTGGATGAATCTCGAGGACCTCGCCTGGGTCGGCAAGAACGACACCTTCGGGCATGAAGAGGTGCGAAATGTCCGCACGGGACTAATCATCATGCACGACTTCGTCCATGGGGTCCCGATCGAAAAACAGTATCCCGCCATCGCCGAGAAGTACGCAAGGCGCATCGCCCGTCTCGACAAGCTGCTCAACGAGTCAAGAAAGGTCCTGCTCGTCCACATCGACACGCCCGTCTCGCCAGGGCCCCTTCCGCCCGACGACTGCAAAAAGGCAATCGAGCTGATGTCGGCAAAGTATCCAAACGCCGAATTCAGCTTTCTCCTATTGAACCTTGAGCCGGGCCGCGACATCGCCAACCGCATCGACGAGACGCCGCTTCCGAACGTTCGCCGCATCGCCTTCGACTTCAAGAGCCATGCACCCGACGCCCCGGCCTTCGGGATAGAAATCTCCATGCTTGCGGATCTCCTGAAGAAGGAACTCCGCGTCCGCGACTACCGCTCCAAGGACGAGATCGACGCCTATGCGGAGAGGCGACGCGGCAAGCGGGGGAAGAAGCTCCGCCGGAAGATGGAGGAGTTCGGCGCATCGACGATGCCCCAATACGCACTGCACAGAATCCGCCGCGTCTGGCGAAAGGTTCTGTCCTTTGCAGGACCCAAGGCGCTTGCCGCACGTGCGGCGCAGCGGAAATACGCGCAGATGCTCCTGCTTGGCGCCACCCGCGAGACGGCCTTCAGGTTCCATGCGCGCTGGGGGTTCATGGACACCTCGCTATTTTCCGCCGCCTCGTCCGGCAGCCTGGCGGCGCTCGCGGACGCACTCAAGCGGCCCGAGGCGATTGCAAAAGGCGCGTTTGAACTGGATGAACGGAAGCAGGCATGGCGCAGCGTCGACTTCGGGATGGACTTCAAGGTCAAGCTACAGTGGAAAGAGGGGAAGCCCCCGCCTGCAAAGGCGCAGATGGACGAAGACCTCGCAGACCTGCGCATGCGCCTTGGAAAGCTCGCAGAGGATTTCCGCATGCGCCTCACGAACGGCGAAGAGACGCTACTCGTCTACCGTCTCGCAGAGGGCGAAGGGGAAAGCCCGGCCCTGGCCGAGCGGCTTGACGGCTTGGAGGTGGCCATCGACGCACTCGGCGCGCACAACTGGAAGCTACTCGTGGTCTGCCGCGAATCAGACTTACGCAAGATGCCGCCGCCCACCACAAGCCGTATCTACCGGAGCGTCAGGGCATTCACGCCGAACGACCACGAGACGTGGGGGGAGCTTGGCGACCCGGTTGGCTGGAACGCGATATTCACCGAGTTCGCGCCCGCACGGAAGACGAATGCAAAGCCGTAAAAGGAGAACGCATATGGACAAGACCGCGAAGGACCTCATCGTCATGCATATCGACGGCGGAATATGCTCTCAGATCAACTTCATCGCATACGGCCTTGCGGTGGCGAACCTTCTCGGCGGCAAGGTCAGGGTAAAGTTCGACATATCGTGGTTCAGGGAAGACGGCAAGGACTGCAACGGTAAATTCGCACGGAACTGGGATTTCCCCAAGGCGTTCCCCGACCTGCCCATCGAGATTGCGACAGACGCCGAAACCGCCGCAGTTAAAAAGCGTCGATTCATAGACCTAACGGAGACATCGTCGCTTGACGAGATATCCGCCCCGGCCTACCTCGGAGGGTTCCCGAAGGCATGCTACAACCTGCCTGGCCTGCGCAAGCTGCTTTCGGAGAACTTCCGCCCCGACCTCGACAGGCAGACGGCGGAAGTCGCCGAAGAGATCGCCAAGGGCCCCGCCTGCGCCGTCCACGTGAGGCGCGGGGACCTGTCCGTGGCGTCAGTCGCATACGGAGTCCCCTGCTCGACGGAATACTTCGCGAAGACGATAAAGATCGTCCGTGCGCTTGAGCCCGGGGCGAGGTTCTATTTCTTCTCCGACGAGCCCGACTATGTCAGGGACGAGCTGCTGCCGGCGCTGCCGGCCGACCTCGACAGCAGGATCGTAGACTTCAACGGCAGCGACAAGGGCTACCTGGACCTTGCGCTCATCGCAAAGTGCGGCTACGTAATCGCGTCAATCGGCTCGCTCGGCGTGTACGGCGCGTTCCTCGGAGGCGGATGCCTTGTTACGCCAAAGTACAGTCTCGGCAGCCTGCAGGCCATGGACAACGTCATATACCTCAACGAAGATCGCCAGCTCCTCGCGCTGCGCCAGCGCAAGGAGGACAGGCGGCAGGTCTTCCCCGGCATAGTCAAGATCCGCTGGGGCAGCAAGCGTTCGCTCCTGCTCTTCAACCGCATCCGCATCGACTACCGCTGAACGCGGTCGCGCCGCGCGATTTCGCGAACTTCATGGGAATATCACAAATAGTATCAGCGCGATGGCTATGGCGGCCACCCATATCACTCGCATCAGCCTGCGGCGTGCACGCGCAAGTTCCCGCTCGAGCCTGTCCCGCTCGGCAACCGCTCCAAGCGCCCTGCATGCGTATTCGGGGTACGCCTTGAGCGTCTCGGCCGCGCGATCCGCATTGCCTGCGCGCAACTCCGCTGAAATCGTACTGGCGGCGAGCTCCACAGCGCACGGGTTGTCATAGCCGAAGCGGTCTTTCACCGCCTTGTAGAACGCAAGGTGGCGAAAGCCGTTGCGAAGGTAGAACGCATCGGGCGCATCTGGCGAATTCCACCATACGCCGCCCGAATGCCGCCTGTAGACGCCCATCGCCTCGGGGATGAAGCCAATAGGCCCCTTCTCGGCGTGAATCAGGTTCGTGAACCAGTCGCGGGGGACGATGTCGGACGGGAACTCTCCCTCGCGTCCCTTCAGCTTCCAGCGGAACACGACGGAATTCGTCTGGATGAAGTTGTGCTTTAGAAGCCCCCCAAACGTAAATCCGTCGGGGCTGTCCTTCGGCATGGGGTAGACGGCGTCCTTGCGCGATCCGTCCTCGAAGTGGACTACGACGGGATGGAAGCAGACGGAGCTTTCGGGGTGTGCATCGAGCCAGTCAACCTGCTTCTGCAGCTTCAGCGGGTCGGTCCAGTAGTCGTCGCCTTCGCACATCGCGACGTATTCGCCGCGTATGAGCGGCCAGAGGAACCTTGGGGCGACGGCGACGCCCTTCGACCACTGGTTCTCCTTCTGGAACACGGCCCGTATCACGTCTGGCCGCCGTTCGGCATATTCGCGCACTATCTCGGCCGTGCCGTCCGTAGAGGCGTCGTCGTGGACAAGCACCTCGAACGGGAAATCGGTCTTCTGCATCAGAAAGCCGTCGAGCGCCTGGCGGATGTACTTGGCCGCATTGTACGTGATGCAGGCCACGGAAAGGCGCGGCGTCGGCGTGCCGCCGGGGAATGTCGCTTCGGCGCTCATGTCATTTGCCTATCTGCCTTGCGGGAACGCCCCTTAGCCTGCCCGACGCGAACGAGCGCGTGACGACCGCCCCTGCGGCGACGAATACAGCGCCTTCGCCGCCGAGTTCCACATCCGGCACCGCACCGCCATGGATGCCCATGAAAGTGCCTTCGTGGAAATGGCAACGGCCCGCCACGTGGCACCCGGGGGAGATTGTCGTGAAGTCGTCCATCACGCAGTCGTGCGCCACGAGGGACTGGGTGCCGACTATGACGTGGCGGCCGACAGTGGCGTCGCTGCCGATGACGGCCATCGGACGGACGACGCTGCCCTCGCCTATCTGGACGTTGCGCCCGACGACGGCAGTTGGATGGACGAGCGTGTGGAACTTGCCGCCGACGGCGGCGATTCGCTCCGCATACGCGCGGCGCGCGGCCGAATCGCCCACGGCGACAAGAAAGACGTCGTCATCCTGCGGGCGGTAGCCCTCGGCCGGCCCGAGGACGGGCGGATAGCCCGCAAAGCGGTCAAGCACGTCGGGGCGGGAGTCGAGGAATCCCTTTACCTTCATCGACGGGCAGGCGTCGCAGACATAAGAAAAGTATTCGCGTCCAAGCGCGGACGCACCGACTATGACAAGCGACTTCATTGCGAAACGACCTCCAGTACGTCTTCGGCTACCGCGCGCGCGTCGTCGGCCGAAAGCCCGAAATATGTGGGAAGCGTAAGTACGCGGCGGGCGGCGTCTTCTGCGACGGGGCACGTCCCCCTCGCGTATGCGTATGGCGCGAAGTCGGTGAGCAGCGGATAGAAGTAGCGCCGCGTAAACACGTTGCACCTCTCCTTCAGCCCGGCGTAGACGTGTTCGCGCGTCTCGATGTCCTTGAAGAGGACCGGGCAGTAGGCATAGTTTGGCGCATAGCCTGCGGCGGCTGACGATGGGAAGGACGTGGGATCGAGGAACTTCACATCCGAGCGCCCCGCAAATGCCTCGCGGTACGCAGCGTGAATCTCGGCGCGCGAGGCGAGGATTCCCGGCATCGCCTTGAGGCACTCGAGCCCCATAAGCGCCTGAAGCTCGTTCATCTTGGCGTTAGTGCCCACATCGACGCAGGAAAGCTCGCCCTTGATCGCGAAGTTCCTGAGTTCCGCAAGACGCTCGCGGAGCGACTCGTCGCGGAACACGAGGAGCCCGCCCTCGCAGCTGTGGAAAAGCTTCGTCGGGTGGAAGGAGTACATCGACATGTCTCCGTGCGACTGAAGCCCAGCGCCAAAGGCGTGCGCGGCGTCGTAGACGATCTTGACGCCGTACTTCTCGCCGAGCCTTGCGAAGCCGTCTACGTCGCACGGATGGCCATAGACATGGACCGGCACTATGGCCTTCGTGCGCGGCGTGATCGCCTTCTCCGCCGCCTCAGGGGAAAGACACAGCGTCTCTGGATCGACATCCGCAAAAACAGGCGTAGCGCCGATTCGCTTGAGCGCATGGCTCGTAGCGACGAAAGTGAACGGCGTCGTGACGACCTCCGCGCCAGAAAGCCCGAGCGCATAGAAGCCGAGTTCCAGCGCAAGCGTTCCGTTGACGAAAAGCGAAATGTTCGATTCTGGCGTCCCGAGGAAATCCGCAAGCCGCCCCTCGAAACGCTTCAGCATCGGGCCGTTGTTCGTAAGCCACCGGTTGCGCCATATCTCCTCGCAGCCGGCCTTGAACGTTTCAAGGTCGGGAAGATACGGCCTGGTGACCAGAATCGGTTCGTCAAAGCTTCTCATGGACGTTATTATACTAAAACCATCAGCCGGACGCCAGTCCCACTGGGCGCTTGCGCACCTTGCCGTTGAACAAGACGCGAACAATCGGCAACCTAAGTCCTATCAGGGTTACAAGGAGGGAAATCAGCAACACCTGCGGGAATTTCGGCGTCTTGAACACGTGCAGGACGTCGCCGACGATCGTGTGGATGAAGTACACGCCGGCCGTAGCTTCGGAAAGAAGGCGTATCTTGGCCAACCTCGGATCACCAGACGTGAACGCTGTCGCCGCGAGCACCATTCCCGAAGCGCCCGCAAGAAGCAACGGACCGGCGTACCCGAAACCGTCTTTCGCCCATGAGATTCCGCAAAGCAACAGGACGACTGGAACACACGCCGCCATCAGTCCGACGGCTAGCGTGCCGCAACCGCGCGTAGCTACAGCAGCAATGGCACATCCCGCAACGGCGGACGGTAGAAGCTCGGCAAGACGTCCAAGCGGGAATGCCGCCTCAAACGGCAAACGGCTGAACAACCTGTAGTTCAGCCCAGACACCTGCAAGGCAAAACAAGCCAAGACAATGCCGCCGGCAGCCCACCAGAACGCACGCCCGGAAAGGTATCGTCCGAGCACGAACAGAAATACCGTCATCGCCGCCACGTCCCAAAGGTAGTACAGTGGCATGCAGGTCGAGTGACCTAGAAGCATCTGCCACAGCAGCGGAGAAATACCCGACTTGGTGCCTTGGGCAATAGCCACGACATAGGATACCACTCCCCATGCGAAGAACGGGACCGCCAAACGGAACAGACAGCGGCGCAAACGTGCGAAATCCCCAGCTGCAATTGTCCGCCATCCAAAAAAGAACGAAATCACGACGAAGCACGGGACGGCGAACTTCACGACCGGAATCCTGAACCTACCATAGTGTGCCCACACAACCGCCATCGCGCCCAGAATGCGCAGCACCTCCACATACGGATAGAACGGTGCCTCATTCACATTCTCGTTCTCACTTGCCTTAGACATCTTCTATACCTCCTACCCCCCTACCTGTCGAACTTGTATTTCTTGCTCTGCTTCATGACATGCAGCGGGGCGAACTCCTTCCAGATCATAGTCCAGCCGAACCGATCGCCTATCTGTTCGGTGGCGACCTGCCAGTCGGGGTTGTAGCGGGATACCGTGCGCAGGAAGTAATCGGGGTGCTCTGCGGGAAAATGAACGGCATCGGCCTTCTGGCATATCACGAGCAGCTGAAGGTTGCGCCCTCCCATCTCGCGGAGACGCTCCATGAAGCGACGGGCGTGGTAGTCTCCCCTCGGGCAGTCCTCCTGGCGCATCTTGACCACGGCCAGCGTCGGCTCGTCGTCGCGAAGCTGTCGGTAGAACTTCTCCCTCAGATGCGCGGCGCGCGAGCGGAGTTCGGATTTCAGGGCCTCGAAGTCCGGCGGCGTGCCGTCGGCCGACGGAGCATAGCGAGCATGCATCCTAACGCCAGTGGCGACGTCCTGGAAGATGCCCTGGCTACCGGGCGCAAAAGCCAGCTCGCCCGTAAAAAGCTCGTCAAAGTGGCGCAGGCCGTTGAGCATCCCGTCGCAGTCAAGGCCGCCCGCCCACGCGAAGAAGGTGGAGTCGAGGAACCCGTTGGTCTTCAGGAATCGATACGCTACCTCGCAATTCCAGCCAAGCAGCAGAAAGTGCCCGTATTTGCGGCGTTTCAGGAAAAGCCCGGCGACGAACAGGCAAGGCGCCTGGACAATGCGCCTGAGCGCGAGCTTGGCGCGCACAAAGATGTTCCGCTCGCTGGCAAGCGGCACCTGGCGCGGATCAAGCTCTCCGTTCTGGCGCACAACAGCCCATATGGTGCGACGAAGGCGGAATTTCCATATCGGCGTCTCGCTTTTGTGGAATGGAAGTTCCGTCCAGTTACCCTTCCCGGTCTTGAATCTAATCAGCCGGATGCTTCCGAAAAGCCGTGTGTTGCCCTTGCGAAAGCATTCCGCGCCGGACACGATGGTGTTCCATTCCTGGATCTCCCTGGACTTGCGTCCCTCGTCGGCCTTTTCGTCCATATCATCTCCTCCCGTTTTCGAAACCCATGTATCCAGCGTATTTTCCAGCCGCCCGGAACTTGATGCGAAACCCGAAAATCCGCACTCGTGCAAATCCGTCGCGGGAATACTTGCGGTACCAGAAGAACCGGCCCATCCGCCTGAGCCAGCCAAGGCGACGCCGACGGCGGTTCGCCGTCTTCGCCGCAAGGACAAGCGACATGGGGCCGATGATCTGCTTCGTAGTCGTGCCGTAGGCGCGGCTCGCATCCCTGTACTTGTTCATCAGATACCGCCGCTGGACAAAGAAGCGCGGCGCGATGTTGCCGAACGAATAGTGGTGGTTCGCTACGCCGAGTATCTTCGTCGGAATCCCGAACCGCTCGAACGCCCCAATCTCGAAGTCTTCCGCATATAGGTCGAACGTCAGCTTCTCGTCGAACCGAAGACCGTACTCGCGGACAAGGGTCGAATGGACCATAAGGCAGTTGCAGTCTGACGTCAAGACAGTCGGCTGCCCGCAGAAAGGACGGCCATACAGTCCCAGGTCTGTCCCGTCTCGGTTTGAGTTGAGTGCCCACACGATGTCATCGCCTGGACGCGTCGAACGCGCTCCGCAAGTGCCGTATATGCTTTTGCGGTCCGACTTTGCAAGAAGCGGCCCGACCGGCTCCAGGAACTCGTAGTCCTCGTGCACGAATACAAACCACGCCTCGCGCGAATAGTCCCACGAGTCCAGGAAAGAGTTGTACCGCGCCGTGACAGAAAGGTTTTCCGCAAGGTTGTCGAACGCGACGAACTCGCCGCCTGCATTGTTGGGGTTGCCCTTCACGAGCCGGCCATACATGGCGTGGTCGCGAACGACAGTGACGAATACGCAGCCCGAACAGCCGTTTCCGTCAGCCATGCGGCACCTCCGTCCTTACAAGTACGACGCGCTTGCGGCTTCCAACAGGGAGCGACACGACGCGACGCTCGCAATCCATCAACACGACCGGAGCGGACGCAGACGCCTCCTTGCGGCGCTTGAAGCGGACAAGCTTGTACTTCCCCGCCCTTAGCCACACCTTGCGAAGCCACGGGTCGAGCCAGGACGCTTCGTAGAGATGGCGCGTGTAACCGCCGCCGGGCAGGAAGTACGTCCACGGGTAGACGACCCCGCCGTCACCGAAGCGGACGGTGTCCATTCCGTTGGCCGACGGATGCACATTCCATGCTGTCGCGAAGTGGTCGAGGAACCGCACGGTGTTCGGCGTCTGGTCAAGCTCTCCGTCGGGCCTCACGAACGGCAAGTCGTCGTAGAGGGCGAGAAGGCCCGTCGCGACCTCGTTCCCCGGCTCGCAGCCAATCACGCCGCAGTTGAAGTTGGTGCGTCCGTTCATCCGCTCCCAGCTGATGACGAACTTCTCGCCGAGGAAGTCGTCGAACGGCTTCTCCATCTCCATGTCCGTGTCGAGGTAGAACCCGCCGTGATGCACGAGGGCGTAAAGCCGCACCCAGTCTGCCACAAAAGCCCACTTGCGGTGTGCAAGGGCCTCGCGAACATAGCGGTTGTCGACAGTCGAGACGAAGTCGTTGCCCCATTCGCGAATCTCCCAGCCGGGGCAGAAACGATGCCAGCTCTCAATGCAGTCGAGGACCTGCCGCGGCTTCGGCGCATTGCCTACCCAGACGTAGTGTATCGTCTTCGGTATCATCAATGCCCCTTCTCGAACTTGTACGTCTTGTGCTGGACAAGTTTCCTAAGCGGCGCAAACTCGCGCCAGATCTTCATCCAACCGAGGCGGTCACCAAAGAGCTCCGAAGCTGCATGCCAGTCGGGATTGTACGCGGCAACCATGCGCAGCTCGTAGTCGGGGTGCTCCTTCGGAAAGAACGTAGCGTCCGCTTTCTGGCAGACTACGAGCAGGCGGAAGTTCCGTCCGCCCATCCCCTTCAACTTTTCGACGATAGCGCGCGCAAACTCATCGCCTACGATTCGCTCCGACGGGCTGATCTTGAGTACCGCTAGTGTCGGCTCGTCATCTCGAAGCTGAAGAAGGAATTTCTCCCTCAGGTGCGCCACGCGTGAGCGCAGCTCGGCCTTCGCCGCCTCGACATCGTCTGTTCCCGTTGGAGAGGCGGGGTCTACCTTAAGACGTGAATGCATCATCACGCCCGTATCGACGTCTATGAAGATGTCCGTAGCACCGGCGAACGCAAGACTGCCCGTGCCGATGTCACCAAGTCGCCCAAGGGCGTCCACCATTATGTCCGGCCCCCAACAGCCCGCCCACGCGAAGAGCGACGAGTCAAGAAAGCCGTTGGCCATTAGAAAGCGATACGCGATTTCGCAGTTGTAGCCAAGCAGGAGGAAATGGGAGAACTTGCGCTTCCTGACCGCAAGCCCCCAGAAGAAAAGCGCAACAGGATGGAGCAAACGCTGGAGCGCCCATCGCGCGTGCTCCAGCGTATTCGACTGACTTTTGCCGGGCATCTGCGAGACATCCAGTGCGCCCTTCTGCCTAACCAGCATCCAGACCGTACCGCCAAAGCGCATCGCCTTCAGCAAAGTCTCGCTCTGATGAAGCGGTGCGTCCTTAGCGGCGCCTTTCCGCACCTTGAAGCGAAGCAATCGGACATTCCCCCAAAGGCGTATATTCCCCTTGCGGTGCCAGCCGCCAGAAACAGACTTGCCAAGCAGTTTCTCCATGTCCTCGCCACCTACGCCAGAAGGCCCCTTGCGTGTGCGAAGCCCTGCAAACACCGCCGCGAGATTACGTGGATCGTGCCCGAAGAGCCCCCCTCCCGGCATCGTCTCCTTGACATGGAAGTCCGTTTCAACACGTGCGATGCCAGGCGCGACACGGCTCCAGGTCCGCATAGGGACGCCCTGCCTGGAAACGACAAGCGCAAGCTCGAACCTGACACCGGGATAGCGGGCAGAAAGCGCCGCAATAGTGCCCTTCAGATTGTCGTCCGACGGAACAGCGCCCCCCGGCGGAACGACATGGACGGCTAGGACATCCTGCGACGCGCCGACAACCGAAGCCGAGACGCCGTGGCGGATTCCGTAAGCGTTGAGCGCATTGACCGCCATCTCCACGGCGCCCATCGGAAGTGCAAGGTCGTAGACGCAGCTCAACCCGGCATCTCTCGGTGAAGGCGTAGTCATTAGCACATCCCCTTCAGCTTCGGATAGTCGGTCTTCCCGTTCGCGTTGAGCGGAATCGAATCAAGGACGTGCACCTTTACCACCGTCGCGTTAAAGTGGAGCTTCGCGACGAGGAACTTCTCGACGTCTGCGGCGGGAACGCCGCAGACGAATACGTGCAAGTCGTTGTCGGCGCCTGTCGCCGCGCATCCCGCACCCGCGAAGCCGTCCTTCACGAGATTCTCGACCTCCTCAAGCGAGACGCGGTTGCCGAATATCTTGAGGAAGCGCGACGCGCGTCCTGTGAGCGTGACATAGCCGCCTGCGTCGATCTTCGCCATGTCGCCTGTCCGCCTGACGCCCTTCCACTCGTCGCCCTTCATGAGGTCTTCCGCGCACACGGCGTACCCCATCGCGACAATCGGCCCCTCGTAGACGAGTTCGCCGTCCTCGATGCGGAACCTGCCGCCGTTCTCGGACTTGCCTATCGAGCCAATCAGGTCGAGATGCACATCCGTCCGAATCGTCGTCATCACTCCCGTCGTCTCGGTCTGCCCGTATCCCTCGAAGAAGGCAATCCCGCGCCCCTTCGCAAATTCCGCATACTTGCGGCGCAAGGCCGGCGCAAGGGCGCCGCCGGAGACGAGCAATGCGCGAAGCGACGGGAAATCACCCTCGAAGAAGCGGAACCTGTCGAGCGCCTCGTACATGTAGGGGACGCCTGCGAGATGCGTCGCGCGCGCGCCGCGCATGATGTCCGCAAGCTCGGGGTCCATCACCGTCTTGCGCGTCATGACGAGCGTGCCGCCCGCCTCGATGACCGAGCACACAACGGAAAGCCCCCACGCATAGCATATCGGAAGTATCATCGTCATGCGAGTCGAAGAGTCGAGCTCGAAAAGCACTTCGCTCATCTTGTTGTCGGCCGCGAGGGCGGCACGGCCTATGCGGACGAGCTTGGGGCTCCCCGTCGACCCGCTTGTGGTGAGCAGGAGGGCGAGCCCCGGGTCGGTCGGCTTTCCTTCGTATGTGGAGCGGAGCCGCTCGAAAAGCCCGGGGTCCATGTTGTCGGGAAGCATCAACGGGACGACGCCACTGTTGACGCATCCGACAAATAGCGCGACCGTGCCCAAGTCCTGCTTGTTCCGCACGATCTTGACGGTATGCGGGGCAAGGCCTTCCGCCGCACGTGACGCAAGCGAGGCAAGTTCGCGATAAGACACTTCACGCCCGTCGTCTATTACGGCGATTCCGTCGCGATCGAGGTTGAATACCGTGCCTGGTGCCTGGTGCTTGGTGCTTGGTGCCTGGTGTGGAGGCTTTACAATGTCCATTGCGTCCGCATAGGACCTCAGGCGGTAGATTTCCGCAGGCGAGAGCGCACGTCCGAATTCGCGCTCGATCGCCGAGGCAAGCGCCATCTGCCCTGCGGAATCCCACGCAGGATGCCCCTTGTAGGTCATGGTGCGCGCCTCTTCCGGCGTCACGGAGAACACGCTGCAGAAGACGTCCGTAAGGCGATCATCGCCCCATTCCACGTTCCCCGTTCCCCATTCCCCAGGGTCGCTCTTCGCACTTTCAACTTTGCACTTTGCGCTTTCAACTTTCAGCTCTCCTGCCGGGGGCTCAACCGGCTTCTCCCCCGCCGCCACCTTGAGCTTGTTGTAGTGGTCGATGTCGCGCCAGCCGATTACTTTCGCCGGATTGCCCGCGACAATAGCGCAAGGCGGCACGACGCCCATCACTACGCTTCCCGCCTGAACGATCGCCCCTTCGCCTATTCTGGCGCCTGGCAGCACGATGCACCTTATCCCGATCCACGCGTAGTCGCCGATGCTCGTCTCAGGATACGTAAAACCCCATCCGAACGGCAGAACGTCGGAATGGTCGTAGTCGTGGACCTGCGTGTATACCACCGTGTCCTCGGCAAGCACGGCGCGGCGCCCGATCGACACGGGGCCGTCGCCGAATATCTTGACCCGCTTGCCGAACCCGGCGCCGTCGCCTATCGTCGTGTTGCCGGTGACATTGACGCCGGGGCCGAGAACGAGAAGATCCCTTCCGCACGACTTGGCGCGGCGGCGGATCGCAATGGAGTAGAGACTGGACTCGAGCTTCGCCTTGAAGCCCTTGCGCCAGTTCTTCGGCCTCCAGAAAAAGAACTGCACGACGATCTTTACGAAGAGCTTAACCATGAGAACCTTTCCAATCTGCGGTCTATGGACTGCCGTTTGCGCGAACCGTCGCGCGTGAACAGCCTCTGAAGCTTCATGCCGTTCGCAAGCAAACGCAGTCGCAAACGGACGAGCGGAGAAAACGGAAACTCAAAGCGCAAGCGACCAATGCGCGAACGGAGGCGTTCACGCAGAAAGGGAAAAAGGAAATCGGCAAACGCAGCGTCGTCCCACCACGCCCCCCTTGGATCTATCGCGGCGGCGAAGACGAGAAAATGGTAGGTCGGACGGCGCAGAAGCCAGGGATCTACCTTCTTCGTCGCCATGTCGACAGCGAACTGAAAGTCAATTAGCTTGAGATGCCCGTCTGGCGCAATGAGGAAATTTGACGGAAGGATGTCGCGATGGACGACATTGGCAGCGTGGAGCGCGTCGACGATCGCCACGATGTCGTCGCCAAACCCGTCTGCCGAGACGTCCTCAAGCGACTTCCCACCCTCAATCTTCTCGGTCACGACGAACGCCATGCGCCCGGGATGGCAGGCGAAAGCCGCCGGGAAGTGCGCAGGATCCTGGGCGTGGAGACGAGAAGCGAGCGCGTATTCGTTCTCTATCGACTCGGGCGCGCGCGACGAGCACTTCACAATGCACGGTCTCCCGTTGAAGAGCCCTTCGTAGAAAATGTCGTTTACGAGCTTGTTCTCAAGAAAGGCACGGCAATCCGTCAGCCCAATCTTCGCCCCCTCTTCCTTGACAAGCGCGTCCCATGCGGCGCGCTTGCGCCACGGCAGGGGATTGTACTTCGCCGCCACATGCTGCCACAGGTAGCGCCTGACGCGACGGCGAAGCTTCATGCGGCGAAATGCGGGGCAGACGAGGTCTATCGGGAGAAACGCCCTCGACGCAGGCTCGAAATCGACGATCCTCAGGCGAAAATCGCCCTCGAACGGCCTACCCTCCCACTGGACGAGGACGTTCTGCGGATCGTAGAACCTGACGGCCGCCGCCTCGAAGGCATGCGCGAGATTGCGGAACGCCGCGAGAAGTCGGCGGCGCATCTCGGCGTTTGCCGCGCGACACGTGCGCGAAAACCTCTCTGGTGTCGATCCGTCGCCGTTAAGGACAAGGCTCTCGACGAGATACCAGCCGTGGACGGGATCTTCCTTGAGCTCCATAGTCTCAGGAAACACGGCGGAAACCTCGGGAGGAAGCCTGGTTTCAATCGAGCGGATGTAGTCGTATTCCTGGGCGCATGTGTTGCGCCGGCGGTCGAACTTGCAGCGCGCTATCTCCTTGCGCACCGTATCGCCGACATCGCCGTCGTCCCTATAGCGCTTGACGCACAGCGACGCGTCCTGCGACCGGAGACATACACGGCGAGAGCCTCTTCCCAGGCACACATCCCCGCAATCGGCCTTGAAAGCGTCAAGGTCGGGATTACATTGGCCTATGCCCGGAATCGAGGCGGCGAGACTCTCCATGCCGAAATTATACCATAAGGGTCTGCACCCCTCAACCCCCTAGGCGCACCGTCCCCAAATTCCGCTCCGCCTATTTTCATTGCCTACGCCTTGGCTTTTTCGACGAAGAGGTAGTTCATAAAGTCGCGCTTATAGTAGGACGGGCAGTCGCGGATCAGGAAGTCGCGCACGTAATCGCCCAAGTACGGCGTATTTTCGTCCAGCTTGACGCTGCCGCCGTCGGAGGCATAGACCGTGACCGTGGCCTTGATCCCGGTGAGGTGCTTGAGTTTGGCCGGCGTCTGCCAGGCGGTGTCGTCGAAGACCCTGCCATTGTCGTTGAGATACTTTGCGTACTCTATTGCGTCGTCCAGTCGCAACCGCGCGGCCTTGAGCGCCTCGCCAGAAAGGCGCGGCGCGACCGTGGCGAGATAATCTTCCTTGAGACCGGGTTTTTTGTCGAGTTCCATGAGCTTGTCGTAGAAGGCCTTGTCGATTGCGTCGGGGTGTGCAATCGTCTGCGAGCCGACGAGCGCCGAGAGCGCAATGCCTATTTCGCGGGTTGATCTATCCACCTTGGCCATGTCAACGGTGATAACGCCCGTGCGCCGGTCTCGCGTGATAGCCTTGGAGTTCATGCACTTGCCGTACTCCGCCTTCCAGCGGTTCTCGCCGTGGACTATCTGGCAGATTTTCTTCATTGCGTTCTTGAAGTTGCGGCTCTTGCTCACGGAGAACTTGAACTTCTGCACCCCGATGCGGTCATTCGAGAACGACGCGTCGTTGTCAATGGCCTTCAGCGTCACCTCATGGGTATTCTTGTCGATGTTCAGGAAGTAGTTGTTCCAGTGGCGGTCGCCCTGCCCGGTGATGACGTCGAGCCACTGCAGCCGGTTCAGCTTCTGGGCGATGCACCCCAGGACGCGATTCCTTTCCGCCGGGTCGGCGATTTCCGTCTTGATGTTCGCAGGCGACACCGAATCCGCGCTGTTTTTCTCCGCGTCTATGAACTCCTCGCCGGAAAAACCGGGCGCCATTTCCATGAAGAAGCCGAACTGCCCGTTGTGGCTGCCGACGGAATACTTCACGACTTTTCGTCGTGAGCAGGTAGGTGCTGCCGGCACTCGCCCTTCTCGGGCGGAATCTCATCCTGCACCGACTCGACATTGGCGTTGATGATGTTGTCGTTGGCACCATTCTGGACTTTGTCGGCGCCATTCATGGCCGTGGGGTTCTTGATTTCTGGACGATAGTCCAAGTCGACCTTGTTAAGTCCCACTATGGAATTAATTCCGCTCATTGGCCACCTTCTTTCTTTTCGAGATTCTACTTGCGATTTCACCCTGTATACACGCAACCCGGCAAAAGGTTGCACACTTTCGCGTACCCGACCATATTTCCTGGCTTTTGGCATATTTTGCCAGATTTCTGGTTTATCGACTCTAATTGCTGCCCCTATCCGACCCTATCACCGCAGGCAGATCGACTGCGGCAAATCGACGCGCTACACCTTCTCCACCAATTTCGTACTTGTCCGCCGACTTGTCCGCCGTAGCGCAAAGCGCGTAGGCGGAAGCTCGTTAGAGCGAAGGAGGAAGCTCGGCGCGGAGGCGCGCGGCCTCGGCTTCGTCTTCATGCATGACGGCGTATTCAAGCAACGCATCCAGCCGCTTGATTTCCTCAATTGTTTCGTCTCTCTGTGGCATCGCCATCCGTGCCTCTTAATTCAATATTGTTCTGTCCAAAAGAAAAGGAATTACTCCCACATACTCTATCCCTGATTCATCTCGCGTCAACCTCTTCATTCCGCCAACCACCACAATCTTCCTGAAGAAATCGCCGCTCTTTCTCAACGACAACGTCTCCTGTTCAAGCTTCTCGGCGGATTCTACAGAAAGCGCACTCTGGATGTACAGTTTCTTTGAGCCAAGGTTGACTACAAAATCGATTTCATGCTGCCGTATAGACTGTTTTCTCTCGACTCTGGACGCTATTGGCACAACACCAACGTCAACATTGTACCCCCTGACAACCAGTTCGTTGTATATCACGTTCTCCATCAGATGATCCCCTTCGACCTGCCGGAAATTCAGTCTGGCATTCCGCAACCCGACGTCTTCGGCAAAATACTTGTGGGGCGTGTCAAAATAGCTTTTCCCCTTCACGTCATACCGGAGAACCTTCGAAAAGAGAAAGGCGTCGCAAAGATAGCCCAGATAGCCATTGAGCACATGGTCGTTCGTTTTTACGTTGAGCACCGATCGAAGCGTGTTGACAAGCTTGTGCGGATTGGTCAAACTTCCGACGCTTGACGAAACAGCGTCGACGACATTGTTCAGAACGTAGTCATCCTGAATCCCATGTCGTTCGCAGATGTCCTTGATGTACACCCGCTCGAAGAGCCCCTTGAGATACCGAGACCTTTCGTCATCGTCCTTTTCGAGAACCGCAAGCGGCAGGCCTCCCCACGTGATGTAATCTTCGAACGCCGTCGGCGCATCCTTTCCTGTCGCCTCGACGTATTCGGCAAACGAAAGTGGGTGAAGGCGGATTTCAAAACCCCTGTCGCGAAAATTCGTGGCAACGTCCTTCGAAAGCATCTGGGAGTTCGATCCTGTTACATATATGTCAATTCCCGGTAGCTTCATAAGCCCGTTCAACACATCGTAAAACGAGATAGTGGCCTTCGAACCCGGAACAGACGACGGAAGCTCCTCGCACATCTGTATTTCGTCGATCAGTACATAAGTCTTGCCACGACGCCGCCCGATACGCTTCCTTATATACGCCGACAATTCACGAGGATCCCTTAGACGCTCGAACGAATCATCATCAAGCGCGATCTCTACGATATGATCCGCCTTGACCCCATTGGAACGCAAATGTCGCTTGAACAAATTGAACAGCAGATAACTCTTGCCGCAACGGCGAAGTCCAGTAATGACCTTTACCAATCCGTTGTGTTTGTGCTTAACAAGCTTCTCGACATACGTCTGCCGATTGATCCTCATAGACTTCCTCCGTTTCAAAAACAATTAACTTGTTAACCTTTTTTGAACCAAGGAAAGTATATCAAAAACAACACTGAAAGGGAAGTGCCCACCAGTCTACGTTCGCCTATCTTGCCAGCTACGCCCCGACCCGTACCCTCGAAAAATAGGTAAATGTTCAATTCTTAAATCTAACCTTAAATCGGAAAAAAGTTTTGCGACTGGGAAAACGAGACTTTAGGCAAACTAATCCGCGGCAAAACCGCCGCGCTACACCTTCTCCACCAATTTCGCCAGCTCGGCGCGGAGGCGGGCGGCTTCGGCTTCGTCTTCATGCATAACGGCGTATTCAAGCAGCGCACTTGACCCGCCGACTTGTCGTGCCGAAGCTTTAGCGTAGGCCGAAGCCTCGGCGAAGGCGGTTCCAGCCGCTTGATTTCCTCAACTTGTCCGCCGTCTTGTCCGCCATAGCGCAAGGCGCGTAGGCGGAAGCTCGCAAGAGCGAAGGAGGATCGTACTTGTCCGCCGTAGCCTTGGCGTAGGCGGATCGTCTCTCTGTGGCATCGCCATATACGCAACCTTCCATCTGGCTATCTGTGAAGCACTTTATGCAACGAGGCGACAATGGTTATATCATCGTCGTGGTCGATTGAGATGTCGGGATACTCGCGGTTGATTGAACGGAGCAGAGTTTTACCGCCCTTCTTGACAAGCTTCTTCAGCAAATACGCGCCACCGAGTTCAGGATCGGACGCCTTATCGTTTCTCTGAACAAGAACGATTTGGTCGTCGTAATTTCCGCCACCAATCTTTCTTACGACGCAAAGATCGCCATCATGGATTGTCGGCTCCATCGAGTCACCCTCGGCGTGAACGACAACCATAGTCTTGTCGAGCTTCCCAACGCCCTCTGCCTTGACCCAGCCCTCCGGCTCAGTAATCTCACCATCACCCAACACGCCGCAGGCAGCGCGAAGCGAATAGAGCGGCAAATACTCACGGAACCGCAGATCCTCGGCTACATCGCTCACCACCTCTCCCCAGCCATCCCACTTCTTGCTTTCCATGCGTTTCTTCTTGAACTCTACATAGCTTATGTCCGCAAGGGCTTTCAGGAAAGCAAGATACTTGGCCTTGTCATTCAAGAGCGCGTCAAACGCCTTGTCGTTCTCTCGATATGCATCAAGAACAATCTGGTCGAGAACGCCTGGGAAGATGCCCTCGATGTAAACATTTCGCTCATTGGCCGTCGCCGCCTTCTTGAGCTTCGCGCTGGAAAGCACCTTCGGTAGCACCATCTCGACAATAACGAGGTCAGAGTCGGTAAAGTCTCCCGCATACGCCTCGTTGATCGCGTTTATCACCTCTTGCAGCAGCGACCGCGCCTGTGTCATTACTGTTGCGGGCTTTGGTTTCGGTGCGTCAAAAATGGACGACTTCTTCTCAAGTTCTATTGCGCCTGAGAACGTTTCCTTCAACTTGTAATACTTGAGCTTCACCGCCCCTTCCAGATCGACCACTTCGTGTGCGTCCGGTGGGAGAAGATGCTCAAGATAAGTTAGGAACGTGTGTTCTTTCTGAATCTCGTCGTCAAAAAGACGCGTGATCTGCGTCAAGTAGTTGTACCAGCGCACGAAAGAGCGAACATTCCTTCTGTAAAGAGAGCGTTCCTTCGCCGTGAGCGCGTTATACTTCCCGACAACAGGCGTAAGCGCCCCTGCGATCTGCCCTTGCACGGATGCATTCTTCTTACCGCCACCGGCGAAATGTATCTTATTCACCGCCTCAATATCGGCCTCGGAATAAAGGTTGACCTTTCTTATCTCCTTGCGCTTCTTGAAGACAAGGTCGATATTGATTTCTTCCGCAAGCCCTGTTTCCTGATAGTAGGGCTGGAACGCTTCCTTGATCTCCGCGTCAGTGTTCACGAAGTCGAGGATGTAGGTGTCAGTCTTCCCTGGATGAATGCGGTTCACGCGGGAAAGTGTCTGCACTGCCTTTACATCGCGGAGCTTCTTATCCACGATCATCGTGTGGAGAAGCGGCTCATCAAAACCCGTCTGGTACTTTTCCGCCACAACAAGGATGTCGCCCTCTTTGTGGAATACGGCTTTCGTCTGCGACTCCTTCACGGTCTTACCCATAGAAACCGCATTAAGGCTCTCTTCCGTGTGGATCGTTCCACTCTTCGGCGGATCTTCAATCTGACCAGAAAACGCGACCATCACCTTGACCGCTTCTTGTCCGCGATCCTTCAAGGCCTCCTGCAACGCAAAGAAATACCTGACCGCCGCGCGACGCGAGTCAGTAACAACCATCATCTTCGCGCCCTTAAACTTCCTTCGGGTGACGGAAAGGAAAGTGTCGACAATAACTGCGCTCTTCTCGACAAAGTTCTTTGGATGTAGGTTCTTGTATTTCTTGATCGTCTTCGCCGCCTCGCTAACAGGCACCTCTGGATTGTCCGCAGTCGCCTTTACAATCTCATAGCATGTCTTGTAGGTCGTGTAGTTGGCGAGCACATCATGGATGAACCCTTCCTCTATCGCCTGCCGCATCGAATAGGTGTGGAACGGTCGGAAGGAACCGTTTCTCTGCCGCGTTCCGAAGATGTCGAGCGTCACATCCTTTGGCGTCGCCGTAAAAGCGAAGTAGCTAAGGTTCCTGTGCTTGCCATGCGTGCACATCATAAGCGCAAGTTGCGTCTCAGGCGAGTCAAGGTCGTCCTTGTCTATCTTCTTGCCAGTCTCAGCTTCGTATTCGGCAACTGCCTCTCTCAAATCTGCAAGTGCGATCTTCAGCTTTGCCGCGCTCTGTCCTGTCTGGCTAGAATGCGCCTCATCAACCACAATGGCAAACCGCTTTCCCTCGACGCTCTTTACGTCCTTGAAAATCACAGGGAACTTCTGCAATGTCGAGACTATTATCCGCTTGCCGTCGTCAATCGCCGCAAGCAAGTCTTTTGCATGCTTCTTCTCGTCAATCACCGCCACTTCGCCAAGCTTCGGATTGAAACTCATCACCGTGTTCTGCAACTGCTTGTCGAGAACACGCCTGTCAGTAACTATGATTACCGAATTGAACACCGGCTTGTCTTCGTCGTTGAAGAGACTGGCAAGCCGATAGCCGATCCATGCGATTGAGTTTGACTTTCCCGACCCCGCCGAATGTTGAACAAGATAGTTCTTCCCGCTACCGTGTGCCTTCACATCGGCGATAAGCTTTCTCACGACATCGAGTTGGTGGAAGCGCGGGAAAACAAGTCGCTTCTCTTTAGCCTCGTAGTTGACAAACTTCTGAAGGATGTCGAGAAGCGAGTCTTTCGCCAAGACATCACGCCAAAGATAATCGGTGGGCGCCTTCGGGCCTAAGTGCTGTGCTTGAAACGGTCTGTCCTGTGCTTGGCGCGGTAGCGCCAAGTTCCATGGAGGGTTTCCCGCGCCGCCATCTTCGCCCGCGCCAGCCGAACCTTGGTTGAAAGGCAGAAACCGAGTCTCTTCGCCCGCAAGCTGAGTCGTCATCCATGCCTCGTTCAAGTCGACGGCAAAGAATACAAGCACCCTGTGGTTGAGTCGGAACGCGCCCTCCTTGGGGTTGCGGTCGGTCATCCACTGCACCTTGGCGTTCTCGACCGTCTGCCCTGTAAACTGATCTTTCAACTCAATGGCCACAAGCGGAATTCCGTTGACCGAAAGCATCACATCCACGCTCTTTGCCGTATCGCTCGCGCTGTAGTGCCACTGGCGGTGAAACTCGCAGATGTTCTTCTCGTAGTTGGCAAGTGCTGTCTCGTTGAGCCTGTTCTCCGGCTTGAAATAGCAAATCGAAAAATGTTTGCCGTTCGCGTAGAAGCCGTTGCGAAGGACATCTATCATTCCTTCCGTGGCGACAGCATCCTCAAACTTCTTGTAGAATTCGCGTTCAGGATCAAGCCCAGAACATGCCTTCACAAAGAACGCCCATTCCCTCGGCTGGCTCGCCTTCACGAACTTTACGAGCGTTGCAAGGTCAAGCGCCTTTTCGCTATGTTCTGTGCTTGGCGCGGCAGCGCCAAGTTTCCTTGCTTTCGACCAGCCAAGCTCGCCAGTCATCAGCGCTTCTATGTCGCTTTCAAATTGGTGTTCGTTATTGGCCATTGTCAGACACCTCCTTTGGCGACCGCCTCACGCACGAGGCGGTCGATGTCCTTGGGCTGCATGCCTTTATAGTTTATCACAGCAGCGCCATCGCCTGCAATCAGCTGGGCTATGCGATTTAATGCACAGGCGTCGAAGCGCGTCATCGGCTTTTCGCTCGTCGAGTAAGGCCAAGCGGCGGGAGCGAGCAAAAGAAGCTTGCCGTTCGCCGCCTTGTCAAAGAGTTTGCCGCCTGGCTTGTAAAGCGGCGAGAAGCCCATATTTCGAAGCGCAATCACTGGCAACGACGCAGCGAAAGCAAGCCGCGCAATCTCGCGCTCGCCGTCAGAGATACACGGGGAAATCAAAACCGCGCCGTGCCTTGCGGCAGCGAGCAGTTCGTCGCGCTTCTCTTCAAATTCGGGCGTGGCCTTTTCTACAATCGGAACGCCAGCGGCATCGCGGGCGATCTTGCGCCCGCCGCCCGGCTTCGGAACACGCTTATAGGCAAGGTAGGCGCGAGAGCACTGCACCTGAATGATATTCGGCGAGTCGAGAAGAAAGAGATTGCCGATGGCCGAGAAATGAGCCTTAAAGCTCGGCGCTCCCGCGCCAAGCACCGAACAAAGCGGTCTATTCTGTGCCGAGAGCGGTCTATCCTGTGCTTGAAGCGATCTGTCACGTGCCAAAAGCGGTCTGTTCTGTTCTCGAAACGGCCTGTCATGTGCCGAGAGCGGCAGCTCTCGGTTTCCCGAGTCTTGACGCGGCAGCTTCAAACACAAATCATTCCTCACCCTAAACAACTCTGGGAAGAGTTGCTTTACCGCGAGGCGACGTGGGTTGTCGCGAAGGTAAGTAAACATCGAGTCGAGCTGCCCCTCGTGAAAGAGAATCGTATCTTGAAACCCCTCTGCCCAAAGCCCGCCCTTGCCAATGGCGGCTTTTGAACTGCCCGCCTTGAAGCCCGCTATCGCCTGGCCGAGAGGCCGCGCCATCGGTTTTGTCACATGAATGATAAAATGAATGTGGTCGGGCATTACTTGAATGAACAGCGGCATGATCTCTGGGTGATGCTCGCCAATCCTCAAAAACTCGCTCATAACCGCTTCGCCCGCCGAAGTGAGGGCGACATAGCTTGAGGCGGCCACCTCCAATCTATGCTCCAATCCGTCCCGTACCGAGAGCGGCAGCTCTCGGTCTATTACCAACCGCCCAAGCGCCTTTGATTTGCGATCGGCCAAGACAAGCGTAATCTGGTAGATGCACGGCCGGCGGTAATCCCAGCCCCTACACCGCCTGAGCATTGAATGCTTAGTCTCTAACCTTATCGCCAACTACGCCACCTCACGCTTGCCGGTTACGAGCTCGAAGATGAGCGATTTCTTGTAGGCCTCGAGATCGGTGATAAGCTTCTCCTTCTCCGCCACCAGCGCATCAATCGCCGCGCACTTCTCGTCAAGATAGTCGGCAATCGCTTGCTGCTCGGGGAGAGGGGGAATGGGGATAACAACATTTCCGATAATTCCTGCGTTCAGATTGTTTAGTCCGGTAGTTGTGGTACACAAATAATCAAACTGCGATTTAACAATATAGTTGTTATACAAGTACCAATAATACTTTGGAGAGCCGGCAACTCTTATGCGCTGAATGAAATTTGAATAGCAACATTTGAGATTGCCGACACTTTCGTCAATCAAACTTGTTTTGCCAATATGATCTCTACTCCCACTGGACTTGGTAATTATCAAATCGCAACGCTTAAGCAAAAAACGATTTCTTTCTGTGTCGCTTAAATGCCTGTATGCAGGATTATTAATACACAACTTCCCATCCAAACTCTGTTCAGTAGACCTCAAAACAATGGTATCATTTTCGCCATAAGGATCTTCCCCCCAAACACCACCATCATTAGCAAGCAATGTGCTTTTGGCTTTTCTCACCTCCCACCCCTCTGGAATTTCGCCAATCCAAGGGATTCCGCTGTCGCGCATCTGCCTCTTTGCGACCTTTGCGTTCTTTGCAGCCAAGACATTCGCCTTCCCCGTCACGGCCTCGAAAATAATCGCCTTCTTCCACGCCTTGCAATCCTCTATACCACGCTTCAACTCGTCAACCGCCCCATCAATCGCCGCGCACTTCTCATCAAGATAGTCAGCAATCCGCCGCTGCTCGGGGAGAGGCGGCGCTACGATCTGGATCCTCTTCATCTCCGACCAGCGAGTAGTCCAAAGGTCATCAACTATTCCATGCCCCCACTTGTAAAACTCATCAGCAAAAGCTTCTGTATGAAATAGCCAATTATAATACCTTGGATCCATTTCACCACGGGGCATGAGAATCGTATTTATTAGAGAAACCGATCCATCATATTCTGATATCCCGCACGAGCCACGCCTGTCAGAGCGACTATTAATTGCAAAGTCGCCTTTCTTTACCAACTTCCTATTGTCGCCGTCGTCTGTCTTTGCTACAGTTGCCAACTGCGAAAGGACCCCCTTCATGGTAACGGAAAGCGGGGCGTAATCCCTATCGCTCACTTTCTCGCTACGCTGCGAATAGAAGGTTCCTATTAGATTTACCTCCCACCCCTCGGGCACTTCGCCGATCCACTCGACGCCCGAATCTCGCATCTTCCGCGCCATTAGCGATCGCCCTCCCCGAAGAGCTTGTCGAGCGTTGCCGCGAGGCGCGATTCATGCTCTTTGATGCGCTTTGCGATATCGGCGGACGGCTCGATCTTCTTGTATTCGTAGAAGGTGCGAGTGAAAGGTATTTCATAGCCAACCTTGCTCTTCGCGCCATCGACCCAGGCATCGGGGTTGTATGGCAAGACCTCACGCTTCATATACTCGCCGATGTCTTCGCCCAGCGGCACATTCTCGGTGTCGCGCTTTGAGGGGTCGGCCACCGCCTTGCCCTTCTTCATCACCTTCTTGCCACCTTCAACCAGCGGCGATTCAACAACGATCTTCGTGTAGCCAAAAGCGCGGTTGGTGAAGATGTGGCTTTTGCAGAGTATCTCAGGGCTACCGCCCTGAGCACTGGACAGACCGTTCCGCGCACCGGGCAGACCGCCCCCTGTGCTGTGCTCGAAACGGTAGTTTCGAGTCTTGAAGTCGCCATACGCCTTTACAATCAACTCGCGGCAGGCCTCGGTTATGTCAACGCGCTTGTTGCCAATCGACTTTCTGCGCGGCTCGCAGCATTTCGAGGCGTCGATGAGTTGCACCTTGCCCTTGCGCTCCATCGGCTTCGACTTCGTGACCACCCAAACATAGGTCGCAATACCGGTGTTATAGAAACTATCGTTTGGCAATTGCACAATCGCCTCAAGCCAGTCATTCTCGATGATATGGCGGCGTATCTCGCTCGGGCCACTGCCGGCATCGCCCGAAAAGAGCGAAGAGCCATTTTGAATTATGGCCATGCGCCCGTCATCCTTGAGTTTTGAAATGCCGTTCAGGAGAAACAGCATCTGGCCGTCACTCTTCGACGGAAGGCCGGGGCCAAAGCGCCCAGCATCGCCCTTCGCTGCTTCAGCTTCGACATCTTTTGCCTCGACCTTCCAGTCAATGCCAAACGGCGGATTTGAAATCACATAGTCGAACTTGAACCCGCCGAACTTGTCGTCAGAGAGCGTGTTGCCATAGCGCATGTTGTCTGGGTTGCCGCCACGAATCAGCATGTCGGCCTTGGCGATACCGAAGGTGAACGGATTGAACTCCTGCCCAAAGTTCGTCACCTCAATTGTGGAATCAACTTCCCGAAGACGGTCTTCCATGCAAGTTAGCATCTGCGAGGTTCCCATCGTCATGTCATAGACGGTCTTCGACGCGCCTTTCGCGCCTGTGCCGAAGACGGTCAACAGGTCGCACATGAGGTAGATGATGTCGCGGGAAGTGAAGTGGGCTCCGGCCTGTTCGTCGTAGCTTTCGGAAAAGCGGGCGACAAGGTTTTCAAAGATATAGCCCATATCGTTTGTAGCCACCTTCTCGGGCGACATGTCGGCCTTTGCGGAATTGAAGTCGGAGATCACCTGATAGAGAACGCCGCCTTTTTCCATCGTAGCGATTTGATCCTCGAACTTCATCTGTTCAAGGACATCGCGCACATTCTCCGAAAAGCCGTTCAGGTAATCGCGGAAGTTGGCGGCAATGTTCTTCGGATCGGCAAGGAGCGTCTCAAAAGTAAACTTGGAAGTGTTGTAGAAATTGTAGCCCGACGCCGCCTTGAGAAACGCCTCCTTCACCTGAAGATGCTTCTTCGCAGCATATTCCTTCTGCACCTTGGCATAGGTCGGCAAAAGGCAGTCGTGAAAACGCTTCACCACCGCCATCGGCAGAATCACAAGACCATATTCATGCGGCTTGTAAAGCCCAGCAAGAGAGTTAGCCACATCCCACAGGACATTGGCCTTCTCCTGAATGGTCTTCCCAGAATCTCTTTTCTTGTCTTTCACAGCCATTTTACATCCTATTCTTCATCCCCACGGTTGCGACGCGGGAAGCTTCGTGAAGCCGAAAAGAGCAGACCGGTCGCATGTTGCGACTGGCTTGCTGATTTCTCTATGCCTGCCCAACTTTATATGGTGTATATTATATCATTTATACTATTGGCCACTTGGCGAAAAAGCAATTTTCTTTCATCGATCTACTCGTTCTACATGTTCTATACTGCCAAAACTTTTAGTGTCCATCTCGCCGAGTTCACAACCATTATACCAAACGAATCTTAAATCTAATCTTAAATCGTAAAAAATTTTTTCGGCGGGGAAATGAGGCAATAGACAAGCATAAAACTGCAGCAACAGACATGGTCGAATTAGGGACAGACTCGACGTCTAAGCAGTATGACAAGTCATTCTCCCCTTGCCCGCCTTTGTGGCGACCTACTTCAGCACTGCAGGGGGACTTTATGGGCTGATTTCAAGCACGGTTACGATGTAGCGAAGGAGAACTGCAAGGACTGCAGAAACGCCGTAGCCCGCAAGTATGATCCACATCGGCCAGTCGGAAAGGAGAATCATCTCCGGGCGACCGACGTCTGCCTTCGAGTAGACGAGCCGTATGTAGCGCGCAAGCCCAAGCGCGACGAAAACTGCGGTGACTACGAGGTAGCGCGTCCCGAAACGCGCAACCGTGTCGGGAGATAGCGTATACCACGTGTAGACAGCAAGCGTAGCGGCGGCAGAGGCGAACATGAGGGCGTCGAGCGCGACGGGGTGGTAGCCCGAAAGCGCCGCTCGCGACTCGGCGGCGACCGACATCTCGTGGCGGCGCTTGGCGAGGGCGATGAAGAGCGAAAGCGCGAACGCGCATGCGAGAAGCCATGGCGAGATTCGGACATCCATCGCCGCAGCACCGGCAATCGCGCGAAGGACGAACCCAGCCGCAATCACCACGACGTCGATGTAGGGAATGCGCTTCAGGAACCCGGAATATGCGCACTGCATCACGGAGTAGATGAGAATCACCGCAAAGCCCCATGTGCGGTCGGGATGGCGGAATACAAGATAGCACGGGAACATCAGCGCAATGGCGAAGAGCGACAGCGCAACCCTCACCGCGTCAATGCGTGACACAAGGCCCGCCGCCACCGGACGCAGGCGCTTTATCGGATGGAGACGGTCGGCCTCGAAGTCGGCGACGTCGTTGAGGAGATAGAACGCGCTAGAGACAAAAGAAAACGCAATTGCCATCGCCGCGACGAGGATAAATGGCCTTATCCCGCGAGCCATTGCAGCCTGCGACGGGTCGGCGAACGCAAAGAACCACGCGAGGAACACTATTCCGTTCTTCGTCCACTGGTTCACCCGAAGCGCCCTGAGCCAGGCGTCTATGCGCTGCGTCACTCGAACGTCCTCCACCTTATGATTCCCCACAGCAGCGAGTGGCACGTGCAGACTGGATTCGACTCCCTCTCGTAGAACGTCCAGAACTTTGACCAGTTGCGGTCGACGGACGGAACCCAGCGCATCGGGAAAAGCGCAAGCAGACACGACTTGGACGAGCCGTCTTCCCTGGCCTCGGACTCCCAAAACGGCCAAAGGCGAAAATACGAATCGTCCTTGCGGCTCGTCCAGAACGGAAAGACGCGCGTCTCGTCATCGTAGAGCTCGACAAGCTTCCAGCCGAAGCGCGTGACAGACCCGGATTCGTCGCCCTTGTCATAGGAGCGCCAGTCTACGCGCTCGTAAAGCGGCCATATGGACAGGCGACTCCTGCGTGCATTAGACTCCCACTCAAAGATCGGCCAGGGACAGCGCAGACGCATTTCGGGAGCGGAGTTCAGATGCGCTGCCCAGGATTTTGAATAAGTCTCCGTCCACGAGAAGAATGGCGGGATGAAAAGATCCTGGCGCTCACGCGCACGGCGAATCTGACCGTAAAGAGGCCAGACCATCCACGAACTTCCCTCGCCCGCAGTGTCGCGGTCCTCACGATAGCTCGCCCACGTGACGATCGGCCAGAGGGCATACTGGTGGTCGCTTTCCCGCTGGTGGTTGAGGCCATAGAGCGGCCAGAAGCTCCAAGCGCCGTCGTCGCGCCAGCTGAAGAACGGGAAAAGCACCGTGTTCGTCGTGAGCCACTTCCCCTCGGAGGGACGCGGCATCCTGTAGCGCATCCAGACCGGCCACAGCGCAAAGTCGATGTCGTACATCAAGAGCAAGTGCGGATGGTGGCCGTATATCGGAAAGAGCCCCCAGTAGTCCTCTGCGGTGCTTTCTCCGCGCTGCGGCTTGTGGCCGTTGAACCAGAGCGGAAGAAGATCAAACTGCCAGCCGCCGTCGTCCTGGGACTGGTAGTGCATGAAGAAGCAGAACCGCCACCAGTCTCGGTGCGAGGTGAAGAGCGGCCATACCACATCGTCCGCATCACGCTCGTGGGCGTAGAACGGACGGACCGCGAGATAGTCGTCGGCCGGGCGCTGCTCGTAGAACGGCCCGACCTGGAAAGCCGCCGCGAGGAGAAATTCAGCGAACACCCTTGCAGAGCTCCTCAAACTCGCCAAGCTCGAACTCGGAGAGCTCCTTTGCGCGCCCCCTCACCTTGCGAATCGTCATGTTTGCACGCTGCCTGTCGCCCTTCGCAATCTGCACCCTCGCGAGGGAAATGAGCATGCGGACGTCCTCTTCCCTGCCGGATTCGGACTTGGAAAGCTCGCACGCCTTGACTATGCACTGCTCCGCTTCGTTGAGGTCGCCGTTTGCGTCGAGCAGAATCGACCCGAGGGTCTCCCATCCGACATAGAGCTGCGGAGCGGTGCGAACGGCGAGGCGAGCGTAGCGCTCGGCCTCTTCGAGCCGCTTCGTCCGCCGCAGAACCTCGGCGAGGTCGTTCTGGGCGAGCACCACAGGACGCGCGGTGTCGCACGCCCTCCTAAGGAACGTCTCGGCCTCGTCGTAGTTGCCGTTCTGGAGCGCGAGCGAGCCCATGACGTAGTTGGCGAGAGGCGCCTTGCGGTTGCGCCGCAGGACCTCCCTAGCGTGGAACTCGGCGTCGGCGGTGTCGTTGAGAGAGATGTCGAGACTGAGCACGATGTCCTGGGCCGCCTGTGCGTCGGGCCTGGTCTTGATGGCCGCGGCGAACATGTCGCGGGCGGCCTTGCGATTCTCGTCGCCCTGGCGCAGCAGGAAGAACGCGCGGGTGGACTGGATGTTGTAGTCGTTCTGGTCCTTCGAGTTCTTCTCCATTTCGGGCAGGATGTGGTTCTCGATGTCCTTGAGCAGCGCCTTTCTCTCCTCGGGGTCCTTCGACGCGTCGAACTGCTGCATAACGACGGCGGCGAGAAGCGACCACGCCTGAAGGTTCGCGGGGTCGAGGTCGGTCGACTTCGTGAGCATCGCCTTCGCCTCGGAAAGCTCGTTCTTCATGAGATGGAGCATCGCGACTTCGACCGCCACTCGCGGATCGTCCTGCGCAGCCTTCGTGGCACGTTCGAGGTACTCAATGGCCCTCGCGCTGTTGCCTTCGAGAAGCTCAAGCCGCATGAGGCCGACGAGCGCGTCGTGGTTCTCGGCGTCTTTCGAGAGGACCTCCTCGTACGTCGCCCTCGACTTCTTCACGTCGCTGTCGCTCGCGTAGAGCGCGGCCATCATATTGAGAAGGCTCGAACGGCGCTCCGTAGGCACGAAGTCGATGGCGCGGCGTATCTGGCTAAGCGCCTCGCCGGGACGCCCGGACTTCGCCCACACATGGCCGAGGCGGACGAACACGTCGGGGTTCCTTATGTACCCGTAGACGTTGGCGAGCTTCCACAGGTCATAGCGGCGCTTCCTGTCGTCCACGATCGACCTGAAGGTCTTTTCGAGGTCATGCTTCTTGCGTGCCGCCCTCGGATGCTCTGCGCGCGCCATCTCGAACTCGTTGAACAGCGCGCAGACGTTGTCATTGTCGATGGAGCCGAGCACGAGCTCGTACATGTCGAACGCGCCGTCGTCGTCGCCGGCGTCCTGTAGCCATACGCCGCGGTCGTTCGCGACAAGCCCGACATGGCGGCGCAGCCAGAGTCGCGTGCGCTCTATGGGATCGCTTTCCTGCCTCAGCCTGTAGCTACCCCACTCCTTCACGCCCTTTGGCGGCGCAAGCACCGAGTCGAACTCGGACCATGCGCTCCAGTCGGGCTTGCGCGCCGGATCGGCGCCGAAGAAGAGGAACTCGGGCACCGCCTTTATCCCGGCGGCGTACCAAAGGTCCGGCGCGCCGAATATGGCGGCCTTCTTCGCGATGTCGGGGTCGGACGCGAACCAGTCCTGGACGAACGCAAGCACGCCGAGCGAAAGCGAGATCGAGAGCTCGCGGTTCCTGTCGCCGCCAATCCCCTTCTCCTCCACGAGCGCCGCGAGCTCCTTCAGGTAGCGGCTGTCGAGGTCGCGCTGCAGGCAAACGAGGTTGAGCTCCTTGCCGGCCTTCGCGGCGGCAAGGCGGATGTGGTCGTCGAGAAGCCCGTCCGTGATGAACCACGAGCGGTCGCCGAGGTCCGCGATGAGCTTTTCGGCCGTGCGGTCGGCAAAGTCACCGTGCGAACGATCAAACGAAAACAGGTTGAGCAGTATTGTGATGGACATCACGAGCGCGAGGACGGGCAACACCGCGAGCGCGAGCGTGCGGCCCTTCATCGCGACAGGGAGCTCGTCAAGAGACTCGTTCCTGCGGACCTTGGCGATGGACAGAAGGCTCCAGTACACCACGAGATACGCCGCCGTGAACGCCGCAAGCGCGCACGGCACCACGGGAAGCAGGCCGTACGGGCGCATAAGCGCCGACGGGGAAAGCGGAGTCGCCACGGCAAGAATGGTCACAAAGCTCATCGCGACGTGGTATATCCACTGCGAAAGCCCGCTCTCGCGGTTGTACGCGCCGGCGCTGGAGAAGAGGGCGACCACGAAAGGCAGGACCGCGAACGTGCCGACAAGGAACCAGCCGTCGACGGAGAACCACGTCATCGTCTCGGTCCAGTGGGCGCGCATGTGCTCAGTGAAATCGCCCGACGCATTGGGGGCATACGCGAAGACGGTCACGATGGCGACGAGAAGGAACGCAAACGCCGCGCCGTAGGGCTTGCCGCCGCGCCTGCCCGAGACGGCCCAGACGCCGCCGAAGTAGAGCGGGGCGAGAAGTCCGAAAAGCGGGGAGTCGGCGAACCCAAGCCCCGCGAAGACGCCGACGAGCACCGGATACATCCATCCCGTCCTCTTGCCGGCGCGGGCATACGGAATGAGAAGCGAGGCCGTCAGCAGGGCCCACGCGGCGTCGAAGGAGTACGAGCTCAGGTGCGTGAACGACTGGTGGACCGCAGGAGTCGCCATGAACACGACGGCGGCGACGATGCCGGCCAGGCGACCCATAGTGTCGGCGTGCTGCGACAGCATGTCACCGCAGATGCGCTCGCGGACGAAGAAGGACGTTAAGTGGTAGAGCGCGACGACCGACACTATTCCGCACAGCGGCCCGATTGCGTTCGAGCACCCCAGGAACCGCGCGAACGCCGCCATCAGCGGATGCACGTTGACCGCCGCAGTGTCGAGGCCCTTCCAGAGCGCCATCAGGTGGGCGCACTCGCCGGGGTAGGCGCACGACGCCATCGTGCAGAAGTAGAGAACCGCAGCCACGGCCGCGAGCACTCCGGCAACGGCCCATTCGCCGCCCCTGTTGACAACATTCTTGAACAGCTTCTTCATGGTCGAGACCCTCCGTAAATCACTTGACCTTCGCCAGCGCCTGCTTCAAGTCGGCTATGAGGTCATCCGGATCCTCGAGGCCGACGGAAAGGCGGATTAGATCCGGCGGGATGCCGGCCGCCTTGAGCTGCGCGTCCGTAAGCTGGCGGTGCGTGTGCGAAGCCGGGTGCAGGACGCAGCTCCACGCGTCGGCGACATGCGTCACGATGCCGATCAGCTTGAGCGAGTCCATGAACTTGATGGACGCCTTGCGCCCGCCCTTGATGCCGAACGTCATCACGCCGCACGGCGAATTGCCGTTGAACTGCTTCTTGACGAGCTTGTTGTACTTCGAGCCGGGAAGCCCTGCGAAGTTGACCCACGCGACCTTCTTCTGGGTCTTTAGCCACTTGGCGATCTTGAGCGCCGATTCCGCGTGGCGGCGTATCCTGAGGTGTAGCGACTCCAAACCGAGGTTCAGCAAAAACGCGTTGAACGGCGAGGGAATCGAGCCGAAGTCGCGCATCAGGTGCGCGGTGCACTTCACGATGTATGCCATCTTACCGAACGCCTTGACGTAGCTTAGCCCGTGGTACGAGGCGTCGGGCTCGACGAGGCCGGGGAACTTGTCGGCGTGCTTCGACCAGTCGAAGTTGCCGGAGTCGACGATGCAGCCGCCGACCTGCGAGGAGTGGCCGTCCATGTACTTCGTCGTCGCGTGCGTGACGATGTCGCAGCCGAACTCAAACGGACGGCAGAGAATCGGCGTCGGGAACGTGTTGTCAACGACGAGCGGCACGCCGTTCCTGTGCGCGACTCGCGCGAACTTCGCGATGTCGAGGACGCAGCCCGAGGGATTCGCAACCGTCTCGCCGAAGACGCACTTCGTGTTCGGGCGGAACGCGGCCTGGATTTCCCTCTCCGTGGCGTCGGGATCGACGAACGTGAACTCGATGCCGAGCTTCTTGAGGGAGACGGCGAAGAGGTTGAACGTGCCGCCGTATATCTGCGCGGACGAGACGACGTGGTCGCCTGCGCCGCAGAGGTTGAGGATCGCGAACGTCGAAGCCGCCTGTCCCGAGCTCGTCAGAATAGCGGCGACGCCGCCCTCGAGCGCGGCGATCTTCTTAGCCACCGCGTCATTCGTCGGGTTTGCGAGGCGCGTGTAGAAATAGCCAGACGCCTTCAGGTCGAACAGGTCCGCCATGTGCTGGGTCGTGTCGTACTTGAATGTCGTAGACGAATACACAGGAACCTGGCGCGGCTCGCCGCACTTGGGATACCAACCGCCCTGAACGCATAACGTGTCGATCTTCATGCTTGCCTTTCCTTGTTGCACCCGAGAATTATACCAAAAATATAGCCTTCTTTGTTAAATATCAAAGGCGAGAAGCAAAGTCGCCGTAGCCGAACCTGCGGACTATTTCTTCGCTTCCGTCTACCTTGCGCACCACTATGTCAGGCAGGTTTAGGCCGTTGAACGTGTTGTTCTTGACCATAGTGTAGATCGCCATGTCCCCGAACACGACGGTGTCGCCCTCGTGTAGCTCCCGATTGAACGAATATACACCGATTTCATCGCCAGCGAGACAGGTCGGACCACCGAAGCGATAGAGATAGGTGCCTGGTGCCTGGTGCCTGGTGCCTGGTGCTTGGTGCGAATCTCTGTAGATAACCCCACCGATGACCGGCGGGGTGTAGGGCATTTCGATGACATCCGGCATGTGGCATGCGGCACTCGTGTCAAGAATCGCGTTGGAAATTCCGTCCGCGCCCTTGGGCTGGATTTCGAGCACGCGCGACTCAAGAGTTCCAGCATTGAGCGCGATCGCCTCGCCTGGTTCAAGATAGACGACAAGATGCGGGTAGCGTGCCCTAAAGTCGTTCAAAAGCGCGACAAGCCCCTCGACGTCGTAACCCTCGCGCGTTATATGGTGGCCGCCGCCGAAGTTCACCCACTTCATCTGCGTGAGGAATTCACCGAACTTCTCCTCGAAACCGGCTAGGACTTTCTTAAGTTCGTCAAGCCCTTGCTCGCAAAGACAGTGGAAGTGAAGACCATCAACGCCCAGCCGTTCCCCATTACCGAGCGCCGCACACGTCGTGCCGAGCCGCGACGAGGGACGGCAAGGATCGTAGGCGGGCGTCGTCGCGACGGAGACTTCAGGATTAACCCTAAGTCCAACCGAGACGCCGCGCTTGCGCGCCATTTCACCATAGAGCGCGACTTGCCTTGGCGAATTAAATACGATGTGGTCCACAAGCCCCAAGATTTCATCCATCTCCTCGGGGATAAACGCCGGTGCAAAGATATGCGTCTCGCCGCCGAAATTGTCATGCCCGTGCTTAGCCTCAAAAAGCGAGCTTGCCGTCGTGCCTGCGAGATACTTCGCGCACAGCGAATAGACGGCAGTACACGAAAACGCTTTCTGCGCAAGGAGGATGCGAACGCCCGCACGCTCGGAGACGTCTTTAAGAATCTCCAGATTACGCACAAGCGCCGCTTCATCAATGATGTATCGTGGCGTATTCACTTAACCAACCGTGCGAACAGGAATAAAATGGCAACAACAATTCCAATCAACAGAAAACGGGCTATCATAGACAGAATTCCAAGGATTCCGTCAAGGCACTTGCCACACGATTCCGTGATGTCAGTGTTCTCCAATGTCAATCCACCTTGACGGGATCAAATGTCTCCTGCCACGGAAGCCCTTGAACGTTGAGCTCGGCCATGAACGGATCGGGATCAAATTCCTCACATGTGTGGACACCCTTAGTGGTCCACTTGCCCTCGAGGAACATCTTGGCACCGATCATCGCGGGAACGCCAGTCGTATAGCTGATCGCCTGCGAGCCGACCTCGGCGTAGCACTCCTGGTGGTCGCAGACATTGTATACGTAGTAGTCGACTGGCTTGCCGTCCTTCTCGCCGTGGAAGATGCAGCCGATGTTCGTCTTGCCCTTGGTACGTGGTCCAAGAGACGCGGGGTCAGGAAGAAGCGCCTTCAAGAACTCTATCGGAACGATCTTCTGGCCCTTGAAGTCAATTGGGTCGATGCGCGTCATGCCCACATTCTCAAGGCACTTGAGGTGCGTCAAATAGCTCTGTCCGAAAGTCATGAAGAAGCGGATCCGCTTGATGCCCTTAAGGTTGCAGCCCAAGGACTCAAGCTCCTCGTGGTGGAGCAGGTACATGTCCTTCTTGCCGACCTGGTCAAAGACATACTCGCGCTTGATTGCCATCGGCGCCGTCTCGACCCAATAGCCCTTGTCAAACGCCTTCTTGTACTCTACCTTCACTCCATGTTCGTCAACCCGTTCCCCATTACCCATTCCCTCGGCACTCGCTTCGCTCGGCGTGTTTGCTTCCCCACGGGTCGCAAACCCCCGCAAGGGGCGGTTACGTTCCCCAGACACCCAGTAGCTGCCCTTCGCCGCTACTTCGCGGATGTTTATCTCGGGGTTGAAGTTCGTCGCAAACGGATAACCGTGGTCGCCACCGTTGCAGTCGAGGATGTCAAGAGTCTCGATCGTGTCGAAGTAGTGTTTCTGGGCATAGGCGGAGAAGACCTGCGTTACGCCGGGGTCAAAACCGCAGCCGAGAATAGCGGTAAGCCCCGCCTTTTCGAACTTCTCGCGGTAAGCCCACTGCCAGGAATACTCGAAGTGCGCCTCGTCCGGCGGCTCGTAGTTGGCGGTGTCCAAGTAGCTTACGCCCGCCGCGAGGCACGCGTCCATGATCGCGAGGTCCTGGTAGGGAAGAGCGATGTTCATCACGAGGTCGGGATTGAACTCCTTGATGAGAGCGGTGAGACGCGGAACATCCATCGCGTCGATCTGCGCGGTCGTGATCTTCGCAGGAGACTTTGCCGCCTTTGCCCACGCGCCCTTCCCCTCGGCCGCGCGACGGTCGACGTCCGCCTTGATGGCGTCGCAGCGCGACTGCGTGCGCGAGGCGATCAGTATCTCGCCGAACACGTCATGGTTCTGGGCCATCTTCGCGGCCGCTACTCCGGCGACTCCGCCGGCACCAATGAGCATCACTTTCCTCGCCATCTTCGCATCTCCTTAATTCAGGTTCAAGAAAGAAGGTTCAAGAAAGACCTTCATGCGCATAGTATACCATATTTTCCGGACCCGCCGCCAAATGCCGTGGATCGCCGGCCATCAGCGTCAGAGCGACGCACGGTCGCAGAGCGCCGAGACGAGCAGCGCCTTGATCGTGTGCATGCGGTTCTCGGACTCGTCGAAGACCTTGGAGTACTTCGACTCGAAGACCTCGTCGGTGACTTCAAGGGCGCCGCACTCCTTCGTGACCTCGGTGTTGAAGTCGTGGAATGCGGGGAGGCAGTGAAGGAACATGAGCCGCCCTTCGAGGTTGCCCGTCGCCTTCATGAGGTCCATGTTGATCTGGTAGGGGCGAAGCATCTTGATGCGCTCGGCCGTCTTGGCCTCCTCGCCCATCGAAACCCATACGTCGGTATAGAGGACGTTCGCGCCCTTCACGCCTTCCTTGGGGTCGCTGAAAACGCGGATGTCGACGCCGTTGCGCCTTGCGACTTCCTCGGCTTCGGCAAGCACCTTCTCGTCGGGCCTCAGCTCGTCGGGGCAACAGCAGACATAGCGGACGCCGCACTTCGCGCAGCCCATCATGAGGGAGTTCGCGACATTGTTGCGGCCGTCGCCGACGTATGCGATGCAAGTATTGGCGTCAAGCGAGCCGAACGTCTCGCGGACGGTCAGGAGGTCGGCGAAGATCTGCGTCGGGTGGTAGTCGTCGGTTAGCCCGTTCCACACCGGAACGCCCGAGTACTTGGCCAAGTCCTCGCAGTCGGCCTGCTTGAAGCCACGAAAGAGGATGCCGTCGTAGATGCGCCCCAAGACACGCGCCGTGTCCTTCACCGACTCCTTCTTCCCGAAGTGGATGTCGGGACGGGTCAGATACTCGCCGTTGCCGCCTTCGTCGCGCACTGCGACGAGCGTCGAGTTGCGCGTCCTCGTCGAGCTCTTCTCGAAGATGAGCGCGATGTTCTTCCTGTGGAGCAAGTCGCCGCGCACTCCGGCCGCGCGCCGCGCCTTCAGCTGCGCGGCGAGGTCGATCAAGTTGACCATCTCCTCGTCGGTGAACGAGGCGAGACGCATCATCGAGCGCCCCCTGAGGCTGTCCATCCAAGTCAGCATGCCATGCCCTCCTGTAAACTCACGGCTCAAGTTCGCCGCGTATCCTCTCGACAAAATCCGCAAGCGACATCGCGCCGAGGTCGCCCTCGCCGCTCTTGCGTACGGAAACCGTTCCCGCCGCCTCGTCGCGCGGTCCCACGACGAGCTTGTATGGGACCTTCCACGCCGACGCCTCGCGGATCTTCGCGCCGAGTTTCTCGGCGGAGTCGTCGATCTCGACGCGAACGCCCTCGGCGGCGAGCGCGCCGCGCACCTTCTCAGCATAGGCAAGCGCCTTGTCGGAGATCGGAAGCACTCGAACCTGCTCGGGGGCGAGCCAGACTGGGAACGCACCCGCGTAGTGCTCGATGAGAATGCCGATGAAGCGCTCGAGCGAGCCGAGGACGGCGCGGTGCAGCATCACGGGGTGGTGCTTCTTGCCGTCGGCGCCGATGTACTCAGCGTTCAGGCGCTCCGCGCTCGGAAGCTGGTAGTCGAGCTGGATCGTGCCGCACTGCCACTGGCGGGCAAGCGCGTCGACGAGCGTGAACTCGAGCTTCGGCCCGTAGAACGCGCCCTCTCCCGGCTGGATTTCGTATTCCATTCCCGCCGCCTTGCACGCGGCGGCAAGAGCGGCCTCGGCGTGCTGCCAGGTGGCCTCGTCGCCGACATGGTCGTCAGGCATGGTCGAGAGCTTGACGAGAAGGTTCTTGTCGAATCCGAAGTCGGAGTAGACGTCCTTCAGAAGACGGCAGAACTTCGCGACTTCCTCCTCGATCTGCTCCTCGGTGCAGAGGATGTGCGCGTCGTCCTGGACGAAGCCGCGGACGCGCATGATGCCGTGCAAGGTGCCGCTTGGCTCGTTGCGCGCGCAGTGGCCGAACTCTGCGAGGCGGAGAGGAAGGTCCTTGTAGCTCCTCGTGCGGCTCTTGAAAATCTCGATTGCGCCCGGGCAGTTCATGGGCTTCACGGCGAAGAGGCGCTTCTCGCTCTCGGTGATGAACATGTTCTGCTGGTAGTGCGCCCAGTGGCCGCTCCTTTCCCAGAGCGAGCGCGGCATGATCGCGGGCGTGTTGACCTCGCGGTAGCCATCCTTGACAAGCTTGCGGCGCATGTAGTCCTGCAAGGTCACGTATACCGACCACCCGCGCGGATGCCAGAATATCTGGCCCGGATCCTCGGGGTCGAGGTGGAAGAGGTCTAGTTCGGTGCCGAGACGCCTATGGTCGCGGCGCTTCGCCTCCTCGGCGCGGGCGACGATCTCGTCGAGCTCGGCCTGGTCCTTCGCGACAATGCCGTAGACGCGCTGGAGCATCTTGTTCTTCTCGTCGCCGCGGTAGTAGCTGCCGGCGACGCGCGTGAGCTTCACGACGCCGATCTGCCCGGAACGCTCGACATGGGGGCCGCGGCACATCTCCACGTAGTCGCCGACAGAGTACGTGGAAATCGCGACGCCGTCGGCAACGACGTCGGCAAGGCGCTCAAGCTTGTACTTCTGCCCCGCGAGAAGCCTCTTCGCCTCGTCTGCCGAGACTTCCTTCCTGACGAACGGCTCGTCGAGCGCGATCATGCGCGCGATCTCTGCCTCAATCTTCGGGAAGTCCTCGGGCGAAAGGCGGTGCGGAAGGTCGAAGTCGTAGTAGAAGCCCTCGTCTGTCGCAGGCCCGATATCGACCTGCACGTCGTCAAAGAGGGCCATCACCGCGCGCGCCATCAGATGGGCCGCGCTGTGCCTGCGTTGCTGTTCAGTAATCTCTGCCATGGTAGTGTACGCTTTCTAACAAACCGGCACAGGCGGGAGCGTCGTCGCCGCCTGTGCCTGCGACCGCCTGGTCGTCAGTTCGCAGCCTGCTCGTCAAGCTCCTTCATCGCCGCCTTGCGGGAGAGCTTGATGCGCCCGCGCTCGTCGACGTCAAGGCACTTGACCTTGATGATGTCGCCGACCTTGCAGACGCCGTCCATCGACTTGAGGAACTTGTCGGAGAACTCCGAGATGTGGCAGAGGCCGTCCATGCCGGGAAGGATCTCGACGAACGCGCCGAAGTCCTTGATGCCGGTGACCTTGCCCTCGTAGATCTTGCCGGGTTCGGCAACGGCCGAGACCGCGCCGACGGCGCGCTTCGCCGCTTCCATCGACTCGAGCGAGGTCGCGAAGATCGAGACCTTGCCGTCGTCGTCGATGTCGATCTGCGCACCAGTGGACTCCACGATGCCGCGGATGTTCGAGCCGCCGGGGCCGATGAGGGCGCCGATCTTGTCGACGGGGATCTGCATCTCCTCGATCCGCGGCGCGTACTTGTTGAGCTCGGCGCGCGGGGCGGGGATGACGGACTCCATGAAGTCGATGATCTTGAGGCGCGCGTCGTGAGCGGCCTTGATCGCGCCCTCGACGAGGTCCCATGTGAGGCCGCGGAGCTTCAGGTCGACCTGGAAGCCCGTGATGCCCTTCTTCGTGCCGCCGACCTTGAAGTCCATGTCGCCGCAGTGGTCCTCCGCACCGAGGATGTCGGTGACGAGAACCTTCTTGGACTGGTCTTCGTTGGTGAAGAGGCCGATGGAGATGCCCGCGACGGTGCGCTTCAGCGGAACGCCCGCGTCCATGAGCGCAAGGCAGCCGTTGCAAATCGACGCCATCGAGGACGAGCCGTTGGAGCCCATGATTTCGCTGACGACGCGGATCGAGTACGGGAACTCGTCGGGGAGAACCTCCGCGATCGAGCGCTCGGCAAGAGCGCCGTGGCCGATCTCGCGGCGGCCCGTGGAGCCGAGGCGCCCGACCTCGCCCGTGCAGTAGGGCGGGAAGTTGTAGTGGAGCATGAACCGCTTGGAGGGATCGCCTCCCGTCACGGAGTCGAGCTCCTGCGCGTCCTTCTTCGTGCCGAGCGTGACCGTCGCGAACGACTGGGTCTCGCCGCGCGAGAAGATCGCGGAGCCGTGGAGCCGGGGAAGGACGCCGACCTGCGCGGAGAGCGGACGGATCTCGTGCTGGGCGCGGCCGTCGATGCGGAGGCCCTTCTCGAGGACGTTCTTGCGGACGGTCTCGATCTCGAGGGCGTCGAAGAGATGGACGAAGCCGACGGCGTCGACCTCGGGCCACTTCTCGGCGACCTTCTTGAGAAGGTCTTCCTTGATGGCGGAGACCTTGCCCTGGCGCTCGAGCTTGCCCTTGATGAGCAGCGCTGCGGCAAGCGCCTCGCCGCCTTCCTTGCGCATGAAGTCCATCTTGTCCGCGGGCTGCGGGATGTCCTTGATGTCCTTGTCGGGCTTGCCGAGAGCGCGGCGCATCTCGATCTGGAGGTCGATGATCTTCTCGACTTCCTCGTGGGCGCGCTTCAGGGCGGCTACGAAATCCTCATCGCTGATTTCCGAGGCGGAGCCCTCCATCATGAGGAACTTGCCGCGGATGCCGGCGTAGAGGAGGTCGATGTCGCTCTTGGCCTTCTGCTCGTGGGTCGGGTTGATGACCCACTGGCCGTCGATACGGCCGATGCGCACGCATCCGATCGGGCCCATGAACGGGATCTCGGAGATGTGGAGCGCGGCGGACGACGCGTTGACGGCGAGGAAGTCGGCCTCCCTGGTGCCGTCGGACTGGATGAGCGTCGAGTTGACCTGAACGTCGTTGTAGTAGCCGTCGGGGAAGAGCGGACGGATCGGACGGTCGCACATGCGGGCCGTGAGGATCTCCTTGCTCGTCGGACGCGCTTCGCGCTTGAAGAACCCGCCGGGGAACTTGCCCGCCGCGTAGAACTTCTCTCGCACTGCAGCGGGAAGAAGTCGATTCCTTCCCGCGGCGTATCGGTATTTGTGACCGCCGTGAAGACGGTCGTGTCACCGTACGAGACGGTGACGGCTCCGGCGGCCTGCTGCGCCAGGAGCCCGGTCTCAATCACGAGGTCCGTCCCCGCGATGTTGACCTTGAACTGCTTTGTTCCTTGCATTTTCTTTTTCTTTTCTTTGTTTCTGTTTGTCAATCGGATTTAGTTAGGTGGTTGGGTGGTTGTGTAGTTAAGTGGTTAGGTGGTTAAGTGGTTGAGTAGTTAGGTGGTTAGGTGGTTCACTACTACACTACCTCACTACCGCACTACCATACTACATCACTACCATACTACTTCACTACCTCACCACCATACCCGCTTAGCGGCGGATGCCGAGCTTCTTGATGAGCTCGCGGTAGCTCGCCTCGTTCTCGCGCTTCAGGTAGTCGAGGAGGCTGCGGCGGTTCTGGACCTTGCGGAGGAGGCCGTAGCGGGAGGAATGGTCCTTCTTGTTCGCCTTGAGGTGGGCGGTGAGCGCCTCAATCTCCTTGGTGAGAATCGCGATCTGGACTTCGGAGGAACCCGTGTCGCGGTCGTGACGCTGGAATTCGGACTTGATGGCGGCCTTGTCGATCTTCATTGTATCTTTCTTTCTCTTTATTCTGCGTACCGGGAAGCAAGACCCTGCCAGTGGTCCCGACATGGGACACCGAACGCCCGAATTTCGAGCACCCGCGGCAGGGATAACCTCCTGAGACAGTCGCAGGACAGCGGATAATATACCAAAAAACGGTGCGGGAAATCAAGGGCGAATATGGTATAATGTCAACACGATGAACTCAGACGATGTAAAGTACATGGAGATGGCGCTAAGGGAGGCAGAGAAGGCCGCCGAAGACGGCGAGGTGCCGACTGGATGCGTCATCGTCGATGCAGAGGGGCGCATCCTTGGACGGGCGCACAACCAGACAGAGGGGCTTGCCGACGCGACGGCGCACGCCGAAATGCTCGCGCTCTCCGCCGCCTTCAACGCGAAAGGAAACTGGCGGCTCACGGGCACGACGCTCTATGTCACTAAGGAGCCCTGCCCGATGTGCGCCGGTGCAATCGTGCTCGCGCGACCCGACCGCGTCGTGTGGGGAGTCTCAGACCCGAAGCGCGGCGGCTCGACCGTCTTCGACATCCTGCGCCACCCAGGGATGAACCACCATCCTGAAATAGCCACTGGCATCCTCGAAGAACGCTGCAAGGCCGTCCTCGTCGACTTCTTCAGGGAAAGAAGGAAATCTCTCGATTAGCCACATAGAACACAAAGCTCCACAAAGTTTTTTGTGTCCTTTGTGTTCTATGTGGCTAAAACAAAAACAGAGAGATCAAGCCCTGCGAGCAAAGATAAACTTCTTCTGCACCAGGTAGCTTGCCACGAAAAGCACCGCGTCGGCAACGATCTTCACCACCGTGATCGCGACTCCCTGCACGTCGAGAAGCGCCGAGCACCCTTCCGTAAGCGCATAGCTCGCCGCGCCGACAGCGAGAACAAGCCCGAAGTAGCCGTAGTAGCTGCGGTGGGGGCCCTTTCGCGGCACATTGCCGCGGCGGAAGACGACGAACCTGTTGTAGAAATAGTTGAAGTGCGACGAAACGAGCCGTGCTGCGACAAGCGCAATGAGAACGTCGTCGCGGCGGGGCGTATCCTTCTTCGCCATCACCCATATCACGGCGGCAAAGACGCCATTGTCGATAAGAAACGACAGGACCGACGAAATGCAGAACTGGAAAAGCGACCTGTAGATCCTGATGGCGTCGAGAACCGGGTTGAAGTGGCTCGTGGCGTTCTCGCCGATGTAGACCGTCTCGATAGGTATCTGGAGCGGACGCGAGGGATGGTGCTTCGCGTCGGCGAGCATCGCCATCTCGTACTCGTATCTCTCGCCCGGGAGCTTTGCGACACGCGGCACGAGCGCGGCGGGGATTCCGCGAAGCCCGGTCTGCGTGTCGCGCACCATCAGCCCCGTCATGAGGAAGAAGAACCAGCGCGTCCACCAGTTGCCGAAGCGGCTTCTCAGGGGGACCTTCCCGGAGAAGGCCCTAACGCCAAGCACAAGCCCGTCGCGATGCGTCCGAAGCCCATCGGCGACCTTTGCGATGTCCTCAGGCGTGTGCTGCCCGTCGGCATCGGCCGTGATGACGTCGGTCGATCCGCCAAGATATGCGAAACCTGTCTTGAGCGCGGCGCCCTTGCCGCGATTCCTCTCGTGCACGAGAACGGCGTCGACGAACGGCGCGGCCTTCTCGAATATGTCCTTGCCTGACGCCGAACCGTCGTCAACGAGGACGACATGAGAAAAGCGCTCCTTCAGCCTCGGAAGGAGCGCCAGCAGCTTCTCATCCGGGTTGTAGGCCGGGATGAGTACCGTCAACGGGTTCCCTGAAGGAGCGATCCCCATTTGCTTTCCTCTTTGATAGCTTTCTCGCGCGCCTGGAGGCGTATGTAGTCGAGCCTGTTGCGGAAGAGGTCGCGCATCACGGGCTCGGAAAGGAACGTGACGCCCTTTGCGCGGGCGGCGGACGAGAACTGGTCGAAAGCGGTGTTGGCCTTCATCACCGCAGGCATCGACGATAGAATCATTTCCGTCGGGAAGCGGTCGAACGAGGCAGGGGCGTACCGCGTGCCGAAGAAGCAGCTTCCGCCGTTGCGCAGCACGGTCTCGACGCGCGTCCGCACCTTGTTTATCCGCGCCACCATTGCCTTCGTCCTGTCGTTTGGCACGAACTCGCCGTCAAAGACGACGATTGTCGTCGGCTGTGGCGCGGGAGCCGCCCTCGGCATCCGCCTTGCGGCAGGCTTCGCCGCCTTCTTCTTGGGCTTCGGGTCGTCGGAGAAGAGGTCGTCGATGTCGTCGATGGGCGAATCATCCACGGCGGGCTCGGGCTCGGGGGCGGGCTCCTGCGCAGGCTCGGCAGGCGGCGGATCGACCTTCTCGATGCGGACGCCCGCCTGCGTCTTAAGGAACTCGGTCCACGGCAGGATCTCGTTCGTGACCTGTATGCCGTTTATCCTGAGCGCAGTGCCGTAGCGCTCGACCTTGTAGGGAGGTTCGATGAACTTGCCGTTGACGAAGACGAGTCCCGCCGAGAACGGCTTGCCGACCGTCGCCTTTAGCTCGACAAGCGCCTGCTTGGGAACCGTCGCAAACGTCGAGCGCTTGGCAGCGGGCTCGGGAGCGGCCACGGCCGAAAAAGACAGCAAAAGAATCAACCCTAACGTTCTCTCAACTTTCATTTTCAACTTTACACTTTACATTTTCAACTTTACACTTTTAAAAGATCCCGCATTGCCGTAGCACAGAATCCCCGGAACCCGTCGTTCCAAAGCAGGGGTCGCCCCCTTTTCAAAATGTCGGTCGAAGAAATATCTGCTGAATCCGCGTGCAACACAGGACCCACGTCCCTCCGCTGGAATGTCCTGCCGACCTCCTCGTCGGTCAGGGTTCTCTCCGCCGAGCGGAACTCGAGCGAGTAGGCGCGCGAGTCCTTGAACACGTCGAAGAGTGCCACTTTCACAAGCTCCTTGCCGCCATTGTCGCGTATGACCTTTTCGATCGCGGCGTTTGTCACCGACTTCGCCGCAACGAGCGCGATGTCGCGCCTGACAAGCGGGAACTGCGGCACTGGCGAGACGCGTCCAAGCTCGTCCACGCGCTTAAGGAGCGGCTTAAGGTCAAGCTCGCAGAGAACCATCTGCGTCGTGAGGCGGTATGGATGGCGCATCTTCGCCGAAAGCGCACCGAGAACGCCGACGGCGCGGCCGTTGAGCTTGACGGAGAGCGCCGCGCCCTTCGCGAACGCGGGATGGTCGGCCGGCTCGAACTCGAGCTTCCCGGCGTGAAGCTTCGCGACAAGCTCGTCCACCACGCCCTTCATCCACAGTACCGATTCCTCTTCTGAAAGCGGCGCACGCGTCCTGAGGGCCTCGCGCCCGACAGGCCCGACAAAGCCGAACGAAAGAGACTCGCGCTCGCAGGGGACGTCACCCTTCGGCGTCTTCGCGACATTGAACACCTTGCCTATCTCGAAGAGCATCGCAGTGTCGAGCTGGTGCGAGGCATTACGCCCGAGCGAACCCATCATCTGCGGGAGAAGGGAATCGCGCATTACACCGTACTCAGCCGACACGGGGTCGGGGATTACGAGGCGGCGGTCGGCCGTGCGCGTGTCGAAGTCGTCAAGCTCCTTCTTCGAAAGGAACGAGTAGTGCATCGCCTCGGTGAAGCCGAGCGCAAGGCACAGTTCGCGGACGCGAGCCTTCGCGCGAAACGGCGCGTCCGAAAGCGGCGAGATCGACGGTGCGGACGGCATCGTGTCGGGAATGTTGTCGAGCCCGTAAAGCCTCGCGATCTCCTCTACGAGATCGGCCTCGGCGGAGATGTCCCAGCGCCACGACGGGACGCCGAACGCAACGGAAGTCTCGGCTGCGAAGTGGTTGCCCTTCCCTCGCGGCACGAAGCCGAGTTCCGAGAGGATGAACACCATCGCGTCGTTTCCGACGGGAATTCCGATCAGACGACGCGCACGATCAAAATCGAGCGTAACATCGGGATTGAGCGGTTGGGGGCGGCTGTCGACGTCCACGATGCCCTTTGCGATCTTGGCGGCGCCATGCTTCTGCAGGAGATGCGCGGCACGGCGCGAGGCGAAGTCGGCGAGGTCCTTGTCGACGCCGCGGATATACCGGTAACTCGACTCGCTCGCAAGCCCCAGCTTCGACGCCGTGAACTTCGTTGAAGTCGGCTCGAAAAGCGCACTCTCGAGAAGGACGGACGTCGTTCCGGGCGCGATGCCGGAATCCTCGCCGCCCATGATGCCTGCTACGGCGTTCGGGCGCTCTGCATCGCAGATCATCAGCATCGAGGGGTCGAGCTTACGCTCTACGCCGTCGAGCGTCTTGATCGTCTCGCCGTCCCTCGCGTCGCGCACGACGATCGTGCGGTCCTTGAGCGTGCGGTGGTCGAATGCGTGCATCGGCTGGCCGAGCTCGAGCATCACATAGTTCGTGACGTCTACGGCGAGGCCGAGCGAGCGGACGCCGCACAGCTCGAGGCGCTTCGCCATCCAGGCCGGGCTTGGCGCGTCAGGCGTCATTTCCGTTACGACACGCGCGGTGTACCTGGGGCATCGCGCGGAATCCTCGACGACAACCTTCACCTCGTCGTTCACGTCGACATCGCACTCCGTGAAATCGACAGGCGGGAGAGTCAGCGGGCGATTGAGGATCGCGGCGAACTCGCGCGCAAGACCGACGACGGAAAGCGCGTCGGGGCGGTTCCAGGTGACTTCAATGTCGAAGACGACCTCTGGCTTTTCGAGCTTTGCGACGTCGCGGACGAGCGCGCCTGTCGGAGTCTCGGCGGAATACTCGATAATTCCGGCGTTGCCCTCGCCGATGTGGAGCTCCTTCTCAGAGCAGCACATGCCGAAGCTCTCGACGCCGCGAAGCTTGCCCTTCTTTATCTTCTCGGGGTTGCCGTTCTTGTCGAGGAACTCGGGGATGGCAGCGCCTATCTTCGCAAACGCGGTCTTGATGCCCTTGCGCATGTTCGGCGCGCCGCACACGACCTGGAACGTCTCCTTGCCGTCAGTAACCTTGCAGACGTGCAGATGGTCGGAATTGGGATGCGCCTCGCATTCCAGCACTTCGGCGACGACGATCAAGTCGGAAAGCGGCGTGCCGCCGACAGTATCGACGGACTCGACCTGCAACCCTGCGCGGGTCAGCTTTTCGGCTAGTTCCCTGGGGTCGATGTCGTCGACTTTGACGTAGTCATTAAGCCAACTGAGTGGTAGCTTCATTCTGTGGTTCTTCTTTCTTCTCTGAAACTGTTGTATCCTGCTCCGCTGGGGCTTCGGGCACGGCAGGCGCCTCTTCGGCGACCGGTGCGGCGGGCGCTTCCTCTACGACGGGCGCCTCTTCCACTTGCGCGGCGGGTGCCTCTTCGGCTGCGGGCTGCGGCGCGGCGACCTTGGCGGGACGCTTCTTCCACTGCGGGCCGTACTTCGGGAACTTCTCGACAGCCGAGTAGACGCCCATCTTCGCGAATGCGACGACATGCCCAGTGGAAACGAGCCACTGGAGATGCTGTAGCGTTCCCTCGCCAGCGGGGAGCTCTGTCCTGTCGCAGCACGGATGCTCTGCGATGAACGTCGCGACGGCGGCAAGCTCGGGGATCGCATGCGCCGCGTCGAACTCCTTGAGCTCGGCGCTCGTGACGAACTCTGGCCCGCGCGCGTCGTTCGCGCGGAAGAAGTTCAGTTTGCGGTGGTGGAACGCTCCCCTGAGCGCGAAGCACATTCCGTACGGCGAGCGGCGTTCGAGCTCAAGCGCGTCGCGCACGGCCCACACGAGAGGCTTCACCGGGCTCTTCATAGCGACGTCGGCCGTGATCATGAGGTTCTTCGGGCGGTCGATGAGTGACGGAAGGACTGTGCGGCGGAACTCGCCCTCGGCCTGCTCGCGGGTGAGCGTCGCGACGCCCTCGACCTCGGCCTGACCTTTCGGCACAAACACAGTCTTCTTCACCGCGCCCTTGCGCCACGCCTCGATCGTATCGGGGTCGCGCACCATCTCAATCTTCGCGCGGTACTGGTCCTCGGACATGTCGGGGTATCGCGTGCGGACCATCTCCTTGACGATGGCGTTGAACTCGTGGATGTTCGGCGGACCGAGCAGCTCGCCGGAAAGCCCGCACTTCGCGACGCAACTGAAGTTGCCCTTGGGCGGCTCGACCTCGACCACCTTCGAGTCGTAGTAGTCCGAAAGGTGCGCCGAGATGGCATGCTCCACGACATCCTCTTCCCTTACAGAGGCGAAGCCGCACGCCTTGCACTGGCAGAACGCCAGCGGTGCCTGCGCGCCTTCTGCGGCGCGCGGGCTGATCTTGAGAAGGACAGACGCAGGATTGTCGAGAAAAAAGTACGCGAGGTCCTTGAGCTTGTAGGCGTGCGCATCCTGCTGAAGCTTGCGGATAATCGTGCCAAGCGCCTTTGTCTCCGGCAGAACCTTCACATCGACTTCGAGCGGACGCGGACGCTCAGGAGCTGGGCCGCGCCCAAACGGCTTGCGCTCGCCGTCACGCGAGAAAGGCCGCTTCGCGCCAAATTGGCGCTTCTCGCCGAAGGAGCGACCGTCTCCAAACTGACGCTTTTCGACAAAAGGCTTCTTGTCTCCGAATGCCGGACGCTCGCGCTCCGGGCGAACCTTTCCCACGGTGACACCCGCGTCCTTCTTCGCCCAGTCGGGCGTAAAGTCGAACGAGCCAAGCGAACCGAGGTCAAGTCTAGATGATTCTTCCTGTTCCATGCCGTAAATTATAGCAAATTTCCGTTCGGTATGGAATTGGCAAAGGCATATGACGCGGCGGGTGAGAAGACAGAGTGAATGCGACTGCCCGCGAAGCGGGGAGTCGCATTCACTCTGTCGTGTCGCCTGGTTGCATTGAGTCTGCCAGTATCTGAGGGGGTTGCATTGTCTCTGCCATAGGCAGAGCCTAAGAGAAGAAAGTTCCATCAAGG
>CADCAK010000010.1 GCA_902799385.1 uncultured bacterium | reverse complement strand
CAAATGGCGAGAACAATAATGTCGAAAGACTGCAATAGGGGACAATCCGCTATGTGGCGGCGCGTCGGAAACCGCTCGTCCATATGGAGGAGCATCCATCGGAATCAATGTGAAACGGAGCCGAGGGGCGAAGGGGAGCGAAACTGATGAAACCAGTCCCACACGGAGAGCCGTATGCGGGAAAACTGCACGTACGGTTCGATGAGGGGGCGGGCGTACCCGATAACAAGGGGCGTCCCGCTCTACTCTACACCCCATGGCGACCCCTTGACCCCCTTAAGAGAAAAGGGCAAGGGAAAAGAACAAGACCGGGTTTCTTGCGAAACCTGTTCCAAGACCGCGCGCGCGCACGTGAGGCGAAAGCTTCCGTGCGCGTGTTCTTTTTCCGAGGCAGGCGCGGCGACTGCGGAGATCGTAGGCAACTGCTTTCCGCAGTGCGCGAAGGACTACGCGCTTTGGGCGTGGTACTGCCGCCACTTCGACAGGAGACGCATCGTCGATAGGGCGTACTACTATGCATCGTGCCAGCGTCGGGTATGAAATTATCGTATCCGATAATTTCGGCGCTAGATATTTCGCAAACGATAAGTTCACGATAAGTTTACACGGCCAACGAAATGATATACTGTCGGCGACATCGCTTAGCGGAAAGGCAAGATGGCGTCGTAGGCATCATGGACCAACTAAAGAGAGTTTTGGCGGTTTTGGGAGCGGCCTTCGGGTCGCTTGCCATGTTATACCTTGTCTTTGCATGTTCGTTGACCCTTAAGAACTTTGGATTGAGCGTTGAGGATCAGCATATAGCCCAGCGAATTCTCACTCTGCTGTTGCTTGCCGCTCTTCCTGTGGTCATTGTCCTCATTAAACATGTCTGCTTAAGGTTAGATTTAAGTTCGTTTGCTAAAATGGCTGTGAACTCAACGACATGTGCTAAATGTGCTAAAAGTTTAGCCGTGTAGAACATGTAGAACGGGAGATGATAAATGAAGAATAATCGAAAGGTCTGTATATGCTTGCCCTGCGGTGGGATTGCCGCAGTGTGGTGTTCATCCATAGGGGGGACGGGTAATGTGCTCTACTATTGAGGTTTGTCCCTCAAAGATTCGCACGATATCAAACAACTTGCAAACACAAATACAACTACAAAGGAGAGAACAATGGCTACCTATCAATTGTCATATGATGTAAAGGATCACGACAAGACAAACAATAATGAGTTCCGAAAGAAAATTGTTAAGTCAATTATTGATGATTTTAAGCCTTATTGGATTCATAGGCCTGTTGCTAGCACTATAATTTTTGCATGTAGCGATGAAATGTCAATTGTCGGTCCCAAAATAGGGAAATTGATGGAGAAGGAGTCGTTTTATATATTGACTGAGGCAATAATTGATAAGGCCAATAATGTTTTGATGGTTTGGGCTCCGGATTCAGAGTTGGAGAAGACATTTAAGGAGGAATATGAACAGTTGAAGAGAACTAAATGAAGTATTCCGTTCAGAGGCTTAGCTTGTTCATGATATTCTGCAGTTTTGCATGACAAGTAATTGCTCAGGATGCAAGTTAATGGTAAATAAGACTAGCTAAAGAACAATAATAAAGGAGAAACAACATGTCAGTATATCATCTATCGTACGATGTTAAAGATTCGGGCAAAACGGATAATGATGAATTTCTTAATCGACTCACGGAGGAGATATTAAAAACCCTTAGGCCCAAATGGATTCATAGGCCTGTTGCTAGCACAATATACTTTACCTGTGCATATAGTATTGATACGGTCAAATCAAGTTTGGTTAAAATTCTAGAAAATGACGCATACTATCTTTTGACTAAAGTTGAAGTTATAGAAAGCTACCCAATTGTGATTTTGCATAAAGATTCATCATTAGAAAAGAATTTCGCTGAAGAATGCAAACAAATTGAGGAGAAAATCAGCAAAGAGAGCAGCACTTCTTAATCTGGGTATAGGTTACGCAAGAAATAATATATCAAATGATGCTATAGTAGTAAGTGTAGGAATCTGGGGATTCAACAGTTTGAGATTCGGTTGCAAGGTTGGGTGAATGAAAGATCGGATAAATTTTCTTGCACGGGGGAGTGGTAATCACCCCACCTGTGTTGCTGATTGAAGACGATTGTGCTGTTTTAATGGGTTAATGAAAGATAGAGTTCAAAAAGTCTGTGCTTGGCTGCCACATGGCGGAAATGCCGCGGTGGGGCGTTTGTCTGTGGGGGCTGGCATCATGGAAGGGGAAAACTACTGTGGTAATTTATTGTGGCAATGATGCCGGACACTTGCCGTGTCCAATTTGCGAAATACGGAATCCACATGGGAATAGGCAAAAAGGCAAAACTTGAAAAAGAGTTCGCGGAAGCAGGTGAGGATGTTGTCATCGACAAGTTCCTGGACTTGTTGCCGACGAAGGCGGCAAGCTTTGTGGCTGCTAATGCGAGACATCCGCAGAAGTTCGTAAAGAAGCTTCGCGATATCCACTCATCGCAATATGTGGTGAATGGAGCCGTTTCCGACTATGCTGGCGCAATGCTGATGAGGATGCGGTGGGAGTATCGCCGACTTGAACGCAAGCGAATCAAGCGATTGGATCAAAATCTTCTAGGCATATATGATTCCATTAACGATACTTTACCAATCAAGAAGTTGAGTTCCAAGGAGGAAGAGGCGCGTGGCCGCGATTTGCTTGATCGTTGCAAGGCACGTGCAGAGGCCATGAATGTCCCGGGATTTACAATCGATCCCTCGGTCGCGAAAGGAGAGCTACAGTGTATCGCCAACGGAGAGGGATATGAAAAGAGGGAGATAACATGGAAGAGACCATAGGCACAAACAACGAATCATCGATTGAAGAGGTTTGGGATTCTCCTATTGGTGGGGCCTATCTCATTTGGCGTTTTGTGAGGGGGTATGCGAAGGAGCGAAGCCTGGGACCGAATACCCTCCTTCTTTTCCCGGCTATGGCGCTAGTGCTTGACGGGGCATTCTCGTCGCAGATATCCGGCACTGGAAATCTTGCCGACTATTCCTTTGCGTTTCATGATTCTTCTGGGAAAGCGGCGAAGTCTCTTGCTGGATTGCAAGATCGCATCATGGGTCTGCGTGAGTGGACATTGAAGTCGCTTGAGTTTGCGATGGTGACGCGGCTCGTGGAGTTAAGCCCTGAAACGGGTGTTGTTTTTGCTGTGCTTCTGGAGGAGGTGCGTTCATCGGTAAAGCTTGCACGAAAATTCAAGGACAACGAGGGGCTTAAGGCGGAGAACCTCGGCGGCATTTTCGCCCGTACAAAGGACGCCGACATTTCATACTACCTGGGAGTGAGATTTTAATGAAACTTCAAATCAAAAAAATGTTTCTTGTCCAACGCGGCACACATGCGCTGAAGACATACGATTTTGAGCCGGGGAAGCTCAATATCATCTTGGGGCAAGACGCATGCGGCAAGACAACTGTCTGGTCGATCATTGACTATGTATGTTGCGCCAAAGATTGTGATATCGATAGCGATATCACGCAGGTGGTAGAATGGGTTGGCCTACAGGTTCTTACGCCGCTGGGTACTTATGTCATCGCTCGCGAACTCAAAGACGAGTTGAACTCACATAGCTCCAACTATTATTTGAAACATCTTGAGACCGAAGATTACAGTATCGACGGACTAGAGGTGACCACGAATTCAAACAAGGCGGCAGTAAAAGGGCTCCTGGATCGGATTTGCGGTGTGGAAGCAATGACGACACAGGCGGATGAGAATGGACAAAAGATATCCTTCTCTATTCGCCATCTTCTTGAAATCATTGGACAGGATTATACGACTCTTCCAGATCAACAGCGCCTTTTTGCATGTCGACTTCCCCAGCAGGAGCAGACGGTCAGCAAGTATTTCGCTTCAATCTTGGGCGTTCAGGCTGACACTTTGAATCTTCGTCAAGCGGAAAAGCAGTCAGCCGAGAAAGACCTGAAGCAACTGAAGAATGAATACAAAAATGCCTTGGCTGTTTCTGAGACGTGGAAGCGCGATCTGTATGACCAGCTTCTTCAAGCCAAGAAGTTGACTATGATACCGGCGGGCATGATCATTCCGAGGGATGTCGACAAATGTCTTGAGCTTGTCGAAAATATTATCAGCGAGGCTCGGAAGAAACCGATATTATCCTACAATGTTGAAATGCTCGGCGAACTTGCCGAGAAGGTGACGCAGAATGAGGCGCGAAAGTCTGAACTTGAAATTGAGATTGAGCAGCTCCAGATGCGTATCGAGGAGCTGGAAGAACTCGAGAAAAAAGCTGAAGACATTCACAAAGCGGCGATTCGGGCAAGAGATCGTATGGAGATCGCCAAGTGGATGGTGGAGAACTGGAGCGAATATGAGCCTAGTTTCTTCCGTTACCCGTATTCTGACGGCAAGACGGCAGAGGAGGTGCGGGATGAGATATCAAGATTGAATGCGGTGCTTTTACAATACGAAAAGACAGCTTTGTCTAGCGACAAGGTCCTTCAGTTCAAAAATCTGAATACGGCTGAAAAGAAACGCTTGAAAGAACGTCAATCGAAGCTTTCGAGCGATGTAGATGAACTTCGCAAGGAGATAGACGGGTTGAAAAATCGCGGCAAGTCCGAGAAGGAGCGCGTCGAACAATACGAAAGTGTCAACCAGCGAGCATCTGAGTTGATTGGCAAGCTGAGTAGGACTCGCGACCTCGTGGAAGGATTGTCCGATGCTGGCGATATAGCCAAAAAGATAGAAGTGTCTAAGTTGCAGGTCGGGACTCTTGAGCAAACGGTCAATCTTGAAAAGGCGCGTATCGAGGTGTTGTTGAAGGACAAACTTGCTGAAATATCGCGGCGTACATTCGAGATTGCGAAGGGAATTGGACTGAACAAGTCCTTCAATTTTACGAACATTCAATTCGATGTGGATAAACTTGATTTCAAGATTCTCAGCGGTAATGGTGAAACCTACCTCAAGAATCGCAAGTCCACTGCTAATCATGTTGCATTTCATGTCGGTGTCACGGCCGCCATGCAGGAAATCTGTTCTGGGAATGAGGATTCGTTGCTTCCAGATTTCGTTGTTTACGATCAGCCAACGCAGGGACGAAGCGGAATGACAGCTGGCGAGAACGTAGGCGAGAGTTGTTTTGTCAACATCGCAAAAGAACTCTCAAAGTCGGTCGGGTTGTCTGCCGAGCGTTGGCAACCCATCTTGATTGATTCCTGGAGCCGCGAAACATTGAATAAACTTGATGGCGTGGAATATCACCTTGTTGCGGATCTTGATGCGACGAGCGGATTGGTCCCCGCTGATTGGATGCAGACATGAAACTACTTCTCTCCGAAATAAAGAATGTTCGGGAATGCATCCGAAAGTTGGATGCAGACAAGATCGCCGATAAAGTGGAGCTTGAGGGTGAGAAGGCTTATTTGGCTCGCTGCTTTGACCGTCGTGAATCCCCGATTCTATATCTTGGAGAGATGTTGAAGGCTGAGCTTGGAGATTCCAAGGTTGACAACATCAAAAGGGACAAAGTCGACAAGTTGATTGAAGATGCACTGAGGGATATTGAGGAGTCTGGCTATATCGGTCTCAACCCCGAATATCCCATTACGAGGAGAAGGGGGCGACCGAGCGGCAAGACTTGTAGCAAGCCAATCAATCCACACGCGAGGGTGGATCTGACGAAACATGTATTCCGTTTTTCGATGACATCCGATTTCTCCTGCATTCTTGATGAACTCCATAAGCCGCCGGAGTACAAGATCTCTATGTACGAGGGGATCACGGCAGATATTGCCATTGAAGTGATCAAGACATTGATCGAGGCCGCGAAGTCGAAAAAGAACGAGGGATGGGTCAAGTCTGAACCTAGGTGGAGAGGGGCGTTCCAAAAGGGCGTGTACTTGCGTTTTCGAAACGAACAGATCCAACGTGGCAAGAAAGCCAATGGGCATAATGGCGAGTGGCGTCTCATAACGGATGGGGAATTTGATAGGCTTTCATCCAAAGGAAAATATCGCTTTAGGGGTAATGTAAACTGATTTTCGAATCAGGAAATTTACATCTGATTTTTCGTTTACAACTGAAAAGAGAAATGAGGCGCGGAACTTAAAGGTTCTGCGTCATTTTTTTATGCCATTTTACTGTATTTTGGATTGGTGAAAAAACCTTGTCTTCCTTGATGACTTGATATCTGATTTACAGGCATGATGGGGGCAGTTCTTTGAGCGAATAGTCGCCTGTTTCCAAGGCTCGCTCATGGAATCAGCGGTCACAACAACCGCGGAAAGAACTGCCCATGAAAAGACTCATGGCTCATGCCGCTAGCGCGGCAGCACAAAAGACAACGATGTCTTGTCCGTCCTTTGAGACGGTCAAGCACGAAATAGAACGCATCATGCGCGATCAGCACCTCACGCTTAGAGGCGCGATTGCGCTTGCAAAGCGAGGCCATCGCTTCCGTGAGCTTGCCGAACGCCTCGGATTCGGCGCAAATGAAAGCGAGGTGGCATGATGGCGAGGAAAGTTATCAACAGGCCTCGCGCGTGCGTGCGCGGTCTAGACGTAGACGGTATAAATACTTGTAAGGGTGTTGCTCTTAGACCGCGCGGGCGCGTGCGCGAGGGCGAAAAGCTGCTATGCACGTGGAGGGAGGCTTGCAAGGCCGCCGACTACGTGCTGGAGCATTTTGGCGACAAGAGCCGCGACCGCGGCATCTGGATATGGTACTGCCGCCGCATCGGGCTTGATGTCTTTCTCGACATCGTCGACGAGGTAATCAGCTCTGCGCGGCAGGGCGAGCTGCGCTGGCCAGTCCGCGCATTGCAGCGCCATCTTCAAGAAGCGCTTCCCAGGAAAGGAGGCCGGTTATGAGGTACGGAAGCGTTGCGGCAATGGTGCGGTGGCTTGATCGCGAGGAAATCGCGGCGGCAAGGGAGCGTCGGATGCGCAAGATCGTGCGTAAACTTCCGCCGCGACAGCGTAAGTTCGCGCTTGCCCTAAAGCACGTTTTGGAGGATGTTCCGGGGCCTGAAAATTTACATGGTGAAAAAATCATGAAACGCCTGCAAATAAAGGCTACTGCCTATTACGAGAGGCGGTCCGAGGCGGAAAAATACCTCGTTTGAGGGGCTATGGGTGGAGGGGGTGCGCGATTGCGGAACGGTTCCGCAGCGACAGCGCCCTCTCCAACTTAACCCGCCTACGCGCTATGCGCTACGGCGCGGTAAACAACGACCCGCCTTCCGCCTTAACTACATGAAGCCATAAAGGGCATGGAGGTCAAGAGCTGGGAACGGCGCGAGAACTCCAACGGGAAGTGCACCGTGTATGTGCGCTTCGTCCCGAAGAAGCCCGCGCCGATCTTGAGCGTGAAGGAGGTGTCGTGATGAAGCGGGTATTTGCCGCCGCCGCGATTGCCGCCGCGCTCTGCACTCTCGCGGGCTGCTACATCGGCAAGGCCGAGTTCAAGGGCGAGGACATGAAGATGTACCCGTTCTTCGGCACATCCGCCGTGCCGACTGAGTAGGGGCGCGCTTGCCCCTGCTGGGGTCGGCGATGTCCCCTGTACGGGGGTTCGACTTCCCCTGTACGGGGGTTTGGGTTCGACTGTATGGGGGTTTGAGTTTCCCTGTACGGAATAAAGAGTTGGAGTTTGTAGTTGGAGTTGGAGAGTGGAATTGCTCTTCTCTACAATTATGATAAATAAAAAAAGAAAGGAAAAACAAGATGAAGGCAAAGTTCATAACGGTGAAGGGCTCGGAGCGTCTGGGCCGCGAGCCGTTCTATGTGGGCGTCCTGCAGCACGAGCGCACGATGTCCCGGAAAGAGGCATACGAATACATCGCTGGGCAGACCGGCTACTCGCCGACTGCCGTCCGCGCTGTGTTCATGGCCGTCGCGGAGTACATCCGCGAGAACCAGGCGAGGGGCAACGTCACCTACATCGACGGGGTTGCGTCCATCCGCAACTACGTCCGGGGCTCGTTCGAGAGCTTGGTCGGCCCGTGGGTCAAGGGGCGCAACGTCCTCATGGTCAACGCCGTGGAGATGGAGCCGTTCAAGACGGTCCTTGGCGCGGTCGTGCCCGAGAACAACACCGAGGGGGCAAAGCCCGTCATAAACACGGTCCTCGACGAGACGACCCGCGTCTACGACGAGATCACCGGCACGGACGTGTTCTCCATCGCCGGCGCGAACCTCGCGCCGGACACGACGAAGGACGACGAGTATGTCGCTCTCGTCGATGCGCACGGTGTCGAGACAAAGGCGACGATGACGTTCTCCGACTTGCAGAACGTCAAGGCGCACCTCGAAGCGGCGCTTCCGGCAGGGGAGTACACGCTTAAGGTCTACACGAGGAGCGGCCTCGGCGACCAGTTCGGCGTAACCGTCGCGACCCGCAAGGTGGCCGTCGCATAAAAGGAAGGGAGAAAGAAAATGGCAAGACATGAAATCGTAATACACGAGAACACGGGTGCGACAAAGGAGTCCGCGCCGTATCTCGGAAGCTACATCGCGAAGGAAACGGTGTCGATGTCCATGTTCGCGGCGGTCGTCGGCGCGAAGTGCGGCCTGCCGCCGATCCAGGTGATGGCCATCCTCGGCGGGGCGTTCGACGCAATCGCCGCGCTGGAGGCGGAGTCGCTTGTACGCGTCCACACAGACATCGGCGTCGTCTGCGGCGTCATCACGGGGTCCTTCCCGACGGCCGACGCGGCGTTCGACTCGGCGCGCAACGCGCTGGAGCTTGCGCTCAGGCTCGACGAGAGGCTGCGCCTCGACCTCGCGGACGTGACGGCCACCATCGTCACCGATGCGGACGTCACGCGGGTGCGCGTCGACAACGCGATGGACATCCACGAGCAGAAGCCGATGAACCTCATCCACGGAAAGCGCCTGTTCCGCGTCGCGGGGTACAACATGGTGCTCACGGACGAGGGCGCGGCGGTGTTCCTGGAGAACTCGCTGGGGACGACGTTCCCCGTGACGGTGGACGAGGTGATCTCGAAGCAGCTCTTCACCGCTCGCACGGCGGAGCTTCTCGAGGCTGGCGACTACAAGCTCGTCGTCAAGTCGCGCGGCGGCGACGCGGAAGGCCCGCTCCAGACTTCGTTCCGCAGGGTCAAGTACCTTCGCGTCGAAGACCCCCAGCCGACTATCACGAGCGCTGGGACGAGGGGCGACGGCGACGGCTTCGTAAATGTCTCCGGATCAACCCTCGACGTGGTTGGTGAGAACCTCGAATCGGCGACGGAGATACAGCTGCTGCGGGACAGCGGCGAGGTGTGGCAGCGGGTTCCGGCGACTTACTTCGAGGGGGCGCTGACGGCAGTGCTGGACCTCCCCGCACCGCCATGCGAGAACGGCGCGGTACGCGTGTTCACGTTCGGCGGTAGCGCGACCTACGAAGTGGTGTACGGGAACCACTGACGCGGTGGCGGGCGGGCTTCGGCCCGCCCGCCTTTATGCTTTCGTTGCGGGGGATGCTCGCCCTCCGTTTTGCTTGGTGGTTGTGTGTCAACAGTTGCTGACCCTTTTGCCCCCCTTCCTACGCCACCTGCGACGCGAAGGAGATCGCCAAGCTGCTGGCAATGGTGTCATGAACGCGGCCCGGCTGTCGCCCTCGCGGGCTTTGGCTGCGCGTTCCTCGTGACGCTACTCGACGCGCTCTGCACGGGGCAGGTCTACGTGTCCGTCCTCGCGCTTATATCCCGCGAGCCTGGCGCTTGGCGCTCCTTGGCGCTCCTCGTGCTCTACAACCTCGCCCTCATCGCGCCGCTTGTCGCTGTGTTTGTCCTCGCCTCGAAGACGACAGACGCCTTCCAGATGGCTAAGTGGTCGTCGCGCAACGTCATCCCCGCGAAGGTCGCGCTGGGCGTCGTCTTTGCACTCCTCGGTGTTCTTATCCTCATAACAATGCTGCATCTTTGGTAGTTGGTGATTTGGCAAGTTATCGCCGCCGTTATCTTTTGACGACGCTTTTGCCGACGACAACAAAATATAATAATTGCGAATGTCTCCTTGAATTGTCGCGAGGCGTTGGGCTTCAACAATGGTAAGGTAGTGCGGTGATGAACTGGCATTTACTTGGAAACTGCGTTGTCGTTGCCGAGTGCGTCTGCATATTCGCGTTCCTTGTTCGTATCAATGTTCGTGCACTTCGCAGACTGTCGGCTTCGCTGCTCCTCGCGCTTTCGCTCCTCGCAATCGGCACGTCGCTCGATGCGCAGAAGACGAACAATGTGCCGCCAAATATGAACTCGCCATTGCCGCAGATGATGCAGGGGCCTTCTTTTCAGACAGGATTGTTAGGAATTGGTAATCTTATAAACCTTGTGAATCCTGTCCAGGCGACTATTGATGACATTTCTCGCGGTTGGCGAGTGGAGAGCGTCACGACTAACGCGGCGGTTTCGTATGCGATGCCGACGAACGCAGCGCTTGTCGGGAACTGGCACATCCACGGCGCGACATCGTCTTTTGGAAACAACAGGATTGATTTTGGCGATTGGGCATTCCCGCTCGGCACGAACGACGAGGCGTTTTCATCGTTTTGGTATTTCATCGATGGTCGCATTCGCCCAACTCCGCGAGATGCTGCGCACGAAATCTGCGCTGTCGGCGTTCCAATGTCTGCCGTTCCAGGCCAAAGCCGGTTCTGGACGGCCGAGGAGCCTGACGGTGTACGAGAGCTGACGTGGGAGAATTTCTTCCTTGGCGGCGACACGAACATACCAATCAATGCGCAGATACGTCTTTATCCGAACGGTGACTTCACGACGAGGAGCAACGAGGTCGAGACAGTGTATCGCCGAGTTAACCCAGACGACTGGGATGACGACGGAATTCCCAATGGCGCGGATTCCAACCCCATGTCATGCGACGGCGCATTCTTCGGCCCGGCGAATGCTCTGCCGGAGGGCGCAAATACGAATGCATACTGCACTGTGAGCGTCGTTGCCACGGGGCCAGACGCCTTGATAACGTTTGTCGGCGACGCTCCGAGCGATTATGCTGATCCGATTTTTATTGCGAAGTCCGGCGAGACGAATGAGGTCGTGATCTTGATAGGAAAGACCTATACGATTTCGTCCGAATGGCCCTTTGACGTCGTTGGCGCGTCCGATCCAGAGACGGAGGTCTGGCAGATGCGAAGTGCCGCGCATCAGACCAATGTCCGACGTCCGGTGACGATCTCCGCTTCCGGAGGAAATCCGTTCACCATGTCGGTCAATCCATCCGATCTCGGCGGCATGTTCTCGTGGAATGCCCCAAGCTGCGGATGCATGATCTCGGGAAGCGGCGACACGTTCAGCTGGAACTGTTCAACGACGTGTACGTGTTGCGGCACATACGCGGACGGGTGGTATTCATACGAGGGATACCTTCTGCCCGCCACGAGCTGTGTCTGCGGATGCTGGAGCGACGGTGAACCGGAGTGGACTGGATCGCCGGGGCCTCTTCTGCCGTCTGTGTCTGTCTCGTTTTCGAAGAATGCCGTCATCTTTGAAGACGCCTACGAAAACGAGCCCGGAAAATGGGTCGGCAGGAATTCAACGCGTACGAGACTCAACGTAGTTGCCAACGGCGGACCTAACGGGGCTGTTTTGTCCGTAGAGTCGACGAATCTGGTAAAACTGGTCAGCATATCCGGACCGAATTTCCCTCTCTCGACGGTAAATGTCCCGGCCGAGACGCAGGTCTCGTATTCCATCGTCTACGAGGGGCTGGAGGCGAGCGCACAAGAGGGCGATATCGAAGTGACGGCAACATTGGACGCGAACGGATACACGAATTTGTCTTCACAGGCCGCCATTTCTGTCATTGAAGTAAAGATGCTCGCCGATGTGGCGGCGCCAAGCAACTCATGTATGCGGCGACATATGTATGGCGTGCACGAAATGGTGAATGTAGATTCGCAGCCAACTGGGTTGGTGTCCTTGTCCTTTGACGGTGGAAATGGTTTTTCGCATTACGACAATGACTGTTTCTGGTGTCCATGGACAGGCGGCGTATATTCTGTGTCGTTTGTCTCCGGCGAAGCCACGCTGCCTTCCCAGATAAGTGTTTTTGAGCCGACTCCTCTGGCGGTAGATGCATGGTGGAATGGCATTCAAGGCACAAACGGCACAGCGGGGACGATTGCCATGAATATTGAGTTGCTGCTGGCACCGCTGACGGTGTCGTTTATGAGCATATGGGTTGTTGAAATTCCTGATGAAACTGAAGAATGTCCGCATTTCGGATATTTCAACAATCCGACATATGGTCGCCCATGGTCGCATACGGCAAGTGCCGGTGCGGGCGAATGGTTTTTGGTTTCGAGGCGCAATGAATGGACACATGATAGAGCCGGGACGGCAAGAGTCTATCCAGCTCCATGGTCGTCTGGATGGAAAGAGTGGAATATACCGATAGGATGGAGCGACAGAATTGATGAAATTAAGGGGCGCAGCCGGCCAAACTCCCACGTCCAGCGATTTGAAATAGATGAATCTGGTGCGGTAACCATCAGGAAGTTCGGACACTGGATCATGAGAAAAACGAACAATAAGGTCTGGGTTGATGGGAAGCGCGTCAACTAGCGAATGGAGGTCTTGATGAACAGAGCCGTCTTAAAATATGTCGCGATATTTGCCTTGGCGGCCTGTGCCGTTACAACGGCTCTGCATTTTGTGCCGTCAGAACGCAGAGTTTGGATTGCGCGGTTTTCGTATTACATCGCACCAGGTGAGGGCGGCATTCCATTTTTAGGCAGAAACAAGGAATGGGCAGAAAAATTCTGCTCTGTCGCATTTTCGAGCAATGTCGTTTCGCAATGCCGAGAACGTGCAGCTTGTAATGCTGAAGATATTGCGTTATTTGAAACAGTCACGGGGGCCGTAATTCGTGTTTCACGAGAACGAGATGCCGTCCTTTGCGACTTTTCGACGGCAGCAAATTCATCACGTCTTGCGGCAGAGGTTGCGCGGGCCTATCTTGAGGAAATGCATATGGCGGTTGAAGAAGAAAATCGCAAAATTGCAAAAAAGGCGATTTCGGAGATTTCGGCATCGCTTTCAAAGCACGAAGCATTGGCGAGAGCTGCGCGCGAGAAGTGTCATGAAGCACAAATAGCAGGGAAAGCTTCGCTTGGGGGGCTTAGGGTTGCCGCTGAAGAACTATCATCCAAATGTGACAGATTGCGTAGGGAACTTGCCGAGATCGAACAGGCGGTGGCTATGCAGAATGATTGTATAGTGGTCGTTAGACCTCTGTCTGTGATGGTGGAAAAAGGGAATTCTCTAACGGATCATGGCAAGTCGAGTAGACGGTGAGACCATTCAACGGATGCATTGATTCTGACATGAATAAGGCAATACTGACATCAATATCGCTGTTTGTTGCCGCTTGCGGCATACTCATTGCCCGTCGTGTCTGCGTGCATGGACCGGTCAGGTATGCTTCTAGTGTGACGTTGGCACCATCTGAGGCGCCAACACTGAAAGAATGGATAAACAACAGCATCGACGAAGATTGCCCACCCGGCGATCTCTTGCGTTATCATCCTGAATGGGTGAGCGATGCAGAACGTGCGCAATTGGAATCAGTATGGGCGGCTGCCGCGACAAACCTTCTGAATGGGAATGTTCGGGGCATGAAGGAATGCGTCGCGACCGTTTCGGAGAGGATGAAGGGTATATCCGCCGGCCGAGAATGGGTTGACGCGGCGGTACATGAAGGCAGACTTGAAGGGGCAGATGCTCCTTTACGAACGCGGCTATTCAACGCGGGAGAACGTCATTCGCGGCGTGCGGACTCTTGCTCAGTATCTTGAAAACACCACCGGCTACATTCCCAAGTGGCTGGATGAATGCAAATGATGATTGGGACAGTGTGCAATGAGGTGGGAGGGAGAGCCGCCGTCAAACCATTATGAAAGAACCAGCTTGCAAGTTGCTTCAGACTTGCGCGGTGGATTTGCCGCGCTCTGCATATCTCCTAATTTAAGAGGTGTCTTGCCTCGTTGTGCACTACGAAGTTATTGCTGGCGATAATTTCTGAGTTATTTTTTCCGCAAACGAAAAGTTTACGAAAAGTTGAAATCCCCTCGTTGATGGTATACTGTCAGCGACTTCTCAGGAAAGGAGTGTGCAGGGGATGAATAAGATGCTTTTGACGACGCTTTTTGCCGCCGCCGCGCACCTCGCGCCGGTGGCTTGCGCGGCTACGGAATACATGCTGCCGCAGCTTCCTGACGGCGTTATGCCGAATACGGAGGTGACGACGAATCTCCTGCTCCACGTCAAGGCCGAGAGAGTGCGGGAATTCGGTCTGACTCTGGACGCGGGGAACTGTATCTCAAACGAGGTGCTTGTCGCAATTGGCTGCGATGCCGACGGGAACGGCGATCTTTCGTTTGAAGAGACGGCATTCGTTTTCGGCTGCGACTGCGGGGAGCGGTATCTTGTGGACTACGTTTCCGGCACAGTGGACGACACTGTCGGAGAAACGGTTGTCGTCGGTTGGCGAAGTTTCGATCCGGCATGGAACATGGCGAAGGTCGTGAAGCGTGGCGCGGGGACAGTCGGAGAGACGATTGTAGAGACAGTTCTAAACAAGCGGTTTGACATAACCATCAGATAGTGCGGAGGGCAACATGCGCATCGACTGGAATGTTGTCGGGATATGCGCCGCAGTGGTTTTCTGCGGCATGCTTTTGCTGAAGCCACTGGGCTGTGGATTTGAACGGCTAAAGAGTCTGCCGAGGGAATTGCTGGTCCTTTTCTTGTCGTTTGCCATCATCGCGGCGGTCGAGGCGGACAAGACGAACTCTACGCCGAGGGCGCTGATGCGCCAGCTTGTGGGGCTTACCGCGACAGTGACGCAGGAGGAGATCGCGCGTGGCTACCGGCTTGGGTACGTGACCAATGACGCGGGGCATTCCTTCGCTATGCCGACCAATGCCGTCTATCTCGGCAACGCGCATATGCGCGGAGCGGCGTCGGGCTTTGGCCGCAATCGGCTCGACTTCGGGGAATGGTCGTTTCCGTTCGGTTCGAACGACACTTCGTATTCGTCGATCTGGTGGTTCCACGATGGACGGATCAGGATGAGTCCGCGCGACCCTTCGGGCGAGATATCGTCTGGTGCGAGCAACGTCGTCGCAGTACAGGGGGAGAGCCGCATCTGGTGGGCTCCAGGAGATGGCGACGAGCGGATTGTCGGATGGGAGAACGTCTTTCCAAATGCCGACACCAATGACAGCGTGAACCTGCAGATTGTGCTTCGTCGTGGCGGCGACTTCGAGACGTGGTTGAACGATGCCGCGAATGTCTACAAAAGGATCGACCCTAATGACTGGGATGGCGACGGTCTTGACAACACCATAGACCCTGAGCCGACCGTATATGGCGGCGACTGTTTCGGGACTGGGATTGATTGGCTGAACGCAAACTGCGGCGCGGTGCTGTCGGCAAGTGCCGGCATCAACGGCGAGCCCGTCGTGGCATGGCACACAAATGTGTGCGCGGCCGCGTACTATTGGCTTGAGTTTTCGACGCTATCCGACGCCACGCGCATCACGATAGACTGCGAGGGGGAGAGCAATCTCGGGGACATGGTGGTGATCGCGAACTCAAATCAGGTATGTCGGGTCCCGCTTCTGATGGGGCCACGCTACCACGTGGCGGCAAATGGTCCGCTGTCTGACGTGGTTGCGAGCGACGCAGCAGCGGAGATAACGACATCGGTGCCTATTAGGAGGGGCGGTGCCGAGCAGGGCTCAGATTTCTACGTGCAGAGGCAGGTTGAGCTTGGTTTTACGGGAACGGCACCAAATCTTGTCCTTTGCGCTTTGCCATACGTAGGCGCGTCAATTTCGTGCTTCACTGGCGGATGCTGCCAGGCGGTGTTTAACGGCGTGTCGCTGACCTGGACGTGCGCCCCGAATTGCTCGTGTGGCGGGTTCTCGCATGTCGGTCTTGACGCGGCGGCGACATGGGAGGGTTACACGCAGAGGTTTCTTTGGGAGCAGGGCTGTGAATGCCAGGAGTACAACAAGGAGCATCCCGAGACGTGGCTTGGGATGTCTGTTTCGCCAGTGGTTATGCTTCACGGCGACATGGGCGTCCTGTCGGTTGGCTATAGCCCCTGCGGAGAGCCGTCCGGCACCGTGACGCTGCGTTGCACGGCAGGATCTGGGAAGGTCGCGCTTTGGGCGGACACCAACAAAACGCATTCAGTGGCGCTGCCGATGGCATGGAGCGCGGCGATTCAGAGCGGCGTGACGATATTTGTCGAGGGCGAGGAGGTGAGCGAGAACGTCGGCGACGTGGTGTTTGAATGTGAGCTTGCATTGCAGGGCGATGATGCACGTGCCGTTACGCGATCCATGACGGTTGCGCGTGTCAAGCAGATGAACGTCAGCTCGGCTGTCGCCGACGTGAGCACGAATCCTCCGCCGTTCCTGTCGGGGGTGGACTATACCTTCTCAGTGACGAACAGTCTGTCGCCTGACAAGCATCTTGTGGTTCCGTTTGAGAATGTGGCGACGCTTGACACAAACGGATTCAGCGTCGCGGACTTCCATGTCGACATGGCTCTTGAGCTTGAGCCGGCGGGTGTCTCAACGAGTGGCATGTCTGCGTCGTGGAGCATAGTGGAGGCAACGCCGCAGATGAGCGGTGCGCTCGTGGGCTCGGGTGGTCTGTCGGCGCGGTTCGTAAACCCGAAGATGGGTGGCATTTACCGCTTTAAGGCAGAGGTCGTCGGTTCGTCAAACACCTACGCGACCGTCGTGCTGCCACTCTCGGGCGCAGAGGTCAGCGGGGTGTTTGAGTCCGATTTCACCCTTTACGCCGCCGCTATGTCTAATCTAAACGCACGAACGGGCAGATTTGAAAGGCAGACTCCGAGTTTCGGGAAGAAATGGTTTTACAACGGTGGCGCTGCTGACTATCTTGGACGCGTCGACAACGCCTCGCATCAGACCGTGTGGTTCTACAATCAGGTCAATGACATCAGCGGGATGGGGGCTGTTGCGTCTTTCTACGGTGTGCCCATGCGGATGGCGAAGCTTGGCAACTTTCTCGCTGGATACGGAACGGAGTTCCTTGGCGTTTGGGGTGTGTCGCAGTGGCTGTCGCAGGGGATTGGCACTTCCAACGACGAAACTGCGTCCATGAGTTGGGACGCGGGGACTCTTGTCGCGTCCGGTACTGATGTGGTGACGGCGGCATCCACGCTTTCCACCAACATGTGGGATTATGCGGACGTCAAGGTCAAGCGGCTATGGCCGAACCGCGTTCCAACCGACAATCACGCTGCCTTTTCATCAAGCTTTGACTTCAACCTCAACTTCTGTTCGCCGGGTGTGGCGGAGGGAAGAATACGGTGACAACGGAAAACACAAATAGAAAGGAAAAATCATGAAGACATTGGCAGCAGCGGCAATGGCATTGGCCACGGCGCTTTCGGCACGGGCCGTTCCCACTGAGAATACCTTTGCGGCGGTAACGAACGACTGGTATGTCGGCAGGTGGACGAATGTCCTGGAGCTTGCGCAGGCGCGACTTGCGGCGAATTCCAATGACCTCGTCGGCGCACATCTCGTGGTGTCATACGACGTGTTGTTCTCGGACATTCCCGCCATTTCAAACTCCGTGACGCGATTGATCGGCGCGATGGATGCGTCAAGCGAACCGGCAATGACAAATCTCATCTCGCAGCTAAGGCCCGGCTGGGTGTATTTCCGCGACGAGTTCCTTCCGCGCCAGACGGCAGCAGATGTCCAGGCGCAGCACGAAAAGTCGTCCATAACCAACAAGACCCTCGACTGCGACTTCATCCTCAAGCAGATCTGGGACAATGGGTTGTGGTAGAGATAGTCTGGGCGGGCGTGCAAAAAACATGTGGAAAACTCAAATAAGGAAACTCAATATGAAAGTATGTGTATTGTCTGGTTCGTCGCATGTCGGCAAGACCAACACATTGCATCGCCTTGCAATTTTGATGAACAGCATGCAGAAAAAGTACAAGTTGGACGCAGCAATCAGTGCCGTTCCTCCATCAAAGATACCATTTTACGGGGATCGGCAGTATGCCTTTGATGAATTGGCTACAGGTCGAAAAATCGGGATATCAACGGCTGGCGACAATCAAGAGGCCATTGATTCTGCATTTGATTTCTTTGCCAAGAACAATTGCGACGTTGGCTTTGTAGCCTCTAAGTCGCATGGCTGTTCAGTAGATGAAATTGAGCGCCGCTCGCGCGCACTTCATGTGACGCCAGTCTATTTCTGGTTCATTTGGAGTGTGAATGGAAAGCGTTCCCGGAATCAGATCCAGGTCGACACGGCGCAAATCCTTGAGGCTGTCATCTAATTCTGTCATCTAATATCAAATTGGAAAGGAGAAGCTGTATGACAATTAATATTAAGAATTGCAACAACATTGATTCAGCCGAAGTGGAACTGTCGCCTTCTCGCTTGAACATTAAATATGCGTTAAATGGGACGGGCAAGTCTACGATCGCGCGTGCGATTGCAGCGTTTGTAAATAATGACGAAGAAGAGAAAAGATTGTTATTGCCGTTCAAATATGCAAACGCATCGGAAGGTCATGTGCCGTCCATTCAGGGGATAGACGATATCAAGTCGATTAAGATTTTCAATGAGGCTTACCTTGAAAGGCTTGTGTTTACACCAGAAGGATTGTTCCCAAATGCGTTTAATGTGTTTGTCAAGACAGAAGAGTATGACAAACGCATGGAAAGCATCAATTCGCATTTGCAGAAGATTCATGCATTGTTTAAATCTGATGAAAAAATAAACGACTTGCTTCGTTGCTTTGATGGATTTGTTAGCGGCTTTGGGAAGTCGGCGAAGGGCTTTTCCAAGGCGGCCCCAATTGCGAAAGGCATTGCAAAAGGAAATCTGATTGCAAACATTCCTGCAGGGCTGGAATGTTTCGCGGCATACATTCGCAGTGAGTTGCAAAATGATTGGATAAAATGGCATGCAGAGGGGGATGAATATTTGCCGCTACAACAAGATTGTTGCCCATATTGTGCGCAGGGGATAGAAGGAGTTTTGAATAGGGTAAAGTTGGTAGCGCAGAAGTATGATGCCAATTCCGTGAAGCACCTTGTCAGCATGGTCAACGTGTTTAAAGATTTGGCCGCAGAAGGATTGTCCCCGGAATCGTCGAAGTTCGTAAACGATGTGACGGCAAGCGCAGATGGATTTAGTGAGGAAGACGCAAAGCGACTTTTAAAAATAAAGCACCAGGTGGATTTGTTAAGTCAGAAATTACGGACATTGCAGTCTATAAACTTTTATACCGAAAAAGACGATCCGGCAAGAATTAAGGACAAGCTCAATGGGTTGCGACTGGATTCTTCGGAATTTGTGGACTTAAAATCGGATAAGTTTGATTCAGTTGTTGCAGATGTGAATTCAACTATTGATTCTGCACTGGCATCAGTGGACATCTTGCAGAAGGAGGTTGCGGCGCAGCAGAAGCAGATCGCAGATGAGATAGGGGAATACGATGAACATATTAATGCGTTTATGGAGCTCGCGGGGTATCCATATCGTGTGTCGATTGTCGATCAAGGGAATGGGGAGTATAAAACGCTCTTAAGCCATGTTGACTTGCCGGACGTAGAGGTTCAACAGCCAAAAGATCACCTGAGCTATGGGGAAAAGAATGCATTCGCGTTGTCGTTGTTTGTCTACGATGCGATTAGCTCGAATCCGGACCTTATTATTCTGGATGACCCGATTTCGTCGTTTGACGGCAATAAAAAATTTGCATTGTTGAAGATGATGTTCTGGGATGAGAAATGGAAGACGCTTTCGGGAAAAACAGTCTTGATGCTGACTCATGACTTTTGTCCTGTGATAGATGTGATGCGGACATTCTCGAAAGATTTCCCATCTTCGCCAGTTGGATGGTATTTGAAATGTGTGGATGGTTGCATGAAGGAAGCGAAAATTAAAAAAGACAATGTTCGGAGTGCGATGGACATCAATCGACATAATGCGAAAAGGCAGGATAAAGATGTTTTGATTCGGCTTGTTCATTGCCGGAAGTGGTTGGAGCTGAAAGGTGAGGTTCGGAGCCACTCGTACAATCTGGTATCGAATGTAGAACATTTACGTGTTGTCCCGGAACGGCAAAATGATGTTGGCACATGGGAACCTATGCCGACTGATGAAATTGACGCAGGTTTGGGCGCGATAAGGGAATGGATCGCAGATTTTGACTACGGTGCGGCGGTCAATAGGGCCTCTGACCTAAAAGTGTTGAAGGCTTTGTATGATAAAGCACAATGCAATTTTGAAAAGGTGTTGATATTTCGGTACATGGTCATGGCATTTAAGAAACGAAAAGGCACAGCCCCTGATTTGGATGGCATTGTCAGGAAATATATGAACGAGCCATTCCATATCGAGAATGATTATGTTTACCAATTGGATCCGTACAAGTATGATCCTATTTCTGACTCGGAGATAAGGCTCTTTGACGCGAAGGTAAATGATTTGCTTTTGTAAAAAATAGTTGGACGAGAGATGGCCGGGCTTGGCTACTGAACCTTCAGTGAAAAAGTTGGCGGCGGTTTAACCTTTGTGATTCGGAATCTCGTGGGTTATGAATTCGACACGAAGGGTGGTTGAGTCGTGGGTGTTTGCCAAACGCTGGATCGTCCGTTTGTCGGCTTCGGGCGGCTGGAATGTGATTGGGAAACGATTGCGGCGTGGTTGTGATTGGCTCGCGGTTGCGTGGCGGTTGGTCGTGTCCGCATCGGGGTTGGGAAATGGTTGAAGCGGCAGTTGGAGTTTCGGGATGAGCAGAGAATACCAGGGGCGATTGGGGTCGGCAAAGGCCCCGCGCAGCGGGGAGAGTAGGACGTCGCCAGCTTTTTTATGCCCTTAATCGAGTTTCATGCGTGACCGTTGTTGGCCTTGTTTTTCCTCCAATGTTCCGGGGCGAGGCCGAAGCGGTCCTTGAAGACGTGTGAAAGGCGATTCTGTCCCGAAAAGCCGCATCGCCGTGCGATTTCCTGAACCGTCAAAGCAGTTTGCCTCAGCAGCCGTGTAGCCTCCGACAGACGCCGTTCCTCTATGGCCTGCCTAATTGACTTGCCCTCGATTTGCCGAAAGCGAATCTCTGCAAGGCTGCGCGAAACGCCAAGGTGCCCAACGACATCCATCACGTTTATGCCTTGGCATCCATGTTCGGCGATGTACGTCTTGATGCGTGCTACAAGCGTGGTGGCCGGCAGTGAAGGCTTGGTGGAGGCTCTTTCGATGACCGATACCGGCGGTATGTATATCGTCTGATGCCGTGTCCTGTCCTTGGTGCCGCGCATGAATCGCGCAAGTTCGCTTGCCGCCCTGAAGCCCATTGCGACATGTCCAGGAAGGATGCTCGAGATCGGCGGCGAAGTGTACTGCGTAAGGAACTCGTCGTTGTCCGTGCCGAGAAGTGCCATCTGGCTGGGAACGGACACCTTCGCCTCGTTTGCCGCTGCAAGAACCTTGACCGCGCATAGGTCGGTGGCGGCGTACACGGCAACGGGCTTGGGGAGTGACGCGATAAACGCCTTCAGCCCTTCGTGGTCGTTGACGGGTTTAGTTGGGGAGGTCTCCGAATGGAATACGGCGCAATACCTGCCGCTTTCGGCAATCTTGGCGCAAAAGCTTTTCCCGCGTTCACGGCACCAGTTTTCGTCAAATTCGGGGACGTATGCATAAGAGGCATACTGCCCGTTGTTGAGAAGCGTAGTCGCGGCGAGCCGTCCGATGGCCGTGTTGTCGTTGAATATGAATGCCGTCGGGCTTCTCCGTTTTTTGAACTCGGAACTGCGGATGTTCTTTATGACGAGTGGTAGCGGCGTGCTGGCCAATGCGCCAAGTGTCTCCTTCGAGCCGGGAATTGTCGCTATGATGCCGTCAAAGCCCTTGTCCTTGGCCGTCCGTACGATGTCGGGCGTAAACTCTTCGTCGCTTTGCACTATGCTGAGCTGCCAATTGGGGTTTGACGCCAAGAAGCGGAAAATCCCCGTCAGCGTATCGCGCCCGCCAGAACGGGCAATGTGCACGGACACTAGCACACGGAAAACTCTTTTGCTGTCTTTGCGTTTCATTGCAATAATTATATCATAAATCTGACATGGTATGTGTTGTTCAAAATGACATAGCATATATGGTATAATCAATACATCAAGTTGAAATGGATATGACAATGGCTAAAATAATTTCAAAAAAGGCAGGCAAACGGAAGTGTGACAGGGGCGTCGCACTCATAAACGACGACTTTCTTCTGACAACGGGCCCGGCACGGGAACTCTACCACGGCTATGCCGAGAAAATGCCCATCATCGACTATCACTGCCACCTTCCGCCCGTGGAGATTGCAGAGGACAGGCGCTGGAACGACATTTCCGACGTATGGCTTGGAGGCGACCACTACAAATGGCGGCAGATGAGGTCCAACGGCTTTGCCGAACGGCTCTGCTCCGGGCGTGGCGACGACGGTTGCGCGAGCGGCTGGGAACGGTTCGAGGCGTTCGCCAAGACGATGGAGCGAATGGTGGGCAATCCTCTTTTCGACTGGTCGCAACTTGAACTTGCCCGCTATTTCGACGTGACGGAGCGCCTGTGCGGGGCAAGCGCAAGGCGCATATACGAAAAGTGCAACAAGCGGCTCAAGGCAGAATGGTTCTCGGCGAGGGGGCTGATGAAAAAGTCCAACGTCGTCGTTGTCTGCACGACGGACGACCCGGTTGACCGCCTGGAACACCATCTTGCCATTGCCAAGAAACCGTTCCATACGAAGATCCTTCCCGCGTGGCGCAGCGACAAGGCGTCAAAGATCGAAAATCCCATGGCTTGGAACCACTGGATGGACGCTCTTGCGTTCTCCGCCGGGATGCCTGTTCGGACGTGGGATGATTTTCTTTCCGCGATGTCGAGGCGAAGGGAGGCTTTCGTCAGTGCGGGATGCCGCGTCTCGGACTACGGAATAGACGAGATATTCGCAGCTCCGTATACCGAGTCGGAGATAAAGAGGATATTCAAGAAAGCCCGTTCGGGCAGGACCTCGCTGACGCCGGAAGAGGTGCTGAAGTTCAAGAGCGCGTGGCTTTACGAAGGGTTGAAGGCCGACGCAAAGACAGGATGGGTCGCACAGCTCCACTACGGCGCGATGCGGGAGATCAACAGCACGATGAGCTCCGAGCTTGGCATAGAGGCCGGTTTTGACGGCATTGCAAGCCTGAACGTGTCGTGGAACCTGGCAAGGCTTTTCGACCGGCTGGAGAGGGAAGATTCCCTTCCGCGCACAATTCTCTATTCGCTCAGCCCCAACGACCACGAAATGCTGGCGACCGTCATGGGCGCGTTCCAGAAAGGCCCCGTGCGCGGCAAGATGCAGCTTGGCCCTGCATGGTGGTTCCTCGACCACAAGGAAGGGATGGTGCGGCAGATGGAGGCGCTGGCCACGCTTGGCTCGCTGGGGAACTTCGTCGGGATGCTGACCGATTCGCGCTCGTTCCTCAGCTACACCCGGCATGAATACTTCCGGCGGCTGCTTTGCCGGATGCTGGGCGAGAAGATTGAAAGAGGCGAACTGCCAAACGACATCAAGTGGCTCGGCGGAATAGTTAGCGACATCTCGTTCAACAACGCCAACAGCTATTTTGGATTCAAGGCATGAAACTCTGGAAGAACGACGACGAGCTATTTGCGATTGCAAAGCATGAGTTGTTTACGGCCCTTGTCGGGGATTCGCTTGACAAGATGGGCCTGATGCACCAGTTTCTGCCGCAAGGCGTGAAGCCGCTCGCCCCCGGCATGACGGTAATCGGTCGGGCGATGCCCGTACTTGAGGCGGACGTGTTTGCGGAGCGCGGCGACGGCGCCTCGAACGCGCTCATGGCAAAGCCGTTCGGCCTCATGTTCGAGGCGCTTGATTCGCTCAAGCCGGGCGAGGTCTACATCTGCTCCGGCGCCTCCCCGAGCTATGCGCTCTGGGGCGGGCTAATGAGCACAAGGGCGATGAAGTGCGGCGCGGCCGGCGCCGTCGTCGATGGTTTTTCCCGCGACACGCCGGAGATTCTGCGCCTTGGGTTCCCTGTGTCCTCGCTCGGCACGTATGCGCAGGACCAGGGGCCTCGCGGCAAGGTGATCGACTACCGCTGTCCCATCGAGTTTGGCGGCATCCGCATTGAGCCGGGGGATATCGTGTACGGCGACATAGACGGGACGCTCGTCGTGCCCAAGGCCGCAGAGGAAGAGGCGTTCTCGCTTGCCATCGAGAAGGCGCGAGGCGAGAAATGCGTCCTCAAGGCATTGCAGGACGGCATGACGACCGTCGAGGCTTTTTCGAAGTTTGGAATAATGTAATCAAGGAGGCATTGCAAGAAATGAAAAATCCGTTTTCAATGGAAGGTCAGGTCGCGCTCGTGACGGGCGGCGGCTCGGGGCTCGGCTTCGGAATAGCGAAATGCTTTGTCGAGGCGGGGGCGAAGGTCGTGATAGTCGGCCGTCGCGCCGAATTGCTTGACGAGGCGAAAAGGCAGTTGGGCGGCAATTGCATTGCGCGGCCTTTCGACGTTACCGAAAAGTCGCGTCTCGGCGCGCTTGTAGCGGACATCGAGGCGAACGTCGGGCCGATCACGTCGCTTGTCAACTGCGCGGGCGCGCACCTGAAGAAGATTGCGACCGATGTGACGGACGAAGAGTTCCTGAAGATACTTGACGTCCACGTCCTGTCGTCGTTTGCCATGAGCCGCGAGGTCCTGAAGGCGATGCTGCCGCGAAAGCGCGGCTCGATAATCATGATTTCCTCTATGACGGCGATCATGGGCATGGAGAAGGTCGTCGCGTATTCGACGGCAAAGGCGGCTGTGAACGGCATGATGCGCGCGCTCATCGCCGACACTTCGACAAGCGGCATCCGGGTAAACGCCATCGCGCCGGGCTGGATAGACACGCCCATGCTCCACAAGGCGACGGACAACGACGAGCCGCGCCGCAACAAGATTCTCGCGCGAATCCCGACGCACACCTTCGGGCGCGTGGAAGACATCGGATATGCCGCGCAGTATCTCGCGTCGGACGCCGGGGCATACGTGAACGGCGTGTTCCTCCCCGTCGATGCCGGCGCTGCGGGGGCATTTTAGAGTGTAGAGTGTAAAATGCTTACTGGATATGAGAGACGGGACGGGCGAAAGGGGATCAGGAACCTGATCGTCGTTACGTATCTCGTCGAGTGCGCGCGCCACGTGGCCGAGCGCATCGCCGCAAAGTGCGGGCGCGACGACGTCCACGTGATCGGGCTTTCGGGCTGTGCGCCGTGCGCATACGCCGAGAAGGTCATGGCGCGTCTCTGCACCCATCCGAACGTCGGCGCCGTCCTCGTCGTCTCACTCGGCTGCGAGAACTTTTCTCGCGACGCGCTTGTCGCCGCAGCCCGCGAGAGCGGACGCGAAGCCGCGCTCGTCGTCATCCAGAAGGAGGGCGGCACTGAAAAGGCGGTGGCGTCGGGTCTTGCGCATGTTTCGGCGTTCGCCAAGGTGATCGATTCCGCAAGGCGCGTCCCGATGGATGTAGGCGAGCTTGTCGTAGGCACGATCTGCGGCGGGTCGGACGTGTTCAGCGGACGCACTGCGAATCCCGCAGTCGGCAAGGTGTTCGACCGGCTCGTGGACGAGGGGGCGACGTGCATCTTCGAGGAGCCGGGCGAGCTTATTGGATGCGAAGAGCTGCTGCGGGAACGCGGCGCGACTCCGGAAATCGGCGACTCTCTCGCTGCGACCGTCGCCAAGGCCGACGCCTACTACAAGAAGATGGGGCACGACTCCATCTCGCTCGGCAATTTCGAGGGAGGCCTTGCCTCGATAGTCGAGAAGTCGCGTGGCGCGTACAAGAAGAGCGGTTCGCGGACGATTCGCGGAATAGTCAAGCCGGGGGAGCATCCGCGGGACCGTGGCCTTTGGTTCATGGACGTCGTGCCGGATGGAGAGGTCAAGTGGGGCTTCCCCAACCTGAGCGACACGTCCGAGATCGTCGAACTCGCCTCTTGCGGTGCGCAGATCGTCCTGTACACGACAGGGCGCGGGAGCGTCGCCGGGTGTGCGCTGGTGCCGGTGGTCAAGGTCTGCGCCAACCCCGATACGTTTGCAAGAATGTCGGATGACATGGACGTAAACGCCGGCGCGGTAGAGTCCGAAGGCCGGTCGCTGGATGATGTAGCGATAGAGCTCTACGACAAGGTACTGTCGGTCGCATCGGGCGAGAAAAGCCGACCGGAGGCGCTTGGGCACCGCGAGTTCTTTCTTGGCTACAAGCATTTTGACCGCAGTGGAGGCTGCTCGCTATGATGCGCAAAGCCACCAATTTCCGCTGGATGGTCTGTTCGCTCCTGTTCTTCGCGACGATGGTGAACTATCTCGACCGTCAGGTTCTTTCGCTCACGTGGAAGGACTTCATCGCGCCGGGATTCCATTGGACGGACAACGACTACGGCACGATTACCGCATGTTTCTCGCTTGTCTATGCCGTATGCAACCTTTTTGCCGGACGCTTCATCGACTGGCTGGGGACGCGGCGCGGCTACCTCTGGGCGATATTCATATGGTCTGCGGCCGCGTGCCTACATGCACTTTGCGGGCGCGGCACGGTTCTGCTCGTCGATGGCGTTGCCTCTGCGGAGGCCCTGCGCACATTGGAAAGCGGCAGCGCCATAGCGCTTTCGGTCGCGTCGGTTTCGGTGTGGCTTTTCCTCGGCTGCCGTTGCTTTCTCGCGCTTGGCGAAGCGGGGAACTTCCCGGCGGCGATCAAGGTGACGGCCGAATATTTCCCGAAGAAAGACCGCGCCTTTGCGACATCCGTGTTCAATGCCGGTTCGTCAATCGGTGCGCTCGTTGCCCTCGTGACGATACCGCCAATCGCGCAGAAGTGGGGTTGGGAGGCCGCATTTGTCGTCATTGGCGCATTGGGGTTCGTCTGGATGGGCGTATGGCAATTCCTCTACAGGAGTCCGAACGAGAGTGCGCATGTCAACGCCGAGGAACTGGCCTACATCAACAGCGACGAGGGCGGGGTGCGCACCAGCGAGACCGCAGAGGCGGGTGCTGGGCTCTCGTTCTCCCGCCTTTTGTGCATGCGCGAGACGTGGGCCGTAGTTCTCGCGCTCTTCCTGACGAACGGCTGCTGGTGGTTCTTCCTCTTCTGGACGCCGGGGTACCTTTCCGACCAGTTCGGCTATTCAAGCGCGTCTGGAACGGGGATGATGCTTGTGATGGCGCTCTATGCGATCGTGACTGTCCTTTCGGTGTGGCTCTGCCGGATTCCGACGAAGCTCATCGCCCGGAACGGCGACAATCCCTGCGGAAGCCGCATGCTGGCCATGTTTGCGTTCGCGTGCCTTCCGCTTGTCGTTCTTTTCGCGCAGCCGCTTGGGTCTGCATCCGCGTGGTTTCCTGCGGTATTGATTGGCGTTGCGTGCGCGGGTCATCAGGCGTGGAGCGCGAACGTCTATTCGGTTGTCGGCGACCTTTTCCCGAAAACCGCCGTGGCCACGGTCACTGGCATTGCGCAGTTCGCGGGCGGCATTGGCAGCTTCGCCGTCAACAAGGCGTCCGGGATGATGTTCGCCGTTGCGGCAAACAGGGGGGCATCGTTCTCGTTCTGCGGGTTCGACGGCAAGCCGGCGGGCTACATGGTTGTGTTCTGCTGGTGCGCGGTGGCGTATCTGCTTGCGTGGGTCTGCATGAAGATATTGGTGCGTTCGCCGAAATTGCCGAGTGAAAAACGCAAGACACTCCCTGTCTAAAATTGCGTTCACTCTGGCAGAGCACCTTTCGGGCAGGGGGTTGAAAGCAGCGGGAAGATAGTGTATAATTTCTTGCGCTGATCGAGAACTTTCGACTCATGGACGACAACTTCATGTCGAAGTGCCTCGAAAACGCGCCGGAGTGCATCGAGCTGATGCTACGGATCATCCTCGGCAAGAAGGATCTGAAGGTGGTCAAGTCGCAGACCGAGTGTCCGATCAAGAACCTTCAGGGGCGCGGCGTAAGGTTCGACGTGTTCGCGAGAGATTCCAAGGGCAGGGAATACGACATCGAGATACAACGTGCCGACAAGGGCGCGGAGCCGAAGCGCGCGAGGTACAATTCCGCGCTGATGGACGCGAACGCGCTGAAGTCGGGCGAGGACTTCGGAGAGTTGCGCGACACATACGTCATCTTCATCACAGAGAACGACGTGATGAAACGCGGAAAAGACTCATACTCATATCAGCGGCGGGAGGATGATACGGGGGAATGTCTTGGTGACGGAACTCATATCATCTATGTGAACGGAGCGACGAAAAGCGCAACAGAGATTGGTCGGCTCGTACACGATCTGTTGTGCCGCGATGCGTCCGAAATGTATTTCGACATTCTAAAGAGGCAAGTCAACAAGTTGTCAACAAGTTTAAGAATTCAGAAGAAGGGAGGCGCGCCATGTGCAAAGCAGTAGAAGAATTCGCGGAACGCCGTGCGGCCGAGGCCAAGGCCGAGGGCAAGGCTGAGGGCGAGCGCAAGGGCGAGCGCAAGGGCGAGCGCAAGACCATGCTTGCGACGGCGAAGCGGATGCTGGAGAGTGGGATGCTTGCGCTGAAGGATATCGCGAAGTTTTCCGGCCTTTCGCTTGCGCAGGTCAAGAAGCTTCAGGCGTCGATGGCATAAATCGGACTTGTTTAAGGACGAGGGGCGACATTGTGCCCATGCTTGAAATCTTCGCCGAACGAGAGCGGCAGCGCCTTGCAGAGTATTTGAGCATCCTCCTATAGGCGGGCATCTTGCAAGAGTTATCAACAGCCCTCGCGCGCGCGGCTCTTAGACCTGGGGGTATGGCGCTCTCATACTTATAGGAGTGTGTCGGGACTGTGCAACGGCGCGTTGTGGACGCGCCTATGCGCATCTGTGACGCGCCTGTGCGCGTTTGCGACGCGCCGTGGCGCGGGCGCGGCAGAAGCCTTCTTGGATATGACACAGAAAAGCTTCGTGAAAATGACATGGGGAGTGTGGTATAATTTTGGCAAACCTTTTGACGATCTCCCTAGTACGGGGGTTCGGCCTCCCTAGTACGAGGGTTTCACTTCCCTAGTACGGACAAACGACTTCCCCTCCACGGGTGTGGAGGGAGAAATACAAAGAAAGGAAAACAAGATGAAAGCAAAGTTCATAACGGTAAAGGGCTCGGAGCGTCTGGGCACCGAACCGTTCTACGTGGGCGGCCACTGACGCAATGAGAGTTAATATGGTATAATAGCCACGGCTTTCTTCAACCGTCACGGAGAGACATCATGAAATCGCTTAAAGAGCTGTACCGCATGGGGCGCGGTCCGAGTTCCAGCCACACGATGGGGCCGTCGTTCGTGGCTGCGGAGTTCCTTGCCGCCACGAAGGGCCTTGGCGCCGTCAGGTACGAAGTCGAGCTGAGGGACTCGCTCGCCGCGACCGGCAGAGGGCACTTCACCGACCGCGCCGTCAAGGACGTCCTCGGCGCGAAGCGGACGAAAATCGTCTGGAAGCCCGATTTCGGCGACAAGTTCCATCCGAACGGAATGCGGATAACGGCCTTTGGCGGCGATGGAGCGAAGCTTGCGGAGCGTGTGGCATATTCCGTTGGCGGCGGTGCGATTGCCGAGAAGGGGCACGAGGCGCGGCAGAAGTCGATTTACAGGCACAGGAGCATGACGGAGATCGTAAATGCGGCGACGCGGACTGGGGTTCCGCTTTGGCAGGTGGTCGAAGACGCCGAAGGGCCCGGGATATGGGGCTTTCTCAAAAGCGTCTATTCCACGATGATGGCCGCCGTCGATCGCGGGCTCGCGGCGGACGGCGTGCTCCCCGGCGGGCTGCGCCTGCCGCGAAAGGCGCGGGCGATATACATCAAGGCGAAGATGCAGTCCGAAAGCATGCGCCGCACGGGGCTTCTCGTCGCATACGCGCACGCCGCGAGCGAGGAGAATGCGTCGCTTGGCGAAATCGTGACGGCCCCGACGTGCGGGTCATGCGGCGTTCTTCCGGCGGTCGTCAGGTATCTGCGCGAGTCGCTCGGCTCGTCGGAGATCGAGCTTCTCCGCGCGCTTGCCGTTGCGGGCCTCGTCGGGAACGTCGTCAAGCGCAATGGCTCCATATCGGGCGCGGAGGTCGGCTGCCAGGGGGAGGTCGGCGTCGCGTGCGCGATGGCGAGCGCCGCCGCGTCGTATCTCATGGGCGGTAGCCCCCGCCAGTGCGAGTGCGCGGCGGAGATAGGGCTTGAGCACTTCCTCGGCCTCACTTGCGATCCCGTGAAGGGACTCGTGCAGATACCCTGCATCGAGCGCAACGCGCTTGCCGCGACTCGCGCGGTGGTTGCGGGCGAGATGAGCGTCCTTTCCGACGGCGCCCACGTCGTGTCGTTCGACACGGTGGTGAAGACGATGCTTGAGACGGGCCACGACCTGCCGCGTCTCTACCGCGAGACGTCCGTCGGCGGGCTTTCGCGCTTTGTGAGGAGGTAGCCGCCGATGAAGAACGGAACGAAGTCAAAGGAGGTTTGCATGATGTCGAAGACGATGCTGCTGGCCATGTCGTGCGCTGCGCTTTCGCTTGGCGCGGCCGAGACGAGGATCAACGCAATCGGGGAGAAGTCGCGCGGGGAGATCGTCGCGTTCTTCACCGACAACGAGTTCGGACGGCGTCCGGCCGAGGCGAATAAGCCGCCGCTTCTCAAGTTCGAGAAGCTCTCGGACGATAGGTTGATGCCCGACGGCAAGATGGTGCGCAAGCAGGTGCGCATCGTCTACGGCGGTTCGTTCGGGACAAATTCGTTCCCGGTGACGGCGTTCGTCCCTGCGGGCGCGAAGGGGCCCGTCCCCGCGTTTCTCCTCATCTGCAACAGGCCGTACGGCGAGAACTGCGACCCGGAGCGCGAGGAGAAGAGCGACTTTTTCCCCGTCGAGGAAATCGTCAGGCGCGGCTTCGCGGCCGTCTCGTTCCACACTTGGGACGTAGCGCCCGACTACAATACCGGCAACACGAAGGGTGTGTTCGAGGCGTTCGAGAAGCCGGGGCCCTACCGAAACCGAAAACTGTGGGGAACGCTGTCGGCGTGGGCGTGGGGCGCGAGCCGCGCACTTGACTGGCTTGAGACGGTGCCTGAGGTCGATGCGTCCAAGGTCGTTGTGATAGGCCATTCGCGCGGCGGGAAGACCGCCCTCTGGGCCGCCGTCACCGACACGCGCTTCGCCGGCGTCTGCGTCAACGGCTCCGGCTGCGCGGGCGCGAAGCTCAACCACCTCGACCTGCCGAAATCTGAGCACATATCGGAGATCGTCCGCACGTTCCAGTACTGGTTCTGCCTCGACTACACCATGTGGGCCAACCGCGAGCGCGAGATGCCGTTCGATCAGCACGAACTCCTCTCCTGCGTCGCGCCCCGCCTCCTGGCCGTCGGTTCTGGCAGCATGGACTCCTGGGCCGGGCCGGAGGGCGAGCGCAAGGCGACGGAACTCGCGCGCGCCGCGTGGGAGGACAAGTCGCGCGTCTCGTACCACTGCCACGACGGAAAGCACAACCTCGGGCTTTTTGACTGGAACGCTTATCTCGCCCATGCGGAGCGGCATTGGAAAGGAGTTGATAGGGAAGAGGGAAAAGGGAAGAGGGAAGAGGGAAAAGTTGAAGGTGGGGAGAGGCCAGTTCCTCAGCTTTCAACTTCGGACTTTGACCTTTCAACTCTCGTCTTCGACGAGAAGGTGAGCGACGAATTCGAAGGCGAGACGCTCGACCGTGCGAAATGGGACGATTGGGTGGAGTCCTTCCAAGGCAGGCGCAGGGGATTCCTCTTTTCGCGCGACAATGTCGATGTTGCGCGCGGCGAACTGCGGCTCAAGGCTCGGCTTCTCAGGGGGGACGAGAAGACCCTGGACAACCTCGCGCGCGGCTTCGACACATATGCGACGGCGATCGTCAAGGCGAAGGAGAAGACCTTCTACGGCTACTACGAGTGCTGCGCCAAGGCGATGAACGCCGCCGTGTGCAACGCGTTTTGGCTGTACGATCCGCTTTCGGACGAGCCGAAAAGGAAGTATCGCCCCGGCGACTTCTCCGAGGAGATCGACATCTTCGAACTCTTCGGCAAGGAAGGGTCGAAGCGGTCCGACTGCCGCCGCACGGTATACAACACGGTTCACCGGCTCGGCACGCCCTATCTCGAAGGGCGCGTCTTCGGCGGCGTCGAGGAGCTGCCGCAGAAGTCTAGCCGCAACAAGGCGGACTTCGACTTCGCCGACGGCTACCACGTATACGGGTTCCTTTGGACGGACAAGGAGCTCAAGTGGTTCGCCGACGGCAAGGAGACGTTCTCGCGCCCCAACGACCATTTCCACCGCCCGATGCACGTCACGTTCGACTGCGAGATAATGTACGACTGGGTCGGCGAGCCCAGGAAGGCCGATCTCCCGCAGACATTTTCGGTGCGGTACTTCCGGCATTGGCGCGCGCCTTGACGGTGCAGAACGCCCCGGCTTTTGGTATAATCTGCGTCATGAAGAGTCCGGCAGACAAGAAGATAGTGTTCTTCTTCCATTCTCATCCGACGAAGGACATCAAGATGCGGTGGCGCGCCGAGGTGACGTTCCCCCCTGGCGCGACGGCGAATACGACGCTCGGCATATCCGTCGTCGATGGCGAGGGCGAGCCGGTCAACGACGCGGTGTTCGAGTTCGCCGGGCAGGAGCTTCCGGTGAAAGACGGCGAGTCGTCCATGACGTTCGCAGAGTTCATAGCCGGCAAGCATTCCGTCCCGATATGGCTTCACCGCAAGGGCATGAAGCCCGTGCCGGGAGTGCCGACTTTCGGCTGAGGAGGGGTACATGGACGACATGGAATGGCATGCGCTTGTAAAGGCCGGGGAGGACGCGGGCTGGAAGCTTGTCTGGGAAAGGGTGGTTGAGCCCGAGTCCAGGTCGATGCGCTCGGCGGAGATGATGAATCGCTTCTCTCTGACTGCCGGAGACCTGATGGGAATGCTCTTCGACGAGATGATCGGCAAGGGCAAGATAGACCTCTACCGCGGCGAGGGCAGCTTCGAGGGATGGCTCAAGCGCTATGTGCGCGGTTATGTCCTCAACGCCGACCCCAACAAGCACGGCGAGATATCGATCGAGGGCGCACATCCCGACGCGGAGGGCGAAAGCGAGGCGATGGCGATTCCAATCCAGGACAAGGAGACGATCCGCATCGAAGTGTGGCGAATGACGCTGTACTTCTTCCGGCTGCTTTGGAACGAAGACCCCGAGCGGTGCTACATCCACCTTCTAAAGACGCGGTATTTCCTGTCGAGCGAGGAGATAAGGGACTTTCTCGATGTCTCGTCGGTGGCGAATGTCGATCAGATATTTTCGCGTTCCGTCAAGTTCATGCGCGAAAGCTGGAAGAAATGGGACCGCGTCAAAAAATAAAAATTTTTCTGTCAGTTTTTGCCGAGACGCCATCCTACCTACACGTAACCGCAAAAGCGGAGAAAGGCAAGGTAAACATGAACAGGAAACTCGTAATGGCATTTGGCGCGATTGTTGCGGCGGGAACGCTGCTCGCTGGTCCCCGAGGCGGCTTCGGCGGCCATCACGGCGGCCCCGGCAGAGTCTCTCACCATCGCCCCGCGCCCATGATGCATCACCGTCCCGCGCCAGTGGTGCACCACCACCATGGCGGGTGGGGACACGGCGGACGTAATTTCTGGCCCGGGTTCGTCGGCGGAGTGGTTGGCGGCGTCTTGACCGACGCAATCGTCGGCCCGCGCGTGATCACTGCTCCCGTCGTCACCACTCCCGTCGTCACTACTCCCGTCGTCACTGCGCCTGTCGTGGCGACTCCGGTGTATACGACCCAGCAGGTCTGGGTGCCGGGCGCGTATGTCGACCAGGTCCAGCCCAATGGTGCCGTCATCCGCATCTGGCAACCGGGGCACTACGAAACGCGCCAAGTCCTCGTCCAGTAGGCGTAAGTCACCGGACGAATCGCGGCCGATCCCCCGCTGTGGAAGGTTCGGCCGTTTTTTGGTATAATCACGCCATGAGAATAACTTTCTACGGGGCGGCGCAGACGACGACCGGCTCGATGCATCTTGTAGAGGCGAACGGCAAGCGGATTCTCCTCGACTGCGGGCTCTACCAGGGCCACCGCAAGGAGGCGTTCGAGAAGAACCGGAACCTTCCGGTGGACCCGGCCAAGATCGACTACGTGATTCTGTCGCACGCGCACATCGACCACAGCGGCAACCTCCCGCAGCTCGTAAGGCAGGGCTTTCGCGGGCGCGTGTTCGCAAGGCAGTCAACGACCGACCTGTGCGACGTGATGCTACGCGACTCGTGCTTCCTCCAGAAGCGCGACCTCGAGTACGTCAACAAGAAGCGCCGCAAGGAAGGCAAGAAGCCCTTTGAGCCGCTCTACGAGGAGAGCGACGTCGACGCCCTCATGCAGCTCTTCGTGCCGACGCACATGCACGAGCCGCGCGAGATATGCCGGGGCGTGACGCTCGAGTTCTTCAACGCGGGGCACATCCTCGGCTCCGCGCTCGTCCAGCTCGACATACGCTCCGACCACGGCCACAACCACCGGCTGCTCTTCTCGGGCGACCTCGGCCAGCCGAACCAGCCGATACTAAGGCACTACGAGTACCCGGCGGGCGCGGACATCCTGATCGTCGAGTCCACGTACGCGGACAAGTTCCATCCGTCGGCGGACGATGTGGAGCTGCGCCTCGAGAAGTACCTCAAGTACATCGACCGCCACAACTCGAAGCTGCTCGTCCCGGCGTTCTCCGTCGGGCGCACGCAGCAGATCGTCTACTACCTGAACAGGCTCCGCGAGAAGGGCAAGGTGCCGCGCGAGGTCAAGGTGTACGTAGACTCGCCGCTCTCGCAGAAGGCGACGCGCATCTACGCGAAGCACCGTGAAGTGTACAACGACGAGGCGAAGAGGATGCTTGCCGAGGGCAAGGACCCGCTCGAGTTCCCGGGCATGGTGTTCGTCGGCACGCCCGAGGAGTCGATGGCGCTGAACGACACCCCTGGCCCCATGATCATAATTGCCGCGTCCGGCATGTGCGAAGGCGGGCGGGTTCTCCACCACCTTAAGCACTGCGTGCAGGATGAGGACAACATCATCCTCATCTGCGGCTTTCAGGCGGAGAACACGCTCGGCCGCCGCATCGTCGAGAGGCGCGAGACGATTAGGGTCTTCGGCGAGGAAGTCCCGCTTCGCGCGCGCGTCGAGATAATCAACGCGCTCTCCGCGCACGCCGACCGCGCGGGACTCGTCGACTGGATTGGCGAAGTCAAGGACAACGTGCGCAGCGCGTTCGCGGTGCACGGCGAGCCCGAGAAGGTGGCAGCGATGGCCGAGATCCTGAAGGAGCAGGGCGTGCGCAACGTCGTCGCGCCGATGCCGGGGCAGACCTACCAGTTCGAGTAATTTAAGCCGGCCGCGACAGGCGGGAAAGGAGAGCATGGGAAAGTTCAATACGGTTGAAGAGGCGAGGGAGTACTTCTCGGGCGACAGGTTCGCCACCTGCAACGGCATGACGATCGACGAGCTCGACGAGTCGCATGCCGTGACGGGGATGACGCTCGATGAGCGGCACAGGAACGCCTTTGGCGGCGTGATGGGGGGCGCGATCTTCACGCTCGCCGACTTCGCGTTCGCCGCGCTGACCAACGACCGCGGGAGTTTGACAGTCGCGCAGCAGGTGAGCATAAGCTACCTCTCGCCTCCGAGGGGCGGGCGGTTAGTCGCTACGGCGCGCTACAAGAAGGACGGGCGCAATTCGTGCGTCGTGAACGTTGACGTCGTGGACGATACGGGGCGCGAAGTCGCCCAGTTCGTCGGCACGGGGTTCAAGCTTGGCGCGCCGCGCTGAGGGCGTTTGACGCCGCTTTGCCCATCGGCGCGGATTTTGGTATAATATCGCAAGCGACAACGAAAGGACGCTTTCGATGGCGGCAACGTCATGATTTCCGGTCAACGGAATTTCACAACACAAGGAGACAAAAATGGTATACTCGACTGAAGTTGAGCATCAGTGCCCGCTCATGAAGGGGTGCAACCACGGTCCCGCTCCTATTCCCGAAGAGGGGAAGTGGGTGCAGGCAAAGCAGATAAAGGACATCAGCGGCTACACGCACGGCGTGGGCTGGTGCGCCCCGCAGCAGGGAGCGTGCAAGCTCTCGCTGAACGTCAAGAACGGCGTGATCGAGGAAGCCCTCGTCGAGACGATCGGCTGCTCGGGCATGACCCACTCCGCCGCGATGGCCTCGGAGATCCTCGTCGGCAAGACGATTCTCGAGGCGCTTAACACCGATCTCGTCTGCGACGCGATCAACACTGCTATGCGCGAGCTCTTCCTCCAGATTGTCTACGGCCGCACGCAGAGCGCGTTCTCCGAGGGCGGTCTCGTGATCGGCGCCGGTCTTGAGGACCTCGGCAAGGGTCTTCGCTCGATGGTCGGCACGATGTATGCGACTAAGGCAAAGGGCCCCCGCTACCTCGAGATGACCGAGGGCTACTGCACGCGCATGGCGCTCAACAAGGACGGCGAGGTGATCGGCTACGAGTTCGTCTCGCTCGGCAAGATGACCGACTTCATCAAGAAGGGCCTCACGCCGAACGAGGCGTGGGAGAAGGCGAAGGGCCACTACGGCCAGTTCGAGGGCGCTGCCAAGTACATCGACCCCCGCAAGGAATAAGCGAAAGGAGATTCCGAAATGGCTACCAAGAAGACTGCAAAGAAGGCCTCCGCCGAGAAGCTTTTCGAGGGATACGAGCGTCGCGAGGCGAAGATCCTCGCCGCGCTGAAGCCCTACGGCATCAAGTCGATACTCGAGTGCCGCGACATCTGCAAGAAGGCCGGCATCGACCCCTACAAGATCGTCGAGGAAACCCAGCCGATCTGCTTCGAGAACGCCAAGTGGGCCTACACCGTCGGCGCCGCGATGGCAATTAAGAAGGGCTGCGTTAAGGCCAAGGACGCCGCCGCCGAGATCGGCGTCGGTCTCCAGGCGTTCTGCATCCCCGGCTCCGTCGCGGAGAACCGCCAGGTCGGTCGCGGACACGGCAACCTGGGCGCGATGCTCCTTGACGACGCGACCGAGTGCTTCGCGTTCCTCGCGGGCCACGAGTCGTTCGCCGCCGCCGAGGGCGCGATCAAGATCGCCCTCAACGCGAACAAGGTCCGCAAGACGAACCTCCGCGTCATCCTGAACGGCCTCGGCAAGGACGCCGCGTACATCATCAGCCGCATCAACGGCTTCACGTACGTCAAGACGGCGTTCAACAACAAGACCGAGAAGGTCAAGGTCGTTTCGAAGAAGGCGTTCTCAAAGGGCCCGCGCGCTGCGGTCAACTGCTACGGCGCGGACAACGTCCCCGAAGGCGTCGCGATCATGAAGCTCGAGAACGTGGGCGTCTCGATCACGGGCAACTCCACGAACCCGACACGCTTCCAGCATCCTGTCGCCGGCACCTACAAGAAGTGGTGCATCGAGAACGGCAAGAAGTACTTCTCCGTCGCCTCGGGCGGCGGCACCGGCCGCACCCTCCACCCCGACAACATGGCGGCGGGGCCCTCCAGCTACGGCATGACCGACACCATGGGCCGCATGCACTCCGACGCACAGTTCGCGGGCAGCTCGTCCGTCCCTGCGCACGTCGAGATGATGGGTCTCATCGGCATGGGCAACAACCCGATGGTCGGCGCGACGGTTGCCGTCGCAGTCGCCGTTGAGGAGAGCTTCAGGAGGTAGAGATGGCCGCACTCGCCATAGCGCTCGGCGCGGTTGTATTCGCCGCCGTTGTTGTGGTTGCGTGTGGCGTTGGGCTCTACAACGGGCTCGTCGTACTCCGCAACCGCTTCAAGAACGCGTTCGCGCAGATCGACGTGCAGCTCCGCCGCCGCTACGACCTGATACCCAATCTTGTCGAGACGGCGAAGGGGTACATGGCGCACGAGCGCGAGACGCTGACTGCTGTCACCGAGGCGCGCAACATCGCGGCGTCCGCCGCGAAGGCCCTCGCGCTCGCCCCCGGCGACGCCGTGGCGAGCGCCGCGTTCGCGAAGGCGGAGACCGGCCTTGCCGGCGTACTTTCGCGGCTGATGGCCGTCGTCGAGCGCTATCCCGAGCTCAAGGCCGACGGGCAGATGGCGCGCGTGATGGAGGAGCTCTCGTCCACCGAGAACCGCATCTCCTTCGCGCGCCAGGCCTACAACGACGCCGTGACGGAGTACAACACGAAGCGCGAGACGTTTCCGACGTCTGTCATCGCAGGCCTCTTCAACTTTGCGCCAGCGTCGCTTCTCGAGTCGACAAGCACTGACGTCCAGCGCGAGGCCCCGAAAGTCTCGTTCTGATGGATCCCTTCGCCCTCCAGAACGAGGCGCGGCGAAGGACTGGGTGGCTCGTGGCGCTCGGAATCGCCGCTTTTGCGGCGACCGTCGCCGCAGCCGCCGTTGTTTTTGCCGTCTGCGCCTGGACGGTCTGCATTACCGGCGTCAAGGGCTTTTCCATTTGCTTTTCCGATTTCATGCTGCGCCCCGACGTCTTGGCGCTTTCGTCCCTTCTCTCGGTGCTTGTGGTAGGGGTGGGGTTTCTCGTCGGAAGCGACAGCCTGTCGAGCGGCATGGCACTTATGAAGGGCATCGGCGCCTCGCGTGTCGTCCAGGCGAAGCTGGCTGACGGACCTGGAGGCGATCTGCGCCGTCTCGTGCTATTCAACGTATGCGAGGAGATGTCGATAGCCTCGGGTGCCGACATGCCTTCGGTCTGGGTGCTCGACAGGGATCTCGACGTCAACGCGTTTGTCGCCGGGACCTCGCCCGACACCGCCGCGCTGTGCGTCACGGAGGGCGCGCTGCGCTACCTTGAGCGCGACGAGCTTCAGGGCGTCATAGCGCACGAGTTCAGCCATATCCTGAACGGCGACATGATGCTCAACTTCAACATGCTGCGGCTAATAGGGGGGATTACGACCTATCGGCGCATAGGCAGGTGGATGTTTTCCGTCTTTGTGCCGGGCGACGACGAAGACGGCATGGGATGCGTGAGGCTCCCGCGCGGCAGGGGAGGGAAGGGTGGCATATTCATAGTCGTCTACATTCTTGCGGCGGCCCTGCTTTGGCTCGTCGGCTCGGTAGGCGTGTTCTTCGCGCGTCTTGCGCAGTGCGCCGTCTCGCGCCAGCGCGAGTACCTCGCCGACGCCTCGGCCGTCCAGTTCACGAGAAACCCCGAGGGGCTTGCGAACGCCCTCCGGCTGACGTATCTCGCCGGTGCGCCGTTTCGCAGCGCGGCGTTCGGCGCATGGCGCGACGATGTCGCCCACATGCTGTTCGCCGAGGGAGACCGCGAGCTCTTTGCGACCCATCCGCCGGTCCGCGACCGCATTGCGCGTCTCTCCCCCGGCGGTGTCCACGCTGAGTCGCGCCTGAAGGAGCGCATAGGTCGCATACGGCAGGAGCGCAAGGATCGCGCGGACGCGGCGAACAGGCGCTTCATGGAAATGGCGGCTGCGGGCAGGCGGGCCGCCGCCGACGCAGACGTGAGGCTGCCGCCCGCTTTCAACGCTCGCATCCGCACGCCGCAGGGCGCAGGCACGGCGCTGGTCCAGCTGCTGCGCGGCCAGACGCCCGAGGGGCTCGGCGCGGCGCCGAGCAGGGCGCAGAAGCGGGCCATTGCCACGCGGTGCACGATAGCGATTCGCGACTCCGCTCCGCCCGCCGCGAGGCTCAAGTGGCTTGAGACGGTGACGGCCATTGCGCAGGAAGACGGGGAGATAGACCCGTTCGAGTTCATGCTCATCGCCGCCGCGCGCCGCCATCTCCGCTCGGCACATCCCGTCCGCATCGTCTCCGCGTCGAGCCTGCTTGGAACGGTCGCTCGCGTGATTTCGACGGTGGCGAGCTTCGGCGGGAACCCCGCCGCCGGATATGCCGCAGCGGGGCCGAGGCTTTCGCTTTTCGGTTCGCCGCTTCCGCCGATGCCGCCCGCGTATGACGACGCGATGGCGTTTCTCGGCGGGCTCGAGCGCCTTGAGTCCCTGCCGCCGCTTGCGAAGCGCGAGCTTCTCTGCGCCGTCGAGGCGGCGGCAGTGCAGGATAAGGTGGTCACCGACGACGAGGCCGACTACCTGTGCGCCGTCGCCGACGCCATCGGCGCCTGCGGCTGGCGGAAGGTGATGTCGTAAACTGCGCATTCAATCCGCCAACGATACGTCGGATTGTGGTATAATACGGGTATCCGAGATTTCAATACGTTAACCACGCCTGTTGACATATCGGCAATCCACTCGCCATGAAAGACTTGAAGCATAGTGTAAAAGGCATAACAATCGCCGTCGTTCTGGCGGGCGCGTCGGCCCTTTTGGCGGAAGAAGATAGGGACTGCGACGGCGAAATCGTCTGCGAAAGCGAGCGGGGCAGGCTGTCGGTGCGCTGCGACGGGGCGACATTGACGAGTTGGAAGTCGGCGTCGCCTGGCTTCGACGGGGACGTGTTCTTCATGCCTGCGAAGACGCCGTGGGTCGGGACTCGCAAGTCCCCTGCGGGGGAGTCCGGTGGCCCGTGCAAGGGGGCAGATGGGGGTTTGGCATGCAGGGCTGGAACTTGAGACTGCTGCGGAACGTCGTCGCCCTAAGCCTGCCGACTGTCGTGGTGGTGGCGCTTGGCGTCAGGTTCCTCCTCAATGACGTTCCGGTCATCGTGCGCGACGAAAAGGTGCGCGTCCGCGCGGCGTCGGAACATGCGGCTAAGGCAATGCGCGAGGATCCGCTTTTGGCAGACTTTGTCTGGGAGCGCGGGCGCGGCATCGTGCGCGGCGTGGCGGAGTTCGGCGATTATCCGGCCGATATGTCGTGGAAGGAATGGAATCCGAACGGCGGCAAGCGGAGCCGCGACATGTGGGGGTTGCGGGAGTTTGACGGCGGGCGCCTTGTCTGGGCTCGCGGCGTTGGTGCGAAGGACGGCGAGACGGTCTACGCGCGATGGACCGATATCGAGGAGCGCGACTACGCGTTCATGTTCTATCTTTTCGGCCCTATCTTCCTGCTTGTCCTTGTTGGCATCACCTTCCTCGGCGCGAGGTTCTTTGTCGACTATGTGCGCGCCCGCGACGACTTTCTTGCGGCGACTGCCCATGACCTCACGACGCCGCTCGTCGGCATGCGCTACTCCATCGGGCGCAACGACGAAGAGGCCAAAGTCCTCAACGAGCGGATGATCCGCCTCGTCGCCAACATAAAGGACTTCCTTCGCCTCGGCGGGAAGCGCCCCGAGCCCCGGCGGGACGAAATAGACCTCGTCAAGTGCTACGAAGAGGCGTATGCGCTCTTCCGCGACGATGTCCGCGACGCCACGGACGGCTCGGACCTCCCCGTCGAGATGGGGACAGACCCCGCGGAACCATTGGAAAACGCGGCCGTTGGGGACGAAACGCTCGTCGTGCAGATACTGTGGAACCTGATTGGCAACGACCTCAAGTACGCGCTTCCGTTCGGCCCGGTGCGCGTAAGGTTCTTCCGCGATGGCGGTTTTGCATGCGTCGAGTTCGCGGACGGGGGGAAGGGGATGTCGAAGCGCGAGATGGCGCGGGCGTTTGACCGCTACTATCGCGCCAAGACCGTGCTCGAGTCTGGAAAGGGCGGCTTCGGCATCGGGCTTTGCACCGCCCGCGAATTTGCGCGTTCGATGGGCGGGGATCTGGTCGTAAGGGCGAACAGTCCGCGCGGATGCGTTTTCACGCTGTCGCTTCCGGTGGCGAAGGGGGGCGATGAAGCGGTATCTTGAGATACTGCGGCTCGTCTGGCCGCTTGCGCTTGGCATGGTCAACAACGCGATTATGCAGTTTGTCGACGGCGTATTCCTTGCGCACGAGTCGATGGAGAGTCTAGAGGCGTCGCTTCCCGCGTCAATGCTCGCCGTGCTCGTTATGGGGTTCTTCCAGTCGGTCGTCGCGTATTCCGGGACGTTCGTTGCGCAGTACCACGGCGCAGGCGATTCGCGTGGCATCGGGATGAGCTACCGCGCAGGGCTTGTCATAACGCTCGCCGCCGGCATCCTCGCGATTGCGATAGTTCCGCTCGGGCTTTGGGCCGCCCCGTTCATGTCTGGGAATCCGTCCGTCGTTGCGCGCGCTTCCTCGTACTACGCCATCGTCTCGTTCGGGGCGATTGCGCTTTGCGGCCAGATGGCGGCGTCGTCGTACTTCACCGGACGGGGGAAGACGCGCCTTGTCTTCTGGGTAAACGTCCTCGGCAACGCCGTGAACATCGCGCTCGACCCGATCCTCATCTTCGGGCTTTGCGGCTGCCCGCGTCTCGGTATGGCCGGCGCCGCATACGCGACGGTCGCCTCGATGTTCGTGCAGTGGGGCGTGCTCGCGTGGTGCGCCGAGCGCGACCTGCGGGGCCTTCGCGGCGGCGGAGCTGCGGATGTGCCGCGCCTGTGGCCGCTCGTCGGGAAGGTCCTCCGCTACGGCGTTCCCAGCGGCGCGTATTCGGCCCTCAACATCCTCTCCTTCACGGTCTTCGTCTTCGTCACCGGTCGCATCGGCGACCAGGAGTTCGCGGTCTCGAACGCCTGCTTCAAGGTGAACTACTTCCTGTTCGCCCCGATGGAGGGGTTTGCGATATGCGCCGCCACTCTCGTAGGGCAGGCCCAGGGGCGCGGCGATTCCGCTGCGGCGCACCGCGATGCGATGCGCACGCTCGTCCTCGGGCTTTCGCTTGTCGCCGTCCTGTCGGCCCTCGCGGTCGTCTTCTACCAGCCGATCCTCTCGCTTTTCGCGTCGCCCGGCGTGCGGCTTTCGACGTTCTACGCCCTTGGCTTCAGGCTTTTCTTGCTGATGGCCGCGTGGCAGGTCTTCGACGCGACGGACGTCGTCGTCTCGGGCGCGCTGAAGGGCGCGGGCGACACGCATTTCGTCATGTGGTGGATGACTTTCTGCGCATTCGGGCTGTGGCTGCCGCTCGTCTGGGCGGTTGCGAAGCTGCACAACACGATGACGGCGCTATGGGCGACGATGGTCGTCTACGTCGTGCTAATCTGTGCAGGGACGCTCGCAAGATGGTATAATGGTCGCTGGAAGAGGATAAGGCTCGTATGATAGACGAACTCACCAGGCTCTACGACGGATATGTCGACGGCTACAGGGACCCGGACGGGACCCTGCCGAAGCTGATGCGGCTGAAGCGCGTGCACACCGGCTTTGTCGTCAGGAACGCGGAGCTCATCGCCGACGGTGAGAGGTTCGACGCCGAGACGCGCGAGGCCGCCCTCGCCGCCGCGCTTCTCCACGACACGGGCCGCTACGAGCAGCTCAGGCTTTACAACACATTCCGCGACTCGGATTCCGTGGACCATGCCGTCTTCTCGCACGGCATCGTGAAGGAGAAGGGCTGGCTCGATGCGCTTGTCCCCGACGTGCGTAGGCGCGACGCGATTCTCAACGCCGTCCTATACCACAACAGGCGTGACGTCCCCGAAGGGCTCGGCGAGCTCACCGAGACCTGTTCGCACACGGTGCGCGACGCCGACAAGCTCGACATATTCCGCGTCCTCGAGGACCAGGTGGAGCACACCGACTGGAAGAGCGACACCCGCGCCTTCTGGAATCTCGCGGTCGGCGCCCCGCCGAACCCGGTCGTCGTCGAATGCATAGAGAAGGGGCTTCCCGTCGACTACCAGAGCATCAAGTCCCTCTCGGATTTCGTGCTCATACAGGTCGGATGGATGTATTCCGGGCTTCGCTACCGGACTTCCCGCCGTCTCTGCCGAGAGCGCGGGCACCTTGAGTTTCGCCGGGGCTTCCTGCACCAGCTGACGGACGACCCGGCAATAGACAGGCTTTGCGACCTCGTATGCTCTGCGCTCTGACATTCGCCGCCGCAGTCATAACGGCGCAGCCGCTCGTGGACGAAGACGTCCTCGAGCCGAGCGTGCGGAATGAAGTGGACCACGCGATCGCCGTCGCGTCCACGAACGCGGTGGCGCTTACATGCGCGGCGGTCGCGTTTGCCGAGCTTTATGCGACGAACGGTATGAGCACGACGAGCCGCGCCGTGTCGCTCGTGTCGGCCCAGAGGGGCGGCAGGTGGTTTCACGACGGGGCGGACGTGACGCCTGTCGCCGTCCGCCTTCTCGGTGCCGCATCGGGATGTCCCCTGGCCGGGCCGAAGCCGTCGCTGACCGCCGCCGAGGTGTGGCGACTCGCGGAGAGGGAGCGGCTTTCATTCATGGAGGCGGCGCTCAAGGCGGAGAAGCTCGGCTTCTTCGTGCAGGGCGGGTCGCAGCCCTTCAACAGGGAGTGAACGATGAAGTTTGTGGTGACAGCCGGCCCGACGCGGGAACATCTCGATCCGGTGAGGTTCCTCTCGAACCCGTCTACTGGCAAGATGGGCTTTGCAGTCGCGCGCGCTGCGGCGACGCGCGGCCACGAAGTCGCCCTCGTCACAGGCCCCGTCTCGCTCAGGACGCCCAGAGGCGTCAGGCGCATCGACGTGACGAGTGCGCGCGAGATGCTTGCCGCCGTCGAGCGCGAATTGTCGCAGCAGGCAGGCCCCAGCATATCCCCCGAGCGAAGCGAGCCGCGCCAGCGGTCGATAGAGGGGTGCGAAGCCGCGCAGGCACCAGGCACTGTCTTCATCGCGACGGCTGCGGTCGCGGACTGGCGGCCCGCAAAGTGCGCGGCGAAAAAGCTCAAGAAGGGGCAGATGTCGAACACGCTCAGGCTCGTCCGCAACCCCGATATTTTGAAGACCGTCGCTCGCCGCACCAAGCACCAGGCACCAGCGCGCATAGCGCACGCAAGCACCATCTTCGTGGGCTTCGCCGCCGAGACGAACGACGTCCTCGCCGAGGCTCGGCGCAAGTGCCGCGAGAAGAATCTCGACATGATCGTCGCGAACGACGTCACGGAGAAGGGCTCCGGTTTCGGCGTCGACACCAATCGCGTGACTCTTGTTGGAAAAGACGGCTCCGTCGAGCGCCTTCCGCTTATGACCAAGCTCGCCGTCGCTCGGCGGATTGTGAGGGTATGTGAAGACCTTTGTCCTTAACGGGTGGTCTGCGAGCGAGCGGGCATGGGACCTTTGCGCGTTTCCGCGCGACCGCGTGTTCTCGTACGTCGAGCAGCTGGAAGGGCTTCCCGAAAAGGCGGTCGAGGCCGAGGACGGCGTCGTTCTCGTTGGGTGGTCGATGGGCGGTAGCTCCGCACTTCGCCTCGCTGTTTCGTTCCCCGAGAAGATAAAAGGGCTCGTGCTTGTCGCGGCGACGGCGAGGATGATGAAGGACGACGGCTGGGCGGGAATGTCGGAGAGGCGACTTGCCGCGCTTGAGATGGGGCTCAAGATGACGCGCGGCGAGGGGTTCTTTGGAATTCCCGAGGGCAAGCCGAATCCATATATGCTCGACGAGGAGAGGAATCTCGCCCGGGGGCTCGATTACTTGCGTGAGACCGATCTCCGCGACGCGCTTGGGGAACTGAAGGCGTCGGGGCGGCTCAAGTGCCCGGTCGCGATCTTCCAGAGCGAGCGCGACGGGATCGTGCGCGCCGAAAACGCAGCGTACCTCAAGTCGATATTCCCGCAGGCGTCGGTGACGATGGTCCCTGGCTCGGAACACGCCTTGCCGATAGCCATCCCGGAAATGATAGACGCCGCAGTCCCGTCTTAACAAGCCGTATTCCGATTTGGTATAATCTTCCAAACCCCGCACCGGGGAGAAGGGCAGTCATGGGAGAATTTTCGATAAGGCAGGCGAGGCTCGGCGACGCCGAGGGCATCTACGCCCTCATAGGCGCGAACGCAGACCGCCTCGTGCCGAGGTCGCTCGCGAATATCGTCGAGTCGATAGACAGGTTCGTCGTCGCCGAGGCGGGCGGCGGGATTGCGGGGTGCGCGGCGTACCAGATCCATCCCGAGATAGGCGCCCCCGAGGCGGCGACGGTCGAGATAGTCTCTGTTGCGGTGAGGCAGGACATGCGGCGGCGCGGAATGGGGCGCGCGCTCGTTGAGGCGATCGCCGACCGCGCCAGAGCGTTTTCGCCGCGCGAGCTCGTAACGCTCACTTTCTCGCCAGAGTTCTTCTCTTCGCTCGGCTTCGCAGAGGTGCCGAAGACGAAGATAATGCACAAGCTCTACACCGGTTGCATAAACTGCACCAAGCACGCCGATCCGTTCACGTGTCCGGAGATTGCGATGATTCGCCACGTGCGCGAGCGGAATTTATGATATAATATGCGCCTATTTTCGAAAGGAGAGGCAAATGGCCGATACGGAAGCGTTGGTTAACCAGTTGAACGAGTGCGCGGAAAAGCGGGACTTCGAAGGGGCTTTTCGGCTTGTGCGCGAAAACAGGGCAGAATTCGACAAGAAGATCCGCGCGACGGGCATCAGGGACGCATTGAAGAAGACGACGGGGGATCGTCTTCTTCTTTCTTTCCTGGACGGCGTCGGCTTCGGCGAGGGCCCGCTTGACGAGTCGCTCGTGAAGCTCGAGAAGCTTGTCGGCTTCCAGCCGGGCGCGCTCGTCCTCAGCAAGGCGTGGGGCATCGGCAAGGTGAAGCGCCTCGACTACTTCTATAGGCGCATCACGGTGGACTTCAAGGCCAAGAAGGGCCACCAGTTCACCTACGCGGCGGCGTGCGACATGCTCGAGTGCGCGCCCGAGGGCCACATCCTCGTACTGCGCGAGGCCGATCCGGCGGCGTTCGAGACGCTGCTCAAGGAGCGTCCTGGAGACTTCGTGAAGGAGGTCCTCAAGAGCTATGGCGACATGACGATAGTCCGCCTGGAGGACATTTGCGTGCAGAACGGATTCGTGAAGGCCGTCAACTGGAAGAAGTTCTGGGAGGACGCGAGGAAGTCGCTTCACCAGGACAAGTTCGTCGAGATCCCGGCGAAGCGCGCCGACCCGATCCGCCTCAAGGCATCCGTGGAGGACTACGGCGATGGCTGGTTCACCGCGTTCTCCCACGAGACTGACCCGAAGCTCATCTTGGCTGCGGTCCGCGAATACGTCGCGCAGGGCCGCTTCAAGGCCGCCACCGACGACGCGAAGTCCAAGATTGCCGACAGGCTCGAGTTCGCGGTGACTGCGGCGCGCAACGTGGACGACGCGCTCTACGCCCGTCTCGCGTCGCTCGTCCTGGACCTTGGCTTCACGCGCCCAGCCGCCGCCGACATGCGCGCGTACCTCTGGGAGCGCAGGCGCTACATCTCCGCCGCGTCGTCCCTGCCGGCTCGCGAGGTTGGCGCGATGATCTCGTTCCTCGCGGATTCCGACGAGGCCAAGGCGAAGCTCTACGCCGCCATCCCCGAGCTCTGCTTCACGGCGGTCGCCGAGATAGTGTCGCGCTTCGGCTCGGAGGGCGCCTGCCGCGCCGCGCTCGGGGGCTTCCTCAAGGACACGCAGGCGCCCGCCACGCTCGTCACGCTTGTCGTCGGCAAGATCGAGCAGTTCGGCAAGTTCGAATACGCCGACGTCCCCGTGGACGGCAAGAAGATCAGGGTGCTCAAGTCCTACGAGCTGTGGCCCGAGCTTCCGCCAGTCGCGACCATCCTCACCCACGCTATCGCGCTTGGCGAGGGCAGGCGCGGCGGCGAGACGCTGAGGATGCAGAACGCCGTCCGCCGTCTCTTCGGCGACAGGGCGTGGCTCGAGAAGATGTTCAAGCTGCTGAAGCCCGCCGACCAGGTGTTGTTCTTCGAGCGCTTCCAGGCGTCCATCGCGTGGGATCCGTCGACGCACCACGCGATCGTCATGAGGATGGCGCACATCGTCCCTGCGCTTGAGAGCCACCTCGTCAAGACCGAGAAGAAGAGGGAGTATGCTCGCGTCACTTCGCTCAGGAGCTACGGCCTCAAGAAGCAGGAGTACCTGAAGCTCATCAACGAGGACATGCCCGCGAACGTCAAGCGCATTGAGTTCGCGAAGAGTTACGGCGACCTGTCGGAGAACGCGGAGTACCAGTACGCCAAGGACGAGCAGCGCGTGCTGATGCAGAAGCAGACCGTCATGCAGGCCGAGCTGGAGGCCGTCAAGCCCGGCGACTTCGCCGACGCCACTACCGACGAGGTGATGCCAGGCGTCACGGTCGTGATAGAGGGCGCGGAAGGGCGCAAGGCCTACACGGTCCTCGGCGAATGGGACAACGACGTCGACAAGTGCATACTCGCGTCGAAGACTCGTCTTGCGCAGAACATGCTCGGCAAGAAGGTCGGCGATCAGTTCGAGCTTCCGGGCGCGGAAGGCGAAGTCAAGTTCGCGACGATCGTCGAGATACTGCCGCTGTCGGACGAAATTCGCGAGTGGATGAAACTGCCGCCCGGCGTACAGATCTGACATAACGGCGGAAGCACCAAACAGGAGGCAAGTCATGGGAACCAGCGTCAAGAAATCCTCGAAGGCCAAGAAGCCCGTAGCGAAGAAGGCTGTGGCGAAGCCGAAGAAGGCTGCCGCAAAGAAGCCGGCCGCAAAGAAGCCTGTGGTCAAGAAGGCCGTGGTCAAGAAGGTCGCGGCAAAGAAGCCTGCGGCGAAGAAGCCCGTGGCGAAGAAGGCTACCGCGAAGCCGAAGAAGGCCGTCGTCGTAAAGAAGCCAATCTCCGCGAAGAAGCCGAAGGCCGAGATAAAGCGCGTGCCCCCGCGCATTACGCGCCGTCCGGTCGTCGTGGCGAAGCCGGTCGTGCCAGAGGTTGAGGCCATGGACACCGCCAAGGCCATCGAGTTCGCCATGTCGATCGCCGAGGAGATGAAGCGCTCGGCTGCGAAGGCCGACAAGGTCATGACTAGCGGCGAGATTAAGCTTTCGCGCCGTCCTACGACGCGGACGCAGGGAAAATCCACCGCGAAGTTCCCCGTGGCTGACCTCAAGGACTTCCGCAAGCGCCTCATCGAGGCCCGCGCCGCAGCGCTCTCGGGCGTCAACGCTATGAAGGCCACCGGCTTCAACGAATCCGAGGACCACGAGTCCGACGGCGGCGACGGCACGAACCAGACGCTGCGACTCCAGGCGCTCGGCCAGATGGGCAACATCAACCGCACGATTCAGCAGATCGAAGAGGCGCTTCACCGCATCGACGACGGGTCGTACGGCGTCTGCACCGTCTGCGGCCAGCTTATACGCAAGCCCCGCCTCCTCAACCAGCCGTTCGTCCTGACGTGCATGGAGTGCCAGAGCGAGATGGAGCGCAGCCGCAACTGATGAGGCGCTACCTCGTCGTCTTTGCAGCCGTCGTGCACCTCGTCCTTGCGGACGCTGTGGCGAAGGAGCTCGCGGCGGGCTATCTCAAGGGGGCTTCTCCGCTTCCCGTCGTCCCCGGGTTCTTCGACCTTGCGTACGTAGAGAACAGGGGTTGCGCGTGGGGCATGTTCCAGGGGCAGGTCTGGCCGCTCGCCGCGTTTGCCGCCCTCGCGCTCGCGTTCCTCGTCTGGAAGCGCAAGTCCGTCTTCGGCGACGGGCGCGCGGCCGCAGCCGCCGAGGTCCTCCTCTACGCAGGCATCGTCGGCAATCTCGTGGACCGCGTCTTTCGCGGCTTTGTCATCGACTTCCTCGACTTCCACTGGCGGGCCGCGTACCACTTCCCCTGCTTCAACCTCGCCGACACTTTCATCACCGTCGCGGCGGGACTATTGATCCTATGCTCGTTCGGGAAGCGTACATCCTAGCGGGGCCGACCGCGAGCGGCAAGAGCGACATAGCGGCAGCGCTTGCGCGCGAGATGGGCGCGTGGATACTTAGCGCCGACTCGATGCTCGTGTATCGGGGCATGGACATCGGGACCGCAAAGCCGTCGGCCGCCGAGCGCGAGGAGTTCCACATGGGCGGCGTAGACGTCGTGACGCCCGCCGAAGAGTTCTCGTCCGGCGCGTGGCTGAGATCTGCGTCGGCATGGGCGGCGTCCGTTCCAGGGGACGTGCCGATGGTGATAGTCGGCGGCACCGGGCTCTATTTCTCTGCGCTTCTTCGCGGGCTCGACCGTCGCTGGGAGAGCCCGCCTCCGGAATACCCAGTGATACGCATCGATCGCGCGGTCGTGCGCGCGCGCATCGCGGCCCGCTTAGACGCGATGTTCATGGCGGGGCTCGACGCGGAGAAGCGGCGGCTCAAGGAGATGTATCCGGTCTGGTCGTGCACGGCCTCCCTCGCAATCGGCTACCGCGAGGGCGACGACCGCGCGAAGATACTGACGCGCACCTGCCAGCTCGCGAAGCGCCAGGACACGTGGTTCCGCCACCAGGCGACACCCATCTACGTTGCTCCGTCGGTCGAGGCCGTCAGGGAGTGCTGGCGCACACGCGGCCCGTGGAAAGTATCGTTTCCCACTTGATTTTCGCAGAAGAATTCGGTATCATATTCGTCACTTTCACACAATAGGAGAAAAAGATGAAGATTTCAACTTTGATGGTAGTCGTCGCAGTAGCCCTTTCCTTCGCGGTCTCGGGCTGCAAATATGGCAAGGCTAACACGGGCGCCGGCGGCGGCGCGTCGGACGGTTCCGGTCTCGGCAATGCGGACGGCACCGAGATATCGACGAGCATCGAGGACAACCAGGAAGGCCTGCTTAGCGACGCCGGCGTCGGCGTGCGTCCGTTCGAGGAGTACTGCACGCGCTGCACCGATGTGGACTTCGCGCCGATCTACTTCGGCTTCGATTCGACCGTCCTTCCCCAGGGCGAGGTCGGCAAGATCGACGAGGTCGCCCAGCACCTCGGTTCGCATGCCGACCGCGTGGTTGTCATCGAGGGCAACTGCGACGAGCGCGGCTCGAATGAGTACAACATGTCGCTCGGTGAGAACCGCGCGGGCACCATCCGCAACTACCTCGTCCAGAGCGGCATCGACGCCTCGCGCATCCAGACGCGCAGCTTCGGCGAGGAGAAGCCTGCGATCGTCGGCAACGACGAGTCCGCGTGGTCGAGGAACCGCCGCGGCGAGTTCGTGATCTACCAGAAGTGACGTTTGTCAGATGACGCTGGCGGTCGTATTCGACAGCATCGGCTTCGGCGAGTGGTTTGTGCTGCTCGCCGTCGTTCTTGTTGTCGTCGGCCCCAAGAGGCTGCCGTCGGCGGCACGGACGTTCGGGCAGTACTATTCGAAGTTCCGCCGCGCCGCCGACAACTTCAAGCGCCAGCTCCTCGACATGGACACCGAGTTCACAAGGGCCGTGCAGGAGGAAGGCGGTCTTCCCGACGATGCATTCACCGGAAGTTCCGGCGTTGCGGAGCCGGCGCAAGCGGAGGACGGGGGCGACGCCCCGGTTCCGGCCGATCCCCCTGCTACGGGCATGCCGCCGGTGGAGGGCGCGTAATGGCGATTTCGCTGCTCAACGACCCCGACGCGAGGAACGACCCGCCGCGCCCGCTCCTCGAGCACCTGCTCGCCCTGCGCGACATGCTCGTCTTCGGCGCGGTCGCCTGGGCGGTCTGCGCCGTCGTCGCGGGGTGCTGCACGCCGTGGATACTCGAATGGCTCAAGAGCCCCGCCGGCGAGAGCGAGGAGCTTCTGCAGGGGCTCGACCTCACGACAGGCGTGTCGACGATAATATCGATTGCAGGCTGGGGCGGCACGGCGCTCGCGTTCCCGTTCATCATGTACGCAATCCTCCGCTTCGTCTTTCCGGCCCTCACGAACCGCGAGAAGGTCGTCCTGATGTCGATACTCGTTGCGGGAAGCGGCTTCTTCCTCATCGGCCTCGGCGTCGCGTACGCGAAGACGCTGCCGATGGTCGTCAGGGCGTTCAGGGCGATCAACGAATGGTGCGGGATCCCGTCGACGATCATCCGGCTCGAAGGTTACATCTCCATCGTCCTCAAGACGATCATCGCCTTCGGCCTCGTCTTTCAGCTACCGCTCATAATCTTCGTCCTCGGTTGGTTCGGTGTCGTCACCTCGAAGGGGCTAAGGGAAAAGCGGCGCATCGCGATAGTTATGTCGTTCGTCCTCTCGATGTTCCTCACGCCGCCCGACCCGATGAGCCAGATATTCATGGCCGTCCCGCTCTGCCTCCTCTACGAACTGTCCGTATGGATGGTGTGGCTTAAGGAGAAGGGTACTTTCGGAAAATGAAAAGCCGCACTTCGTTCGCGCTCGGCTTCCTCGCGCTGATAGCGGTCGGCGCAGTCGTCCTCGCGCTGCCGTTCTGCCGCGCCGACAACATGCGCGGCGACGTCCTGTCGTCGCTTTTCACGGCGTGTTCGGCCGTCTGCGTGACGGGGCTTACCGTCGTGGACGTCGGGCGAGAGTTTTCCACGGCGGGACAGGTCGTCCTCATGGCGCTCGTGGAGCTCGGGTGCCTCGGGCTCATGACGTGCGGCACGTTCTTCCTCATCGCGATAGGCCGTCGGCTCTCGCTCGCGAGGGAGTTTTCGCTCATGAACGCCTACGGCGTCGAGCAGATACAGGGCCTCAGGGGGCTAATTTGCTGGGTCGTCGGCTCGATGCTCGTCATAGAGGGCGTCTTTGCCGTGGCGCTCTACCCGCACTTCGGCAGCTGGTACGAGGCGGTGTTCTACTCGATAATGAGCTTCTGCAACGCCGGCTTCGGCCTTGAGTCGGACTCGCTTGCGAAGTTCCCGCGCAGCTGGCCGGTCGTCGTCATGGGCGTCGAGACGATCCTCGGCGGCATCGGCTTCCTCGTCATCTACAACCTCTGCACGTTCAAGTTCCTGCACCGCATCTCCGGCGCGAGAGGGCGCCTCTCCCTGCACACGCGCGTCGTCTTGCGGTTCACGCTCTGCCTTCTCGTCCTCGCCTTCGTCGCGTTCCTCGCCGTCGAGTGGAACCTCTCGCTCAAGGGCATGAGCCTCTCCGACAAGGCGGTCGTCGGCTTCTACCAGGCCGTGACGCCCCGGACGTGCGGCTTCTGCATGATTCCGACCGAGACGCTCCATCCGCTGACGCGCCTTGTCTACGAGTGCCTCATGTTCATCGGCGGCGCCCCGGGTTCCGCCGCCGCCGGCATGAAGGTCACGACGCTCGCGGTCATAATATACACGGCGACGGCGATGTGCCGGGGCGAGACCGAGACCGTGATGGACGGCAGGACGATCCCGACCGAGATCGTGCGCGAGGCGCTCGTGATCCTTATGGCGATAGTGATGTTCGCCGTAGTCGTGACGGGTGCGCTTTTCGTCTCCGAGGCGGGACGCGGCATTTCCTCCGACGCGCTTTTCTTCGAGGCGGTCTCGGCCGTCACCACGACCGGACTCTCGGTTGGCGACACTACGGCGTCGTTGTCGTCGGCGGGGCGCGTCGTGATAATGGTCGCGATGTTCATAGGGCGCCTCGGCGCGCTTACCGTGGTTCTGATGATAGGCGACCGCGAGTCGAAGAGGCACGTGCGCTTCCCGTCGGAGGAAATCGTGGTCGGGTAGAGCGGGCAAAGGCCGGAGTGCCGTAATGTCATCCACCTTCACGCAACGAAAGGAGAATACGAAATGAAAGAAACAAAGGTTGCAGTCCTCGTCCTGGCGCTATGCGCGCTTTCGGCGCTTGCGGACGACATCACGAAGGAAAAGTACCCCGATGCCGACGTGGTGCTTGTAGACGAGCACGTTGAAACCGTATACCAGGCCGACGGAACCTACGTCGCGACGGAGGAGACCTGGAAGAAAGTGCTTACCGAGCGCGGCCGCCGCTCGCTCTCCACTCTGTCGATTGACTACTCCCTGCGCTATGGGAAGGGCGAGATACTTCTCGTCGAGATCATCGACGCCAATGGCAGCGTCCGCACCGTGGACTTCGCCGAGACGATGAAGGAGGCGACGGACAACTCTTCGACCTCCGCCAACATCTACGACCCCCTCGACAAGGTCCTTTCGTGCTCCGTCCCCGGCATCAACGTCGGCGAGACGCTCCACGTCAAGACGCGCCGCACCGTGACGAAAAGCCGCGTCAAGGACCAGTGGGCCGACATGGAGATTTTCGAGGCGACGATGCCGATAGTCCGCACGTCCGTCATGATCGACGGCCCCGTCTCCCGTCCGCTCAAGAGCATCGCGGTGCGCAATCCGCTCGGCAACGTCGTTTCGTCCGTCGTCACGAACGGCGAGCGCATCGTCTACCGATGGACGGCCGAGAACTCGCCGCAGATGTTCCCCGAGCCGTCGATGCCCCCATACTGGACGCAGGGCCAGAACCTACGCGTCTCGACGACTGCGAACTGGCAGGAGCTCTCGAAGTGGTATTGGGACGTCTCGGTCCCCCACCTCGAAAAGACGAACGCCGCGATGACGAACAAGGTCGAGGAGATAATGGCGAGCGCCGGTGCAAATGCAACGGCCATCGACAAGGTTCGCGCGATGTACAAGTTCGTCTCGCAGGAGATTCGCTACATGGGTCTCACGATGGAAGATACCTCCCCCGGCTACGCGCCGCACGACGTTGACCTCACCTTTGACAATCGCTACGGCGTGTGCCGCGACAAGGCGGCGCTGCTCGTCGCCATGTTCAGGATCGCGGGCTTCGAGTCGTATCCCGTCCTTATCAGCGTCAGCGCGGCCAAGATGGACGCCGAGGTGCCGACGCCGTTCTTCAACCACGCGATTGTCGCGGTGAAGATGGACGGCGACTACATCCTCATGGACCCAACCGACGAGTCGAGCCGCGACCTCTGCCCTGCGTACTTGGGCGACTGCTCGTATCTCGTCGCGCACCCGGAGGGCGAGGGTCTTCGCACCGCTCCCGTCGTGCCGCCGGCGAACAACGCGGTCGCAGTCGTCGGGAAGGGGCGTCTCGGCAAGGACGGCTCCCTCCTCGCCGACTACGCGATCGCCCTTCGCGGCATCAACGACAACGCCTATCGCCGCCATCTCCTGTCGCTCAAGCCCGAGCAGCGCCGTGAGCTGTTCGAGAGGACGGTCCAGGCGGTTTCGGCAGGCGCCGAGCTAATGCGGTGCGAGATCGAGCCAAGGGACCTGCAGGACACGACGAAGGAGCTCGCCGTGAAGCTCCTCGTCAAGTATCCCGAAGTCCTGCTTCGCGGCGAGACGCGCGACGAGCTTTCCATACCCTCGCTCTCCACCGCGCTCGGCGCGGCGAACTGGCTTCTTTCTGGGCGCACCGCGCTCGAACGCCGCAGGTATCCACTGAAGGTCTCCTCTACCGCCCTTGCCGACGAGAGCATGGAGATCGACCTCGCAGGCGCCGTCGGCGCGACGGCGTCGATGCCGGCCGACGAGGTGACCAAGGGCGGATATGCGTTCACCCGCACGTTCAGGCGCGACGGCGACACGCTTGTGTTCGTGAGGCGCCTTTCCGTCGACACTGTCGAGTTCTCGCCTGACGAGTACCAGGACTTGCGCGAAAACATCAAGCGTGTCGAGGCGTCCGAGCGCGCGAAGCCCGCGTTTGCGAAAGACCGCCTCGCCAACGCCAACGAGCGCATAGTCTCCAGTGTCAAGACATACGACCTCTCGGACGATTCAACGTGGGTTTCCACTAACACCGTCGTGAAGGAGATACTTACCTACAAGGGCAAGAAGAACGCGGCCGAGCTCAAGTTCACGTACAACCCGACGTGGAAGACCGTCGAGCTCGTCTCTGCGAGCGTCTCGAACAGGAACGGGCAGGTCGTGTTCGCGGGGCCCAAGGAGACAAGCGTTCTCGACGCCGACTGGGTCGCCTCTGCGCCGCGCTACCCCGCGTCGAAGCAGCTCGTCGTCAACCTTCCGTCCGTCGAGATTGGCAGCGTCATTTCCTACACGGTAGTCACGACCGTAAAGGACGCGCCTCTTCCGTTCTATGCGAACTTCTTCTTCGACACGTTCAAGCCGACTGACTTCCTCTCGGTGCGCGTCGGGGACTGGAAGCGCGAAGTGAAGAACCCGCGTCTTCTCCCCGACGAGAAGATGCTGCCGTCCGGCGTCCTCTGGCGCGATTCGGCCACGATTTCGTCCAACTCGTTCGCATCCGCCGCAGCGAAGTACCGCGCGCTAGATCCCGATCCCGTCGATCCCGCCGAATACGGCATACCGTCCGGCATCGTCGATATCCGCAACTGGATGACGCGGCATGTCCGTTGCGCGGGGCCGGGTTTCGGGGAGATACGCCTTGAAGACCACGTCGTCGCGCCGGAGACCGTCCTCAAGGAACGGTACGCGACGCGCATCGGCTACATCCGCACGCTATGCGCGCTTTTGAAGGGCGCAGGCTACGACGCCGACATCGTGTTCGCAGGCGACACCGCTGCGTCGTCATGCGCCGTCCTCGCCCGCGACAAGTTCGAGTTCCCGAACGTCGCGCGCTTTTCGACCGCGCTATGCCGCGTCAGGGAGCGGAAGGGCGGCTTCCTCTGGTGGGGCGGCGAGACAACGACATACTACCTCGGAACCGAGAATGAATACACCCCGCTCGGCGCGACGGCCTTCGACGGCTCGGAGTTCCTCGACCCGCAGACGGGCGGCTTCGGCACCATTGCCGCCACCTGCGTCGATCTCGCAGGGGCAGAGAACGAGACGCTTGGGTTCTCGGTCCGCGAGAACGGCGCGGTCGATCTCGACTACTCGCTTGAGCTGCGCGGCGCGGCGGTGGGGTCGTCGCGGAAGCTTTATGCGGAGATGCTGCCCGAGATACGTTCGCGCCACTTCCAGCAGATGCTTGGCAAGATTGCCCAGTCTGCGAGCGCGACGCGCGAGCTCGTGACCGACGTCGAGGGATATCCGTTTGTGCTTTTGTTCTCGGCGTTCATTCCCGACATGGCCGTCGTCTCCGGCGACGCGATATCGTTTGATGTCCCGCAGCTCGCCTCGCACCCCTTCGGGATCGTCGGGACGACGCGCGAACTGCCCATCGGGATAGGCGGCGTGGAGACGCCCGAGACGACCCGTCACAGGATCGTGTTCCCGAAGGGATATACGGAGGTAGAATGCCTGCCTGCGCCGCTTGAGATACGCAACCCGGCGAATCCCGAAGAGCTCTGGTTCGGCACAACGGTCGGCTCGGAGGTTAGGGACGGCGTGCTTTCGGTGGACATCGTGTTCAGGAACAACGTCCGCCGCGCTACCATGCTGCCTGCGGAATACCTCGTCCTACTCAAGGAGTGGAACCGTCTCTCCGGCTCCAAGGCGAACTCGACGATTGTCGTCCGCAGGCCGGCGAAATAGGCGTGTTGTCGCCGTAGCTCGTGAGGATGATCACCTTTTGCACATTCTTAGGAGTGAGACACGAATGGTGAAGTGAACAAAGGAACTGAAGCAAGATGAGAACGCTATGCCGAACAATTCTTGCGGCAGCAATGTCGGCCTGGTGCTTTGGCGCACTTGCGGAGTTCCGCGCCAGGTGCGAGAAAGCGGGTCTCGGCGGCGTACATGTCATGGCTTGCGACTACAAGCTTACTCGTGAGATGGTCAAGACGCTTGGAATAGACTCCGCGACAATCTACAACATGGTTCACTGGTCGAGTCCTGCAGGCAACCCGGATTACTCGGCATGGGCCGATTGAGTTTGTCTGTATGCGCGAAATTTTGGTATAATACCACACTAATGAAGGGTGAAGAAGGAAAGAATACCTGATGGGACGGCATGTTTCAGGCAATTGTCCGGAACTGGACCGGCTCGTCGATGACGCTTGCGCCGAAATGGGGCGCGAGATAGACTCGCTTTGCATTCCCCGCCTCGCCGGCGTCGTCCTTGGCGGCGGCTATGGCCGTGGCGAGGGTGGGGTTAGGGAAGTTAAAAGTGGAAAGTTGAAAGTTGAAAGTGAAGAGCGGAGGAATGCTCTCTCGAACGATTTGGATTTCTTTGCGATTACCGAGGATGGTGTGCCTGAGGCGGAGACGCTGGGGGCGATTGGCGAGGCGTTGAAGCCTGTTTCTGGGAAGTGGTCGAAGAAGCTCGGCGTTGACGTGGATTTTGCCGTGAAGATCCCGTGGCGGCTAAAGCACGACGAAGAGCGGATCATGGTACAGGAGCTCGTGCGCGGCTATTTCGACGTCGCAGGGAAGAAGGGCGAGGAGCTTTTCGCCGGCATTGCGAAGATCGACGCGGCGAAGCTGCCGTGGATGGAGGCCGCGCGGCTGATGATGAACCGAGGGATGGGGCTCCTTTTGGCAAAGTGTAAAGTTGAAAGTGCAAAGTGTAAAGTTGATTGCGCGTCGACTGTCGAAAGTCAAATGTCCGGCGCAGATCGCGCTTTTGTCAATCGCAACATCAACAAGTGCATTCTCGGCGCGGGAGACGCCTTCCTTGTTTCGCGCGGCCTCTACCGCTGGTGCGCCGAGGAGCGGGCGGCGGAGCTCAAGGCGCAGGGCGACGGCGGGCTTTATGACCGCGCGGTCGAGTGGAAGTTCCGTCCGACCGAAGAGCCCGTGTGCGACTTGGAGACGGCGCGCGAAACGTGGCTGAACGGGCATGCGGAGGTGATTGCCGCCGTTGGCGACGACGACTACAGGCGTACGCTCCGCAACGCCGCGCGGTGGGTAGTGAGGCGACGTTCCATTGGCGATATTAGCACTTTCGCGCTGAATCCCGTCGTCAGGATCCTTGAGTCCATCAAGCGGCATGTCAGCGATTGGGCGGCGCCAGACGACTCGCTGATGCGCGACTGGGAGGTATTTAACTAAATCAAAAATAGAAAGGACATGTGTAAAATGGGCTGGAATATCACAAAGCAGGACAAGTTGCTGAAAGTGGATGTAGACGGGAGGCTTGTCGCGGCCGTTGCGCCGGAGCTTCGCGAGGAAATCCTTTCGCAGATGGAAGAGGGGTCGAGCGTGCTTTTCGACCTGAGCGGCATGGTTCACATCGACTCAAGCGGGCTCGGCGTTCTCGTGCAGATTCTCCAGAAGGCGAAGGCCGGCGGCGGAAAGGTCGTTCTTGCCGCGCTCCAGTCGGGCCCCAAGATCGTGTTCGACATAACCAAGGTGAGCCGCGTTTTTGAGATCGTCCCGACGGTGGAAGACGCAAAATTCTAATGAAAAAACTGTTTCTATCCTTTTCCTTCGCGGCTCTTGCCATGCAGCCGCTTTTTGCCGAGACCGTCAAGGTCGCGGACTGCGTGAGAAGCGCAGAGCTGGACCACTGGGCGGCGTCCGACGTCACGTTCTGCTGTAGGATAATGGACTGCGTGCTTAAGACTTCCGGCTTGGAGGTCGAGCACGTAAAGAACAGCGGCGACAACGTCATATCGCCGGAGGATGCCGACGTCATTTGCTCGGCGTTTCGGACGCCGGAACTGCTGAAGGACTACGACTTTCCGCTTCAGCCGATGGGACGCATGCACTTCGCGCTTTACGCGATGCCTTCCCGTGCCATCGAGTTGATGTCGACGAAGATCACGGAATGGCCGAGTCTTCGCGTCGGCTATTCCCCCGTCTCGCAGGGACAGAACAGTGACAGGGTCGACTACTTTGAGCACGCGAAGCTCTCGCCGGAGTATGTGGAGTACCCGACAAGCGAGGGCGCGGTCAATGCCTTGCGCGAGGGAGACATAGAAGTCCTATTCCTCTACACCCCGTTCAGCAAGCGTCCGGAGGGACTTGTCGAGATTGTTCCGATCGGGGCGCGCAACGTGTATTTCGCGGTGCGCAAGGACAAGCCGGAGCTGTTCGAGCGACTGAACAGCAAATGGCGCGACTGCTACATCGACCACATCGACCATATCGACGCCTGGCGCGAGGAGCTTCTTGGCATCCCTAAGCCGCAGAACCGCGTACGCGTCGCCGCGTACAGCCGAGGCGACCTCTTCGAGGTAACGCCGGACGGCGAGAAGTCCGGTGCTCTCGCGCAGTGGATGAAGACGATATGCGGAATTACGCGTTGGACGCCAGACTACGTCTATGGCGGCTACGACGAAAGCCTGGAGGATGTGCGCACAGGAAGGCTTGACCTTATAGGCGGCATCGGCTTTGCAGCGTCGCGCCGCGAAATGTTCCACTATCCGCATACGCCAGTGGGAATCCTCCGGGTCTACCTCTGGGCGCATCCAGGAAGCAAGTACAAGCCGGGAGAGCCCTCGACCTGGGCTGGAATGAGGGTCGGAATGCTTGCCAACTCGGTCAGTGCGGAGCGGGTCAAGAGGCAAATTCAGCAGGGAGAGTTGGATATCACATGGAAGGAGTACCATACCGACCGTGCGATGATTTCCGCGTACTTCAAGGGCGAGGTCGACGCCTGCGTTGACGTCGAGATGCCGGAACTGGCGAATGAGACCCCTCTGCACCTCTACGCATCGCATCCAATGTACATATGCGCATCGCTGAAGCGCAACGACATCTTCGATGATCTGGAGCATGCGCTCGACGCGGTGTGCGACGACCTGCCGAAGTACATGAGGATGATAAGCGAGCACCACTACGGCGCTCACCGCGAGATGGCCGCCCTGACGCTCAAGGAAGCCCAGTGGCTTGCCGACCGAGTGAAGTCCGGCAAGCCGGTCGTCATAGACTTCTCCCCGTGGCCAGTCCAGCTCTTCGACGGACACGGCCATCCGATGGGGCTGGTGGGTGCGTTCGTGTCCGAGCTTGCCCGGAGGACGGGGCTCAAGATCGAGCCGCAGGAGCAGACCGGCATCGAGACGGCGGAGGCGAAGTTCCTGCGCGGCGAGACAGAGTTGTGGGTGCCGTTCCCTGCTGCCGCCGAGAAGGCGACGTACGGCGCGAAGTCCGTGTTCGCCATACCTGTGCCGCAGACCGTAGCCGACTTCTATCAGGCGGAGGGCGACTACCTGGACTTTGAGATGTTTGCCAACAAGTATGTGCCGCAGGAACTCATCTCGATCCTCTACAAGACCGCCATGAGCATCGACGCGAGCTACATGCAGGAGCTCTTCATGAAGGCTGTCGCAGAGCGCCAGGTAACCCACAAGATCTTCGGCATGACGAAGACCGAACTGACGCACGCGATTGCCGTTGTCGTTTCGTGCGTGCTGCTTGGCGTTATTCTGTTCGGCTCGGTCATGATCGCGTTGCTCGTCAGGCAGACGAAGAAGGCCAACAGGGCGGCGGCGGCGGCCGAGGACCACGCCCAGGCGAAGACGCGCTTCCTCGCGATGATGTCGCACGAGCTGCGGACGCCGCTCAACGCTGTCATTGGTTTTGGGGAGTTCCTTGCGCGCGAGGATACGGACGAGCAGCACCGCAGGGAGTACATCGAAGGCATCCTCGTCAGCTCAAGCGCGCTCCTTGACCTGATCAACGACATCCTCGACCTCTCGAAGCTCGAGGCGGGCGCGATGAGCATGCGAACGGGTGTGTGCGATGTCGCGTCGCTTCTCAAGGAACTGCCCGCCATCTTCGGCTACCGGGTGCGTAGGCATGGTGTCAAGCTCAGGATAGAAGCGCCGCCGCCGGAGCAACTGCCAATCGTCGAGCTCGCGCAGCAGGGTGTGCGGCAGATACTCATCAACCTTGTGGGGAACGCGGCGAAGTTCACCGAGCAGGGCGAGATTATCATCAGGGCGAGGTGGGATGCGGCGATCTGCAACCTTCATCTCGAGGTCAGCGACACTGGATGCGGAATCTCCCAGGAAAAGATGAATCATCTCTTTGACCCGTTCATCCAGGACATACGCAGCCGCATGCAGTCGAGCTCCGGAGAGATCACAGGTACGGGTCTCGGCCTCCCGATCGTGAAACGCATGGTGGACAACGCGGGAGGCACTGTCAGCGTGACGAGTGAGCTCGGCAAGGGAACGACGTTCAAGATCGACATCCCGAACCTTGTCGTCGTGCAGAACATCTCCATGATTCCCCGCGCCGCAGAACAGGTGATCCGCGAGGTGCTCCCCGAACGCGTCCTCGTCGTGGACGACATGACGATGAACCGCAAGATCCTCGGGATTCACCTCGGGAACCTGAAGATCAAGGAGGTTCGCTATGCAGAGGACGGGGAGAAGGCGATTGAGGTGATGAAAGACTGGATCCCCGATCTCGTCCTCACCGACATGTGGATGCCGAAGATGGATGGCACGCAGCTCGCCGAGGCGATGCGCCGCGACAGGCGGCTTGCTGAAATCCCCGTCGTCGCAGTTACGGCAGACGTCGACGTGGGCTCCACCTACGACATGAGTCTCTTTGCGAAGGTCATCGCGAAACCCGTTACGACAGACAAGCTGAGGGCTCTCTTCGGCTCTGTCGTTTGAGAAAGGTCTTGAATGCGGCTTCTTGTTTCCTGCATACCATACGATAAGGGTAAAAGCGGCATATCTGTATACGTCCGCGAGGTCGTGCGGGAACTTGCCGCGCAGGGGCATGAACTGACTCTTCTGTGCGAGCCAGAGGCTCGCGAAGAAGAGAGTGTAAAGTGTAAAGTTGAAAGTGTAAAGTTGGAAGGTGTCACTACCACAATTTTACACTCTCCACTTTACACTTTACATTCTCCGATGCTTTCGATGTTATGGCACTTGTTCGTGTTGCCTTTCTGGATTCGCCGGCACAGGCGCGAATTCGACGGCTTCGTCATTTGCGCGGCGAACAGGCGCGTGTGCGCATGGTATCCGCTGCCGACGACTGCGACGGTACACGATCTCGCGAACTTCCACATTCCCGGCAAGTATTCTCGTCTCAGGATGTTCTACCTTGCGCACGTACTCCCGCACTATGCGAAGAAGGCGCAGCGCCTTGTCGCGGTAAGCGAGGCGACCAAGACCGACATGGTTAAGTTCTGGCACTGCCGCAAAGAGGACGTGACGGTGCTTTATAATGGTTTGGTAGTTAAGAAATTTGGTAGTGAAGTAGTTAAGAAGTTAGATGGTGAAGTAGTTAGGCAGTTAGGTAGTGAGGTAGTTGATAAAACACCACTCAACCACCTAACCACCCAACCACCTAACCACCAAACTCTCCTCTACATCTCCCGCATCGAGCATCCCGGCAAGAACCACGTCCGGCTTATCGAGGCGTATTCGCGTCTGCCGCGTAGTCTCGCTGAAGCGCATCCGCTCGTCATCGCGGGAGCGGACTGGAAGGACGCAGAGGTCGTGCATGCCGCCGCCGCGAAGTCTCCGCACGCTGACCTTATCCGCTTCACTGGTTTTGTCGCCAACGAGGACATGCCGCGTCTTTGGGAAGAAGCCGGATTTTACGTGTTCCCAAGTCTCTTTGAGGGCTTCGGTCTTTCTCTTGTCGAGGCGATGGCGAAGGGGATTCCGTGCGCTTGCTCCAACAACGGTTCCTTGGGCGAGATAGCGGGCGATGTCGCGATTGCGTTCGACCCGGAGAGCGTCGATGACATGGCGGACGCGCTAAGGCGGTTGCTCGGTGAGTCGCCCGAGGAGCGCGCGGCGCGAGTCGCAAGAGGGCTTGAACACGTCAAGAAGTTCTCGTGGGCCGACCATGCGAAGGGGATAGCCAAGTTGGTAGACGACATGCGCCGCGCGTCAGGCGTCTCGCGGCTTTTCGGCATACCCATTGCGCGCGTCACGCAATCCGAGGCGGTCGAGCGCATAATCGGGCTTGCGAAGAAACGTTCGCGCCCCGCGTTTGTGGCTACGCTCAACGTCGATTTCGTGGCCAATGCCGTCAGTGGCTGGCCTTTTGGCGGGAACGACGAGCTTTGGGGATATCTCAGGAACGCCGATTTCGTGACGGCGGACGGAATGCCGATCGTCCTTCTGTCTCGGCTCTTGCGGCGCGGACTTCCCGAGCGCGTCACTGGTGCCGACATGGTGCCTGCGATCTGCCGCCGCTGCGCCGAGGAGGGGCTCAAGGTCTACGTGCTTGGCGGCGACAGGGACGCCGTATCCGAGGCGTTTAAGAAGCTCCACCTAACCACAGAACCACCTAACCACTTAACTACCATACTCACAGGCCATGACGATGCCTTTGTGAAACTCGACGAGGACCAGCCCGAGATCGTCGAGCGCATCAATGCAGCGAAGCCGGACATCCTCTTCGTCGCCCTCGGCAACCCAAAGCAGGAGCTCTGGATGGGGCGCAACCTGTCCAAGCTGGACGTCGGCGCGGTGATCGGCATCGGCGGGACGTTCAACTTCATCGCCGGCAAGGTCAAGCGGGCGCCGAAGTGGGTTCAGAAGAGCGGCCTTGAGTGGATCTACCGTATCATCCAGGAGCCGGGACGACTCTGGCGCCGCTATGCCTACGGGCTCGTCAAGTTCTCGTGGCTCTCGCTCCTGCACGTCCTTGGGGGCTATCGCAGATGAGAATAGCACATGTATTGAGGCGGCTTTCGTTCGACGACTGGGGCGGGACGGAGCAGGTCGTATGGAACATTGCGAAGGCGCAGAAGTCCGCAGGGCACGAAGTCAGGATATTCGCGACTACTGCCTTGTGGAAGGGATTGGTAGTCACAGAGAACACAAAGGGCACAAAGAAAGCTTTGTGTTCTATGTGTTCTTTGTGGCAAAATAACAAACCGTACGAGGAAACCGTCGAAGGTATTGAAATCCTTCGCTTCAAGCCGATATACCCATGGTGGCCGATGCCGAGGGGTCTCATCGACGAACTCGACAGGAAGGGCGGCAACCCGTTTGTTCCGGGGCTTGGCAAGGCGCTTCGCGAGTGGAAGCCGGATGTCATCCACTGCCACGCGATGGCCCGCATAGCGGAGCTTTGCATACGTGTAGCCCATCAAACTACCGCACTACCTAACCACACAACTACCAGATCCAAATGCGTTGTCTCGCTTCACGGCGGCGGGGCCAATGTTCCGGGAGAAGAGGCGAAGAGCCTGAAGGCGCCGACGCGCGGGCGGCTTCCATGGGGCAAGATGATTGACATCGCGATGCGCTGGACGCACCGCGTCCCAGAAGACTTCGACGGCATCGTCTGCGTGGGTGAGGACGAGTACATGAAGTACAGGGATGGGCATCCCCATGTGATGTTCCTCCCGAACGGAGTCGATTGCGCGCTGTTCGCAACCACCCAATCACCCAACCACCCAACTGCCAAACTGCCAAACCACCTAACCATCCTTTGCGTCGCGCGGATCGACAGGCAGAAGAACCAGATGATGGTAGTCGAGGCGCTGGCGAAGCATCCAGAGATGACGGCGCGGCTCGTCGGCCCCGTCACTCAGCAGGACTACCGCGACGAGCTTGAGCGCCGCGCCGTCGAACTTGGCGTTGCAGGCCGCGTCGCCTTCGTCGGCGCGCTGAAGCCGGGGAGCAGGGAGCTTGCCGAGGAGTACGCCAAGGCCGACGTCTTCGTGCTGCCGAGTCGCCACGAGCCCTTCGGAATCGCCGTTCTCGAGGCGTGGGCGGCGGGGCTTCCGGTCGTCGCGAGCGATGTTGGAGGGCTCGGCAGGCTTTGCGCGGCCCACCCGGGCGCGGCGCTCGCCTTCAAGGCCGGCGACGCCGCAAGCCTTGGCCGCGCCCTCGACGAGATGTCGCGCCGAGTCGCGTCTGGCGAGGCGAAGAAGATGTCGGTCGAGGGGCAAAAGGCGGCGCTGCAGTACGACTGGGGCAATCTCGCCGCCCGTCTTGTTGGTTTCTACGGCGAATTATGATATAATCTACCGAAGATGGCAGAAGAATTGACAGAAGAAGAGCAGGCGCGGTTGCGCAGCTTCGTTGCCTTCGAGAAGGTGGCGCTTGGCATCGCCTTGCGGTGGTGGCCGCTGTTTCTTGCCACGTTCTTCACGATTGCCTCGGTGCTGTCGCTCTTTTTCTGGATGCGCGGCTCCGAGAGCGTAAAGCGGTACGAGGCGACAACGCGGCTCATGTTCTCGCCGAAGAAGATTGCCAAGATTGACCCGCTGGGCGACAAGCAGCTGATGACGATTCTCGAACGGCCTTCGCTTAAGCGCCGTGTGGGCGATCGGGTGGAAATGGACGACATGGAGCGCATGTGCCTCTCTGTCGAGATGAAGATAGCGCAGGGCAAGCGCCAGGGGAACCTCTTCACCCTGACCGCGGCGTCGAAGACGAGGAAGGGCGCGTTTGCGAAAGTCAACGCATACGCCGATATCCTCATAGAGGAATACGTCGCATACCGCTCCAAGGACCTTGAGGCATGGCGCCAGTCCCTGGAGGATCGCCGCAAGGGGCTTGTGGACAAGCTCTCCGACGTGGAGGCCGAGGAGTCTGCGTTCAAGGCCCGCACGGGCGCCCTCACCCCGCGCGAGGCGCTGGTCGCCCTTAATGCGCTCATCTCGGACCAGAGGCGCAACGACTCCGTCCTTGGCGTGGAGGCCGCGAACGAGGAGATAAAGAAGCGCAAGCTCGAGTCTGGCATCGGGAAGACGGGCATGGCGGTCATGGCGAACGCCCAGGCGATTCGCCGCAGGCTGGCGATAATAACGGCCATAGATGAGGATCTCCTTTCGCTCCGCGAGAAATACACCGACCTGAACCCCAGGGTCGCCGGCAAGATGCAGGAGCGCGCCGAGCGCATTCAGGAGCTGAACGAGTTCCTTAAGGCCAACGGCGCGGACGGCATCGACCCGTCTCAGGTCGACAAGGTCGAGAAGGCCGCCGTCGAGCTTGCCGAGTGCACCACCCGGCTGGAGGCCATCGGCGAGAAGCGCGCCGCTCTGAGGCGCGAGATAGCGGACAACGAGAGGCGCGCGGCGTCCCTTGCCTCCGTCGCCACCGACTACGAGCGCATTGTGACGCGGCGTGAGGACATATTGGCCTCGGTGCGCGAGCTGGACGAGCAGCTTGGCGGCATATCGTACGCCATAGGGTCGCTCGTGAACGACCTCAGGCAGATAGAGCGCACGGGTGGCGCAAGCGACAATGGCCCGTTCGGCGTCAAGAAGGCGATCATCGCCTTCGGCGGCGCCTTTGCCGTCGCATCCGCGCTGCTTTTTGTGGTGATTGTGCTTGAACTGCTCTTCGGCAAGGTCAGCGGGGGGCGCGAGATCGCCGTCTACGGCGGGATCGAGTTCCTCGGGTCGATACCGAAGGAGGGTGCCATGAGCCCCGACGAGGAGCGCGAGGCCCTTGGCGTCGTCGCCCTCAAGACGCTTCTCGCGGGCAAGGACGCCAAGACGATTTTCGCGCTGAGGCTGCCGGGGGCCGAGCCCAACAACGCGTTTGCCGGTGCGGTGGACTTCACGGCGACGATGTCCGGCGCGAGTTCGTTCCTTCTCGACATCGTCACGCAAGAGGGCTTTACGCCGCCGGAAGGCGCGGAGGAGATGGTCGGCATCGTGAGGAGTGGACAGCGCGGATGGTTCCCCGCCACGAACCGCTTTGCGCTCGCGCCGACCGAGCTTGAGATGCTGAGGGCCGACATCGCAACGCTCAGCGAATCTTTCGACAACGTATTCCTGCGCATCGAGGGCGGAGTCCGCGTCGGGGGCACGTTCTTTGACCAGCTTCTGGAGCTTTGCGGGGCGGTGCTGCTCCTAGTGGGCGTGGGCACCACGCCGCGCAGCGCGTTTGCGTTCGCGCGCCGCCACTTAGAGGCAAGCGGGAAGCCAGTCATGGCCGTCGCAACCGGCGCCAGGTCGAAAACCGTGCGCTCAGACATGGAGGTGCTGTCGTGAAGGTCCGCTGCCGTTCGATCCTTGCCGCGCTTGCGCTTTTCGCCGGTTGCTACGCAGACAGGCTGACCGGGAACTACGATTCCGTGTTCGAGGTCACGAACAACGACGACGACAGCGCCGTCATCGACGAGACAGGGCGCGACGAGGAGACCCTTGCGCGCAACAGGAAGCGGCTTATGGAGCTTGAGATGGAGGAGGAGCCCGCCTACCACATGAACGCCGGCGACCAGGTGGAGATAAGGGTGTACGACCATCCCGACCTCGGCATGAAGACGCGCATAGGCCCCGACGGCATGGTCGGCTTCGCCTTCATGGGCCAGGTCAAGCTCAGTGGCCAGACGATCGCGCAGGGTGCCGAGAGCATACGCGAGGGCCTCGCGCCGTACGTGAAGAACCCCGTCGTCAGCATCACGATAATCGATGTGCAGAGCGAGACGGCGACGATAGCCGGGTCGTGCGCAAGGCCTGGCGTGTACGGCGTGTCCAACTCGACCCGCCTCGCCGACCTCTACGCGATGGCGGGCTCCAGCGCTGAGCGGCTCTTCAACGGCGTGGACGTGGACGTCGCCGATCTGGACCATTCGGTGCTCGTCCGCAAGGGCGAGGTGCTGCCGGTGGACTTCCGGCTGGCGATAGACAAGGGCGACGTGCTCAACAATGTCCGCATACGCAAGGGCGACTATGTGTTCATCGCGCAGCGCATGGAGGCCGCCGTCACGATCTGCGGCGAGGTGAAGCATCCCCACAAGCGCCTCTTCGAGCCGGGCATGGGGCTGATAGAGACGCTGACTGCCGCAGGGTGGATGCTTGAGACTCACTGGAAGCACGTGATAATAATACGCGACGGCCTCGCCAATCCGAAGCTCTACAAAGTTGACGTGGACGGCATCCTCGCTGGGAAGTGCAGGAACATCCCGCTCAAGTCGGGCGACATCATCTACGTCCCCAAGGACAACCTCTCCGAGTACAACGTGTTCGTCAGGAAGCTCCTTCCGACGGCGCAGATCGTAAACCTCCTCACCTCGCGCGCCTCTGCGTTCACGTCCAACTAGGCGATGAAGTATGTCGTGTTCACGGTCGCGGCGCTGGGCGTGCCACCTCTCGCGGTGCTTCTGTCATTCGGCAGGACATGGATGAAGTACGCGGTCTGGGCGATGATAGGGGCGCTTGCCGTATACCAGAACACGGCGATAAACTTCTTCTCGCATGAGCACTACCGGGGATCCTCGCGGGGCATGGAGGTGAGCGTCGTCTACCTGCTCGCCGCCGCGATCCTCCTCGCGTCCATGCTCAAGCACAAGTTCCCCAAGCTCGTGCCGTCTGTCGGCGCGGCGCTGTTCGTCGTCTATTTCGCCCTGTGCCTGCCGTCCTGGGGCGCCGCAGATAACGTTCTGTTCTCGTGGATGGAGACGTGGAAGATGATCATGCTCTACCTCACCTACCTCTCCGTCCGCGCGTACCTCGATGTGACCGACGACGTGAAGCCGGTCGTGAAGGGGCTCGCGGCCTTCGTCTTGCTGAACTTCCTGTTGCTGGTCAAGGACCACCTGTCCGGCGTGTACCAGCCGCACGGCGTGTTTCCGCACCAGAACGGGCTCGCAATGGCGATGCACCTCTTCGCGAACATGTTCTTCGCGATGTTCCTGGCCGGCGGATGGCGCGGCTCTTTGCTCAACGCCGCCGCCTTCGTCGCCGCGACCGCCTGCATCGTGCGCACGTACTCCCGCGGCGCGCTCGCGATGGTCCCCGTGTCGTTCTTCGTCACCTTCGTCCTGTCGTTCGCGTCCGCCCCGCGCGGGAGGCGGCTCAGGGTCGTCGGCCGCGTCGTTCCGATTGCCGTCGCCGGAATGCTCGGGCTAGCCGCAATGCTGCCGCGCATAATAGAGCGCTTCGAGAGCGCGCCGGAGGCGTCGAAGAACACCCGCATGGAGCTTGCCCTCTGCGCCAGGGAGATGATGATCGACGAGCCGTGGCGTGGCGTTGGCATCAACAACTGGGGCATCAAGATCAACCCGCCCTACGAATACGCCGAACGCGCGGGCCGCAACCCCAACCGGGGCGAGGACTTCAAGGACGGCATCGTCGAGACGGTCTATCTGCTCGTCGGCGCGGAATGCGGAATCCCAGCCCTCGCGGCCATGCTGCTCTGGTTCCTGTCGTACCTCGTCCTCTGCCTCGTGCTCGCAAAGAGGTTCGCGGGCACGCCTTACGCCGCGATACCGGCAGGACTTGCGGGGGGCCTATTGGCATGCTACCTGCAGAGCTGCCTTGAATGGGTCCTGCGCCAGCAGATGAACCTCATACTCCTCATGATCTTCTTCGGGGTCCTCGACTACCTGTCGGCAAACCACGCTCGTCTCGCCGCGAGCCCCGCAGATAGGGGAGGTCGCCATGGCTAGCGTTGCGGCGGCGTTGTTGGCCGCGTCCATGCTGCGATTCCTCGACCCGTACACGTCGCTGTACCAGACCGACGACGACCGCGAGGGGCGTGCACTGTCGTCGGAGCCCGGCTGGTGGCCGTCCGCGAACGGGCAGAAGGACCCGCTTGCGAAGAATCCCGAAGCGCGAATCCTCTACAGCGTCTTTCGCACTGGCGACAAGGCGTTCCCGGACTACGACCCCGAAAGGCCTAGCCCTCTATTCAAGGTCAACCAGGTCGGCTACTCCCCCGACCAGCCGAAGTTCGCATACATCGGCGCGTGGCTCGGCCCGAAGCTCGGCGCGTGGAAGCCAAGAGAAGTGGAAAGTGGAAAGTGGAAAGTGAAAAGTGGCGCAGACGTGGGCTGGGAACTCGTCGATGCGAAGACGGGGAATGTCGCGTTCGTCTCGCCTGTCCCGCCCGTCCTGCGCGTCCCGGACGCTACGACCAAGGAAGGAACGCCTTTCACCGGAGAGTGTACATACGAGATGGACTTTTCGTCCGTCACAAATGAGGGGACCTACTTCGTACGCGTCGAAGGCGTTGGTCGAAGTGCGGACTTCCGCATCTGGCGCGGCGCGGCGGAGGACGCGTTCAGGGTCCACATGGGCGGACTATACCAGAAGCGCTGCGGCATCGCGAAGGCTGGGCCCTATACCCGCTGGACCGCAGGCGCATGCCACACGAACGTCGTGCGCGGCACTTTCGCGCCGGAAGAAGGCAAGCTGCCAAAGGATAGCAGGTGGTTTGACGTCATTCGCCAGAACACAGACTGGGACGGCGGCGAGAAGATCGCGGTTTCGGGCGGCTGGCACGATGCGGCGGACTACGACCGCCGACCGACTCACCTCAACATCGTCAACGACCTCTGCGCCGTCTATCTGGTGAAGCCGGACAATTTCGGTGACGGGCAACTTGCGATTCCGGAGAACGCAAACGGACTGCCCGACATCCTCGACGAGGCCGAGTGGGGGTTGCGGCATCTTCTCGCCGTCCAGCAGAAGGACGGCGGCGTCGGCACGTGGATCGAGTCGACGGGCCATCCAGTCCCCGGGAACGTCGCGGAGCGCGACACTATGCGCTACGCCGTGTCGCGGGCGACGCGCGCGAGCTCCCTCGCCTACGCCGCCCACGCCGCGCTTCTTGCGCGGTGCCACCCGGCGTTCCGCAGGAAGTACCTTGATTCCGCGAAACGAGCCTGGGAATTTGCGGTGAAGTCTCCGCCGGCGCACGAGACGTTCTTTGTGACGAAGGAAAAGGCGATGGTGTTCCGCGAACGCCGGGCCATCGAATGGAACGAATCGACGACTCTCCCCGCGCTTGCGCTCGTCAAGGCTGCCGTCAACCTCGCCGCGCTGACGGGCGAAAGGTCGTATCTCGACGAATTGGAGAAACGAAAGGGCGAGGCCCTCGCAGACTTCAGGAAAAACGAATGGAAATGGGGCGCGCTTTCGCTCGCCGGCGAGCGCGCGCTGGGGCTGCCGCCGGATGTCTCGTGGCTTGCGAAGGAATGGAATCGCAAGATCCTCCATCGGGCGGATGACATGGTCAAGCAGGTGGACGGGGCGTACGCCTACCGTTGCCCGTGGTGGTTCCCCGGCAAGGGCTGGTGCCATGCGATGGGCTGGGGGCAGTGCCATCCGCTGCGCCGTGCGCAGACCCTGATTGCCGCGCATGCGGCGACCGGCAAGGAGAAATACCTCGCCGCCGCCTACGCTGCGTTGGACTTCCATAACGGATGCAATCCGCAGGGGACGACGCTGACGAGCGGGCTTGGTACGGTTTATCCGGTCGCGTTCCTCGACCTGCCGTCGTACGTCGACGGCATCGCCGAGTACGTGCCAGGGATAACGCCGTACCGCTGGAACTACGGAATGCCGGCGAAGGCGGTTGAGCTTGTCTACGGCGGCGACAAGGCGTTTGCGACAAAGTGTCCGATTTGGCGCAGGTGGGGGAACGTCGAGAACCAGACCGTCGCCGCGAGCGAGTATACGGTATGGGAGACGATTGCGCCGGCCGCAAGTGTCTGCGGCTACCTGCTTTCGCCGACGGGGACGCCGCCGCCCGTGCGCCCGAAGCCGGCGGACGACGTTAGGAAATTGCCAGGATATTGGACGATGCCCTGAAGAAGGGCCGGGAGGAGAAGACGATATGGATGAAAGAAAGATTTCCACGACAGTGGTGACGGCGGGCGACAGGGCGTTTGCCTGGGGGGCGCTGCTCCTGGTCGCCAGTATGCGCAGGAATGGGATGCCGCATCCCGTGGTAGTGGGGACGACTGGCTGGACGGACGACATGAAGGCAAAGGTCCTGTCACTCGGCGGCGTGACGCTGAAGGAGCTTCCGCCGTCTCGCCAGTGCGTGACATGTCAGAAGCCCATGCTGATGAACCTCGACGAAATCGGGACCGACTGGGTCTGCTGGGCCGACTCCGACGGCGCGTTCGTCGGTGACTGCTCGGAGTGGCTCGTCGGTGACGACCCTGACGAGATCATCATACGCAAGTATAGCCCGCCGCCGGACGACTTCAAGCCCGCAACGCTCGATACATGGCGGCGCGACGTCGAGAGGTTCTGCGGCGCGGCGCTTCCCGAGAGCCGCTATCCGACGCGCATGAACGCCCCGTTCATAGTCGTCCACCGCAAGTGGCGTACGTTCCTCGAACGCTGGCAGAGGCAGATCGGGAACGTGCTGCCGTCGGACGTCGCGATAATAATGAAGCACGGCTCGCCGTATTTCCAGACTGACGAAAGCGTCCTCGGCAGTCTCCTGTGCTTCGACCCGGCGGCGCCGAAGGTGGTCGATGTCTACAAGGCCAACGGCAGCGTGGACAGGAGCCGCTACTTTGCGCATTTCGCCTACAACCCGAAGCCGTGGCAGATGTGGAACTCCTATTCCCTGAAGTGGCACGGCGTCGTCGCCCCAGTCGTGGACTGGCTCGTCGAGAAGGGCGTCGTGAAGCCCTGCGACCTGCCGCTGCCCCTTAAGAAGGGCTGGTGGCCGCTCTGCCGTGCGGCGGCGCCCCTCGCGCCGTGGGTCTGGCGCGGCATCAAGCTCAAGAGGAAGGTCTTCAAGGCATGAAACTCGACTTCAGGAAAAACGTCAGGCGCAACATGCTGGCCAACGCGGCCAGCAGCGGCATCCGGCTGGTCTTCCCGTTCCTGAACCGCACGCTCTTCCTCTGGCTGCTCAGCCCGGCGTTCCTCGGCCTCAACGGGCTATTCAGCTCGGTGCTCGGCGTCCTCGCCCTCGCCGAGCTCGGCTTCGGCACCGCCGTCGTGTGCTCGATGTACAAGCCCGTGGCGGACGACGACAGGGACCTTCTCCGCGCGTACCTCAGGTTCTACCGCACCGTGTACCGCTGCGTGGGCGTCGTCATCTTCGCCCTCGGGCTCGCGCTCCTGCCGTTCCTCGACCGGCTCGTGCACGGGGCCGTGCCCCCAGGCATCGACTTGCACGTCCTGTACGTCATCCACCTCGTGAACACTGCGGCGAGCTACTTCCTCTTCGCGTACCGAGGCGTGGTGCTGGGCGCGCACCACCGCAACGACGTCATAACGAACATCCGCACCGCAGTCTCCGTGGCGCAGTATGTCGTAGTGTTCCTCATTCTCCTGGTGATGCGCCACTTCCTCAGCCAGCCTCCGGCGACGGTCTACTACTGCTACGTCCTCGCGACCGTCGTCTTTACCGTCGTGCAGAACGTCCTGCTCGTCACGGCGTCGCGCAGGCTCTTCCCCGACATCGAGCCGCGCGGCACGCTGCCGGCCGACCTGCGCCGCCACGTCCTCTCCGACGTCAAGTCAATTTTCATGCACAAGGTGGGCGGGGTGGTCACTCATTCGACTGACAACCTCGTGATATCGGCGTTCCTCGGCCTCGTCGCGGTCGCCGCATACGGGAACTACTACTACGTCGTAACGTCGGTCGGCAGCCTCGTCGCAATCGTCTATGCGTCGATGATGGGCGGCTTCGGCAACAAGATATACACCGAGTCGAAGGCGGAGAACTTCAAGCTCCTGATGCGGATGAACCGCCTCTGCATGTCCGTCGTCATCTTCTGCTCGGCGATGATGACCGCGCTGTACCAGCCGTTCATCTCCGTGTGGGTAAAGGACGATCCCGACCTCGTGCGCCACGCCCTGACGCCGGTCTTGATGGTCGTCTACTTCTACGTGATGCAGTCGCGCCAGGTGCTCATGTCGTTCAAGGCCGCCGCATCGCTATGGTCGCAGGACCGCTGGAAGCCGATTGTCGCCGGCGCCGTAAACCTCGGCACGAACATCCTCTTCGTCATTTTCCTGCCCGACGCCTACAAGCTTGACGGCGTCATATTCTCGACGATACTTGGCTTCGCTTTCATCCAGATTCCGTGGGAGTCGCACGTCATGTTCACCGCGTTCTTCTCTGGCGCCGAGTCGCGCCTCTGGTGGCGTTCGCAACTTCGCTTCGCCTTGCTGGCGGTCGCGCTGAGCGCGGCGGCGTGGGGGGCGGCGCACCTGGTTCCGCTCGCCGGAATCGCCGGGCTTGCCGCCAAGGGCGTCGTGGCGTCCGCTGTGTCCGTAGGTGCGGTTTTTGCGTTCTTCCGCAGTGACCTGGTGGCTATCGTCAAGTCGAGAAGGGGAAAGTGAGATGGAAAAGATCGACTTTGTAGTGACGTGGGTGGACGGCGGCGACCGCGAATGGCTCGCGCAGAAGAGGAAGTACCTCGGCGTCGAGTCGTCCGCCTCCTCGTCGCTCGCCGGCGGCGAGGCAAACGCCGACTGCCGCTACCGCGACTGCGGGCTTCTGAGGTACTGGTTCCGCTCCGTCGAGAAGTTCGCCCCGTGGGCCGACCGCGTGTTCTTCGTGACGTGCGGCCAGAAGCCGGACTGGCTCGACGAGACGAACTCCAAGCTGCGCCTCGTAAACCACGCGGACTACATTCCGCAAGAATATCTCCCGACGTTCCATTCCGACACTATCGAGCTGAACCTCCACCGCATTCCAGGCCTTTCGGAGCGCTTCGTCCTGTTCAACGACGACATGTTCCTGCTGAGGCCGTCCACGCCTGAGCAGTTCTTCCGTGGCGGACTTCCCGTCCTCGCGTGCGACCTCGGCATTCCGAGGTGGCTCGGCTGCTCCACGGCAAGCCGCATCGTCGTCAACAACGGCGGCGTCCTCGCCAGGAGCATGGACGTCGTCGGCCTCATACGGCGCAACATCCTGAAGTTTGCGGACATCCGCAAGCTTGGCCTTGCTCGCGCCGCCAAGAACCTCGCCTCATTCGCCGTGAACCGCATGTTCATCCCCGGGACATTCGGCCATCTTCCGCTCCCGCATCTCAAGTCGACGTTTGACGAGATCTGGCGCGCGCAGCCGGACATAATGGACAAGACGTCTCGAAGTCGCTTCCGCATAAACGACGGCGTAAGCCATTGGCTTGCGGCGGCCTGGAATATGGTGAAGGGTGACTTCGTGCCGCTAAACGAAAAGCGCAGGGGCGAGACGGTCCTGCTCGACGACTCTAACCTTGAGCGTGTCTGCAAGCTCGTCGCGTCGCAGGCGCATCCGCAGGTCTGCATCAACGACTCCGAGCGCATTTCCGACCCGGAAGGATGTTTCAGGCGCATTGCCGCCGCCTTCGAAAGGATACTCCCCGAGAAGTCCTCGTTCGAGAGGTAGAAGGCGGCGTTTACGCGCGTTTCGGCTCAGGGCTGAAAGTCGCGCGTAAGCGGCGGGGCCTGCGCCCGACTTGCTCGCCGTGCAGACCGATGGCTCGCGGGGCTGCTCCGCCGAGTCCAGTCCGTCCTGTTCGTCCTGGCTGCCCAATGAGTGCCGTGCTGTCAGGGGTAGCGCTACCGTTGGCGAAAGGTCCGGGGACCGTAAAATTCATTTTGATGCGGCATTGTCCGCGAAGATATGATATAATACATGCCATGACCACTAGCCTCCAGAATTGCGACGGGAGAGGCGTCGCCGTTAACGCGCGTAGGACGCGCGTGAGGCGCAATAGTCAGAATGTTTATGCCTATGAGAGAGTCGAAAAGAAGTCGAGTAAGATTCTGGGCGACGGAACGCATATCATCTACGTGAACGGCGCGACGAAAAGCGCAACAGAGATTGGTCGGCTCGTACACGATCTGTTGTGCCGCGACGCGGCGGAGATGTATTTCGACATTCTAAAGAGGCAAGTCAACAAGTTTAAGAATTCAGACGAAGGGAGGCACGTCATGTGCAAGGCAATGGAAAAAATCAAGGCCGAAGGTAAGCGCGAGACCATGCTCGCGACGGCGAAGCGCATGCTGAAGGACGGCATTCTTGCATTGAAGGACATTGCAAGATACTCCGGCCTTTCGCTTGCACAGGTAAAGAAGCTTCAGGCGTCGATGGCATGACCGCAAATTTCATGTTCACAAATAACACAAAACAAACAAGGAGAACTAAAATGAACATAATTGATAAAAACCATGGGGGGGGGGGTAAAGTTGTAAGTTATCTCCTCGCCGCTGTCTTTGCATTTGGCGCGTTGCAGACGGCATACGGATATGCGTATTGGTATGGCAATGGCGGTAACAGGAATTATTCCACTGCAGCGAATTGGTGGGATGGTACGAAACCGGGGACAAAAGATGCAATAGTGCTTTTCAGGTGCACTTCTTACAATATTGTAAACTACACCGTCAACTTTGATTCTGCGGTTTCTTTTACGGGGTCAAAAATTGCAATTGACAACGCCTCGACAGAAAGCAATCCCTTTGTTTTCACTACAGGCAACGATGCGCATGGCATGTCTACCACCGGCATTTTTTACATCGGCAGCACCAATGGTACTCAAGACAATAGGAGAACCGATGGTTGGCTGACGATAAAGCGCGGTACGTACAGTGGGGCGGCATTCAATCTAGGTACGTCCGATCGGAGCTACGATATCGGCGGATATGTTACGATAGACGGCAACAGCAAGGTCAGTCTTACATCAACAGGTAATTTCAACATATACAAGGGTCTTCTGAAGCTTGACAACCCCAATGCCACGGTTAGTTGCAGACAGGATCTTCTTGTGGGCTTGAAATCAGGATCAACGGGCAAAGTTGAAGTCAATGATGGTACGCTGTCTGTTACAAGATGGATCACAGTTGGAAGCGGAGGCACGGGAGAGTTCGTGGTCAACGGTAGTACGATGTCGGTGGCAAACTTGATTCGCGTAGGTAATGGCGGAACGGGTAGTGTCGTGATAAACAACGGCGGCGCTATAGTCAACACAGGATCCTATATGCGTCTTGGCGAGACTTCCACCGGCACCCTGACGGTCAATGCTGGCGGGCGGTATGAAAATACCGGTTCCAACGGCAATATGACTATTGCGCACGGAAACAGTGCCACTGGCACGCTCAATGTAAATGGTGGTAGCGTTGTGGTCAAAGGGAATATTTATCTTTGCTATGGAGACTCCCCTACAAAGGCATCCGTTTATGTCACGAACGGCGGTGTTATTGAGACTGATACAATATACAAGAACGTTGCGAATGGTGTTGGAGAGTTGACAATCGACAACGGCACGATTCGTCATCTAGGCACAATTGGCAATTCCACAGAACTTATCAAGGCCCAGAACGGGTTGAACGTCTATGTAGGCGCGAACGGTGCGACGTTCGATTCAAATGGTCATGGCATAACCATTAGTGCCGCTCTTCAAAACAAGCCCGAGGAGGTCGGCGCGGTGACATTCACCGGCGGCGGCACCATTACGCTTTCAGGCACTCCGTCCTATACTGGCGGGACAACGAATGTCGCGGGAACAGTCCTGTCGCTCACGACAGAGGCAAAGGCCGCGCTCGTTGCCGTCGAGATACCTCCTGCTGGCGTCGCAGACGGTACGACGGTGTTAGAGATCAACGAAGGCAACGGCACGTTCATACAGTCCGAGGTGGATGCGATCGCGGTCACGGGCCCCGACGCGAGCCGTTACGCGCTCGTTCTTGCCCCCGGAGGCACGAAGGTCGTAATCTCCGACACTCTCGCTGGCGAATATGTGTGGAATGATGGCTCGTCCGGCGCTGGCTGGCACACGAGCGGCAAGTGGTCCAAGAACGGCATTGCGGGCGACTGGTACGACTCTACCGCCGCGTTCTTCAGGAACGCCGGCGACGCGGCGACGGTCGATGCCGCAGTCACGGCGGCGAGCGTGACGTTCGGCGCGGATGCGACGGTCGGCGGC
>CADCAK010000009.1 GCA_902799385.1 uncultured bacterium | reverse complement strand
TGCTGCTTAGGCGGCGTGCCGTGTCTTGCCTGAATGTCTTCCTTGTGCAGCGCGATGAGGTTGTTTGCATCTCGGATGGGCGCATCTGCGAAATTCAGGATGCGATACTGCATCGCATATACAGGCTTGAACATTTTATTCGCATTAAAAGGCTGATTGAGAGCATGTGCAAATCCAAGTTTCGCAAGACGTTGCGTACGGCAACGTATTTTGCCGTTGCGCATGGTTGCGTGTCGATTTTGTCTGCCTGCCTCATGCCTTGCCATGCTGGTAGGGTAAATCGGCGCACGGAATACATACTCGGTCTTTTGCATTCTCTTTTGTGGGGACAGTTCCGGAAATTATGGAACTTCTCGCAAAATCGATTTACGCCAATGGCGAATGCTTTGCCGATCATTCGGCAGAGATTGCTGCTCTACGCGCAGAGAATTCCGCTCTGCGTGCAGATAATGCCGACCTACGCGCAGACAATGCCGCTCTGCGTGCAGACAATGCCGACCTACGCGCAGACAATGCCGACCTACGCAATGTATTGAGCTGCATCAACCATATCTCTGAAACAGACACGCATGGCCACTCTGCCCATTGCGTTGGCCGGCGAAAGCCCGGTAGAAGGCGCGGAGTCGGGGGCAGGGGGCCCAAGACCGAGTTCATGAAAAAGCAGTTAAAAAGTTTCGGACGTTTTCTTGTGGACAGGCGCTATAAAGGAGATGAAAGCCGTCTCTATGCCTTTGCAACTCAGTGCTGGAACGCGAACAAGGCGAAGTGGGGCAAGGCGAAAAACGCGGAAGGGCAGAATAAAGGCTATTCCGCGCCGAAGGTCTTGGCCGATGCATACAAGAAATCGAAGTAGCGGCGGCAATTAACTCTACTCTATTTTCATATCGAAAACCCTGGCGATAGCTGGGGTTTTCTGCTTTTCTCCGTCAGAGTAGGCCGACGGAATTTTGTCTTTACTCTGATACATGAGATGATATTTGCGCCGTGGAGAGGTATCCGCCGTCGCATGGTGCCATGGCGGACAAGAAGGCCTCAAGAGCGGCGCGAAATGACAGACAACACATACCGCAAGTGCCTGGCGAAGGAACGCGACCGCGAGCGCAAGCACCGCGCAACGGCCAAGGCGTCTACCGGTGCGAACGCACTTCACTACGACGCCCTCTGGGCGCAAGGCGAGAACGGGTCGATGAACTCTGGCTTCGACGTTCCCGACAACGGTGCGGGCGCCGAGGCGATATACGCCGCAGTCGATGCGGCGTCCTTCGGGAATGGGAACAGCTGCGCAAGGAGCAGACGTCGCGCTTTGGACCTTGTGCGCCGCAAGGCGCCGTCAGCGCTGCCGACTCTCAAGGCAATTCTGAAGAACGCAGGCAACCGGGCGGAAAGCATCTGGGAGCTCACTAAGGATGGAAAGGGCAACAAGAGCTGGGCAGCGGCCAAGAAGAAATACTTCCGCGACCGCGCCCTGCTGCTTGAGCTGTTCATGGCGTAATGAATTTGTCTCAGCTTTCCGTGTTCCTGCGCCCATGCGGTGTCCCTGATTCGGAAAAACCTTCCTTCTGTACATTGGAGATGCGGGTGATTGCGGAACGGTCCCGTGACGACAACCCCTCTCCTCAAAATCAACCCGCCTACGCATCTTCGATGCCGCGGCATGGGAACGAAAGGAAAACAAAATGAAAGTGAAGGTAAAATGGAAGAAGCTGGTTCGCCAGCTTTGGGACGCCGTGAAGCCCGTGCTTATCGGCGCAGTCGGCGGCGGGCTCGTCGCCATCACGAGCGGATGCAGCTCGCTCACGCCGTCTGCGAAAACGCAGACGATGGGCGTGTACGCATTCGGAATACCGGGCATTGCCGTCATCACGCAGTCCGCGCAGAACGCGGACAACGCGGGCGACGACGACAACGGCCCGGTCCAGTCAAATCCAGTAACGGTAAAGCCGAACATCGGCAAGTAAAAAGGAAAGGGGAACGAAAATGGACAACATCATGTTTTCGTTGACGAAAGTGTCTGATGCCTTGACGGACAAGACGCTTTACTTCGCCCACGTACAGACGAACGGCACGATCAGCAGCGACGAGCTGGCGGAACGGCTCGCCGAGCGCACCAAGCAGGACGTCTCGCTCTGGAAGTACTTCCTTGACGCGCTCTCAGAGGAGATCGCCTCGCAGATGTTCGCGGGCTACCGCATCAACCTCGGCCAGCTCTCGACCGGATTCGCCATTCGCGGCGCGTTCATTAGCGAGGACGACACGTTCGACCCGGAGAGGCACCAGCTCGTCGCGACGGTGAGGACGCTCGACCCGCTCAGGAGCGCGATGTCGGCGGTCAGGCCCGAGAACGTCACGCTTGGCCTCTCCTGCACGGTCGCCGCCGTGATGGATGCAGTGACGAAGCGCCTCTCGGAGATCACCGGGACGCACCGCGTGCTGATCCAGGGGCAGAAGCTCGGCATCTCGCCCGACAACCCGGACGAGGGCGTGTGGCTCGCCGATCCGAAGACCGGCGAAATCGTCGCCACGGCCACCGTGGAGCGCAGCGACAGCCAGACGATCGACTGCGGCTTCACGGAGCCGCCGGAGCCCGGCGTCTACACGCTCGTCGTGAGCTGCCGCAACGGGATGCGCGAGTCGCTGAAGCCGGCGACCGCCAAGGTCAAGAACGTCATAGTCAAGGCTGCGTAAGGGAAAGGAGAAGTCACCATGAAAAACAGGACAATGACAGTCGGCTACCGCCTCGTGCGCAACGCCACGTCCACGGCGGAGAAGGCCCCGTATCTCGGGGTCGCGGTTCCCGTCGGTTCGCTCGCCTACGACAACATCCTCACGAGGATGCTCGACAGGGGCACGCACATGACCCGCGCCACGGCGCAGTACTTCCTGAACGCCTTCTACGAGTACGCCGCCGGGACAATCGCGGACAAAGTCGTGCGCATCAACATGGGCGCGGTGTCGGTCTATCCGATGATAGGCGGGTCGTTCGACAGCGAGGACGACACATACCGCGAGCCGCGCAACTCGCTCTACGTGGGGGCGACGCTCTCGCAGGAGATACGCGACGCCGTGGCTGGCATCGTGCCGACGAACCTCGGCGCGGAGTCTGCGAACGGCACCGTGAAGATCACCTCGGTCATGGACCTCGCGTCCGAGGAATACCACCTGATCGACGGACTCAAGGAGTTCCGCATCGTGGGCATCGACCTCACGGTGCCGGACGGCGAGGACGAATCCCTGACGCTTGTCGCTGCGGACGGCGCGACCAAGGCCGCGGACATCACGGTGGTGTCAACCGAAGACGGCCAGCGCATCACGTGCGTTCTCGCCTCGGCGGTTCCGAAGGGGACGTACTACGTGCGTCTCGTCTCGCACGGCCTCGACCCTACGGCGCCGATCGTCAAGGCTCTGCACAAGGTGTCGGTCAAGGCGGCGGTGCTTCCGCCTGCGCCCACGATCACGAGCGCTGGGACGCGCGGCGACGGCGGCAGATCGAGCTGCTCACCGACACGGGCGCGTTGTGGCACGCGGTCGAGGCGGCCTACGCCGACGGCAAGCTCACGGCCCGGCTCAACTTCGGCGAGCCGCCTTGCGAGGACGGCGCCGTTCGCGTGACGACCGCCGGCGGCAGCGCACTGTACGAAGTGGAGTACGGCAGCCACTAACGCATGTTAGTGTCGATGCACTGCGGCGGGCGGGCTTCGGCCCGCCCGCCGCATCGTCGTTTTCAATAAGCTGTGGATTCCGAACAGAGGTGCACTTGTTGCCGCGCCTTCGTTTTTGGTATAATTTCCACCATGAAACTCGACCCTACGAAGATGAAGGACTGGCAGATCGCAGAAGCTGCCGAAGAGAATCTTAAACCCGCCGCCGCGCTTGCACAGGAGCTGGGGCTTCAGGAGGACGAATGGACGCCCTACGGCAAGGTCCTTGCCAAGGTCGACGTCACGAAGGTCCTGAAGCGCTTAGGCGCGGGGCGCAAGGGCAAGTACATCGACGTCACGGCAATCACCCCGACCGCCCTCGGCGAGGGCAAGACGACGACGACCCTCGGCCTCGTCGAAGGCCTCGGCAAGCTCGGCAAGAAGGTCGTCGGCTGCGTTCGCCAGCCGTCCGGCGGGCCGACTTTCAACATCAAGGGCAGCGCCGCAGGCGGCGGGCTTGCGCAGGTCGTGCCGCTTACGGCGCTTTCGCTTGGGCTTACCGGCGACATCGACGCCATTACGAACGCCAACAACCTCGCGATGGTCGCGCTCAACTCTAGGATGCAGCACGAGCGCAACCATGACGACGCGTGGCTTGCGGAGCGCGGGCTAAAGCGCCTCGACATCGACCCGGAGCGCATACAGTTCCGCTGGGCGATGGACTTCTGCGCACAGGGGCTTCGCAACATCGAGATTGGTCGCGGCGGGAAGCTCGACGGCTTCAACTGCGCGAGCGGCTTCTACATCACGGTCGCATCCGAGGTCATGGCGATCCTCGCGATGAGCGCGGACCTCGCGGACCTGAGGAAGCGCCTTTCGAAGATAATCGTCGCCTACTCGAAGTCCGGCGCGCCTGTCACGACGAAGGACCTCGAGGTTGACGGCGCGATGTGCGCGCTTCTCGTGAACGCAATCCAGCCGACGCTTATGCAGTCCATCGAGGGACAGCCGATGTTCGTCCACGCTGGGCCTTTCGCAAACATCGCGATAGGGCAGAACTCGGTCGTCGCGGATCGGCTCGCCTGCGCCCTTGGCGACTACGTCGTCACGGAGTCGGGGTTCGCTTCCGACATGGGCTTCGAGAAGTTCTGGAACATCAAGTGCCGTTGCTCGGGGCTCAAGCCCGATGCCGTCGTGCTCGTCGCAACCGTCCGCGCGCTCAAGGCACACGGCGGCGCGCCTGCGGTTAAGGCGGGCCTTCCGCTCGACCCCGCGTACACGACCGAGAATCTCGAACTTCTTGAGAAGGGCTGCGACAACCTGCTTGCGCACATCGATATCATCCGCCGCGCGGGCATCCAGCCCGTCGTCTGCCTCAATGCGTTCTACACCGACACACAGGCCGAGCGCGACCTCGTAAGGCGCGTCGCCGAGGGCGCTGGCGCGACGTTTGCCGTAAGCGACCACTGGCTCAAGGGCGGCGATGGCGCGATAGAGCTTGCCGAGGCGGTCATCGCCGCTTGCGAGAGGCCCAATGAATTCGCCTATCTCTGCGACCTCGAAGAGCCCCTTAAGGACCGTATCGAAAAGCAGGTCAAGGAAGTCTACGGCGGCGACGGCGTCGACTTCGAGCCGCTGGCTCTCGAAAAGCTCGCGGCATTCCAGGCCGACCCCGAGACGGCGCGTCTTCCGATATGCATTGCGAAGACCCAATACTCGCTCTCGCACGACCCGAAGCTCCTCGGCCGTCCGAAGGGCTGGCGCATGCCGGTCAAGGACGTCCTCATCTACAGGGGCGCGGGCCTCGTCGTTCCCGTGGCGGGCGAGATCAAGCTCATGCCTGGGACTTCGGCGTCGCCCGCCTATCGTCGCATAGACGTTGACGTCGAAACGGGGAAGGTGAAGGGGCTCTTCTGATGAAACGTCAGCTTGTCCTTGTCATATCGCTCGTCTGCGGCCTGATCGCCGCGCTCTTGACCCGCACATACCTCACGGTCAAGGAGAACGAGATACGCGCCGAGAAGGAGCTGCTGAAGAAGAAGTACGGCACTATCGAGGTCCTCGCGTTTGCGCGCGACGTGCCGTCTGGAGCCGTGCTTTCTGCGGCTGACCTTGGCAAGAAGACCGTTCCGGCGATTGGCATGCGCGGCCAGGCGCTGACGAAAGACGATCTCAACATCGTCATCGGGCGCAAGACAGTCATCGGGCACAAGGAACTTGACGTTCTTTTCTGGAGCGACATCGAGGGCGGCAACCCGCATGACAAGGGGCTCTCCGCCGACGTGAAGCGCCAGATGCGCGCAATGTCGATCAACGTGAACGGCGCGGCCTCCGTCAGCGGCATGGTGAAGCCAAACGACCACGTCGACGTGATAGGCACGTTCAACTTCCCCGACGACGAGGGCAAGATCAAGCGCGGCGATCCCGTGACCTGCACGATACTCCAGAACGTCCTCGTCCTCGCCACCGGTAGGGACACGGCCAAGACGCAGTCGCGCGAGTTCGGCGCGGCAGGCGGCTCTGGCTACTCGACCGTCACGCTTGAGGTCACTCCGCGCGAGGCCGAGATGCTTGCGTTCGCCGAGCAGATAAAGGGGCGGCTCGTGCTGACGCTCAGGAACCGCAACGACACTTCTTCTGAGAAGGAGCTCCCGCAGGTGGACTATCTCAAGATTCGCCAGGAGATGGAAGAGCTCAACCTCAAGCGCCAGCAGAAGCTCGGAGGGCGGTAGCAGATGGTCCTAACCACGCTCATCGGCGGAAACCGCGAATCCCGCACGATCGCCGACGGGACGTACATGATCGGGCGCAATCCATCGTGCCCGGTCTGCTTTGACTTCCCGGACGTATCCGAGCGCCATGCGATCCTCACTGTGAGGGGCGGCAAGGCCGTTGTCGAGGACCTTCATAGCGCCAATGGGACGTATGTCAACGGCGAGCAGATCGACGGCCCCGTCGAGCTCGACGGCGGCATGGTGGTCCAGGTCGGCGAGTCGATGCTCCGAGTCTGCGGCGACGACGAACGGCCTGCCGACGACATCGGGGATGCCCAGCCGCCGGAAGCCGCCTACGAAGTGCCGCCCTGCGAAGACGGCGAGCCAGCGCCTGACCCGCTGCGCGAACTTCGCAGGAGCGTTCAGGAGCAGATACAAAAGGAGCTCCTCAAGCGCATGGACATGAAACGGCTCACGGTGCAGGGCGTCGACCGCGATGGGCTTGAGGAGACGGCGCGCGAGAAGATAGGACAGATCATCGACGAGGTGGTGGCCAATGGAAGGCTCCCCGACGGCATAGACCCCGTGCGCCTCGAAGAGGACGTGTTCAACGAGGCGATGCGCCTCGGGCCGCTTGAGGATCTTATCGCGGACGACTCGGTCAGCGAGATCATGGTGAACGGCCCCGACAAGGTGTACGTCGAGCGCGACGGGCGTCTTCAGCTCTCCGACTGCCAGTTCACCGACGACGCAAGCGTTCTTGCGGTGATTGAGCGCATCATCGCCCCCCTCGGCCGCCGTTGCGACGAGTCGCAGCCGTATGTTGACGCCCGCCTTGCCGACGGAAGCCGCGTAAACGCCATCATTGCGCCTCTCGCGCTTTCCGGCCCCACGATCACCATACGGAAGTTCTCGAAAAAGGCACTTACGCCAGACGACTTCATCCGTTTCGGCACGTGGACGCACAACGCGGCGGAGTTCATGAAGCTCTGCGTGTGGCTTCGGAAGAACGTCATAGTCGCAGGCGGTACCGGTTCAGGCAAGACGACGCTTCTCAACCTGCTTTCCGGCTACATCCCGCGTAGCGAGCGAATCGTCACCGTGGAGGACGCGGCGGAACTCAGGCTCCAGCAGCCGCACGTCGTCCGCCTCGAGGCGAGGCCGCCGAACATCGAGGGGAAGGGCGCTGTGCCGATTCGCGATCTCGTCAAGAACTGCCTCCGAATGCGCCCCGACCGCATCATCGTCGGCGAGTGCCGCGGCGGAGAAGCCCTCGACATGCTCCAGGCGATGAATACCGGCCACGACGGCTCTCTCACCACCGTCCACGCGAACTCTCCGCGCGACGTGATATCGCGTCTCGAGACGATGGTGCTCATGAGCGGAATGGATCTTCCCTCGCGGGCGATACGCGAGCAGATCGCCTCGGCAGTCGATATCATCATCCACGAGTCGCGTCTTTCCGACGGTTCGCGCAAGGTGACGGCGATCACAGAGGTGACTGGGCTGGAGGGCAGTCAGATCGTGATGCAGGACCTTTTCGCCTTCAGCCAGAAGGGCGTAGGGCCTGACGGTAGGATACTCGGGGAGTTCAAGCCGACTGGCGCGATGCCATCGTGGTTCGACCAGCTTGCGGGGCGCGGCATCAAGTGCGACCCGAGGATGTTCGACCCCGACTGCACTGCGGACTTCAGCGTGGAGCGGGTGAAATGACGCTTTGGGTGGCAGTCGTCCTCTTTGGTGCGTGCTTCGCGGGAGTTGCGTGGTACTTCTGCGCCGGCGTCAAGGTCAAGGCGGGCTGGCAGAACGGCGAAAGCCCCCTCGCGCGATGGCTCGACCAGCGCCGCCGCGACAAGTTCAACGCCCAGCTTCCCGAAGCGCTTGCAACGATGTCGAACGCGCTCCGCGCCGGTTTCTCCATATCCCAGGCGTTTGATTCCGTAGTCGCGCAGGGCGAGAAGCCCATGTGCGAGGAGTTCGCCATCCTCCAGCAGCAGCTCAGGATTGGCATGAGCTTCGAGGATGCGCTTGAGTCGATGTCTGGGCGCGTCGGGTCGGATGACCTCACGCTTGTCACGACGGCGATCCTCATAAGCCGCAAGACGGGCGGGAACGTGACAGAGATATTCGACAAGATATCCAATACGATACGCGGCCGCATGCGCATCGAGCGTAAGGTCAGGTCTATGACGGCCCAGGGGCGGCTGCAGGGCATCGTCGTTTCGCTGATGCCGCTTTTCCTCGGCATCGTGATGACGGCCATCAAGCCAAGGCTGATGCTGTCTTTTTTCTGCAGTCTCGCGGGCGTAGGCTCGATAGTCGCCGTGGTCGTGCTAATCGCCGTGGGCTGGCTTGTCATACGCAAGATAGTCAGGATCGACGTATGACATGCGATTGCGCCTTCCGTCGTCCGGCTTTTTTGGTATAATATACGCTTAAACTCGTGAGTAGCAAAATGAAAGACAGATTTTTCGACAAGATCGACTGGTCGGCGTTCTGGACGGCGACGCTCGTCACGTTTGCGGTGTATTTCTTCACGCTTGGCCCATCTGTGGGGGTAGAGGACTCTGGCGAGCTTGCCACCGCCGGTGCGCATCTCGGCGTCCCGCATCCCCCTGGGTATCCTTTCTGGACGTTCTGCAGCTGGCTCTTCTGCAAGGCGTTTTTCTGGGTCACCTACATGGGCCACCCGACGCCGGCGTGGTGCATCTCCCTCTTCTCCGCGACGGCCGGCGCGTTTGCGGCAGGCTTCACGGCGATGCTGATATGCCGTTCCGGGCGGGATTTTCTCGGTGGTGGGACGGGCGTGGGCTCGGGCGTTCCCGAACCCACTCCCATCGAGGGAGTCAATGCGTGGCTCTGTTTCGGCGGCGGTGTTGCGGGCGCGCTGACGTTCGCGCTTTCGCCCGTCGAGTGGTCCCAGTCCACAATCGTCGAGATATACTCTCTGAACGCGTTCTTCCTGATGTGGGTGTTCCTCCTTAGCTATCGCTGGATGAGGAAGCCCTCCGACTTCATCCTCTGGTTCACGGCGTTCGTGTTCGGGCTGGGGCTTACGAACTACCAGGTTCTCCTTTTCGCCATCGTGCCGCTCGCGCTCGTCATCGCGATGAAGAATATCGGCATGTTCCGCGATGTTTTCATCTATTTGATGCCGGTCGCGCTTACCTACCAGATAATGCAGATCGGCTGCCTCCAGCGGGCGGACCAGTTCATGCAGTCCGACGTCATCAACAAGCACATGCCCGTCCTGCAGACCGGCGGCTGCCCGTCGACTACAGTCATCGTCGCGGGGCTCGTGTTTCTCGTCGCGGCAGTTGTCGCGGCCGCGGTCCTCAAGAAGCGCGGCGAGGGCGAGAAGGCGCGTCTTGCGGTTCTCGCGTTCGGCGGCTTTGGCGCGGCGCTCGTGTTTCTCGCCGCGACGATCTTCGCGGGCCCCGCGAAGTGGGAAGGGGTCTCTGCCGCAATCGCGCCGCTCATAGAGCCGCGCACATACGCGCTCGTCGCCTCTTTCATCGCGGCGAGCGTCGTCCTCGCGGTGGCGGCTGCAGTCGTCGAAGGAGACGATCTTCGCATCTGGGAGGGCAAGTCGCTTCCCTATCTCGTGGGTGCCGCGGCCTGCGCGCTTGTCGCCATCGTAATTGCGGCGAATGTCCCTGCGGCGGGCAACCTCGGCTACCACGGAAAGGTCTATCCGTGGGGCAAGTCGATGGCGATGTTCTGCGTTCCCATTGTCGTGCTGTTCGTCCTCTGCTCGTTTACCAGGAAGGGGCTTGCGTTCGCGATACCCGTCGCGGGGCTTCACATCGCGGCGTTCGTGCTGCTGAAGAGCGGTGCTATGAACGGGCTCACCCACCCGTGCTCGTGGTGGTTCTGCTGGCCGATTGCGTGGAACTTCGTCCTTCTCGCGCTCGTGTGGGCGACGCTCCCGAACGGACGCTCCGTCGCGGGTGCGGCGTTCTTCGCGCAGCTGGGGGTGAGCTTCTACGCCTACATGCCGGTAGTATCCGACCTTCGCAACCCGCCGATGAACTGGGGCTATCCGCGCACGTGGGACGGCTTCAAGCACGCGATCCAGCGCGCCCAGTACGAGGCGATCAGCTTCAGCTGGCCGAACCTCGGTCAGATCGCGAACTACTTCGAGGACGTGCGCGTCCAGTTTACCGACCTTTTGATTCCGTTTGCGATAGTTCCGTTCGCGGCGGGCCACTGGATCGTGAAGAAGGAGAACCGCAAGGCGTTCTGGCAGTGGATGGTCCCCGCGTTTGTCTGCTTCCTCCTGATGAGCGTCCTGCTTGTCGGGCTCGCGAACGTGAAGGGCGACCTGCAGGACGGCTTCATCCAGAAGGTGAAGTTCATCTCATCCCACGCGATGCTAGCCCTCTGGATCGGCTACGGTCTCGTCTTCGCGGCTGCGTTCGGGCTTTCCCTCTTCGTGAAGAGGGACGAGCTGCTCGCCGCGCGCGCAAAGACGCTTGCGTTTGCCGTGGCCGCCGTCATGATCGTCGTCTCTTTCGCCTATCCGCTTGTTGACAACTACTGCGGCAACTACCGCCTCGGCGTCAACGAGGTCGCCTTCAAGCTCGGCGGCAGCGAGCAGAACGGCCACACCTTCGGCTGGCAGTTCGGCGCGTACCAGCTTGACGGCGCGAAGGCGATAAAGGAGCAGATAGTCGCCGACGAAGAGCCGCTCCCAGATCCCGACTGGCCGCCGTCGATGGACCCGTTCTCTATCTTCTTCGGCGGCACCGACCCGGGGCGTTTCGTCCCGACGTACATGATCTACTCGGCCGATTTCCGCCCCGACGTCTATCTCATCACGCAGAATGCCCTCGCTGACGGAACCTACATGTCGGTTGAGCGCGATCTCTACGGCGACGAGATATGGATTCCCTCGAACGATGATTCCGCCGAGGCGTTCAACGTCTATGTCGACGAGGTGCAGCGCGGAGTGAGGCCCGCCAACGGCGACCTCAAGATAGAGAACGGCCGCGTCCAGGTCACGGGTGCGCTCGGCGTCATGGAGATCAACGGAATCCTGACTAAGATGATGTGGGACCACGACCGTCTCCGCCACGCCTTCTACGTTGAGGAGTCATATGTCATTCCGTGGATGTATCCCTACCTCTCGCCACACGGCCTCATAATGAAGCTCAACGCCGACATGGCCCCCTACGACCCGAAGACCGCCGTGAAGGACCGCGACTTCTGGGATTGGTACACTCGCCGGCTTCTTTCTGACCCTATGTTCCGCCGCGATTTCGCGGGGCAGAAGTCGTTCTCGAAGCTCCGCGCCGCGATCGCCGGGCTTTACGCCAAGCAGGGCCGCCACTCGGACGCGGCTCAGGCCTATCGCGAGGCGTGCCTGCTCTATCCCGCCTCGCCCGAAGCGTCGTTCCGCTACGCGCAGGAGATACTGGTGCCGACGCGCCGCTGGGACACCGTCCTGGAGTTGATGGACTACACCGACTACCTCGACCCGAACAACAGGCGCACAGCGAACCTGCGCGGCTACGTCGGTTCCCTGCGTTCGCTGCTCGCGCAGATCGACGCGCTTGAGCCGAAGCGCCGAGCCGGGACGCTTACGCCGGTCGAACGCGTGACGCTCGCGAACTCGCTCTTCCAGATCGGACGTGTCGGAGAGGCTGCGCAGATCGTCCGCCCGATTGCCGACAGTGCGGCGAATCCGTCGGAGCTCCAGGTGCTTGCCCAGATCTTCCTTGCCGCCCACCTCGACGCTGACGCCGAGAAGGTGCTGCAGAAGTTCCTCAAGGCCGCGCCGAACGCGAGCGCGGACATGTGGATCGAGCTTGCGAAGATACAGCATCGCACGGGCCGCAGGACCGCCTCGCAGCAGAGCTTCATCGCCGGCTACCGTCTTGACCAGAAACGCATATTCGAAAGACTTCAGAAAGACCAGGAACTGTACGAGCTCGCGGCTCCTCTGTTCCAGAAACGATAGTTCTCGACAGCATTTCATCTTGCAAACTTTAGACTAAAACGAAATATAAGCCACAAAGAACAGGAGAAAAACAGGAGAATGAGATTACAGTTTTCACATGCCTTACCTCCTGTCGCTACTGTACTTTGTGGCTAAAAACTTTCAACTTTAAAAGGAGTATTCCAAATGAAAGCACCAAAAAAAGGAATCAAGTGGGAGACCCTCGGTTTTGGGTTCTCCGATGTCAACTGCCACCTCCGCATGACGTGGAAGGACGGCAAATGGTCAAAGCCGAAGTTCGTCAAGGAGCCGTGGATCAACATGCACATCGGTGCCGCCTGCCTCCACTACGGGCAGGAGTGCTTTGAGGGCATCAAGGCGTTCAGGCAGAAGGACGGCAAGATCGCGATCTTCCGCCCCGACGAGAACGCGAAGCGCATGTACAGGACGGCCGTCCGCACCTGCATGCCGCCCGTTCCTGTTGACACCTTCATCGAGTGCTGCAAGGCCATCGTCAAGAAGAACGCCGAGTATGTTCCTCCGTTCGGCACGGGCGGCTCAATGTATCTCCGTCCTCTTCTCATCGGCACGGGTCCGCAGATTGGCGTCGCGCCCGCTAAAGAGTATACCTTCATGATCATGGTCATGCCGGTCGGCGCGTACTACAAGGGCGGCATCAAGCCTGTCCGCGCGGTGATCTTCGATGACTGGGATCGTGCGGCTCCCCACGGCATGGGCGACGTCAAGGTCGGCGGCAATTACGCCGCGGGCATCTTTGCGCACGAGAAGGCGAAGAAGGAGGGCTGGCCTGTCGAGCTCTATCTCGATGCGAAGACGCACAAGTATGTCGAAGAGTTTGCGACGTCCAACTTCGCTGGCATCACGAAGGACGGCGTGTACGTGACGCCCGATTCCTGCTCGGTGCTTCCTTCCGTCACGAACATGTCGCTTCGCCAGTGTGCGAAGGACCTCGGCATCAAGGTCGAGGTGCGTCCTGTTCCTTACACAGAGATCAAGAAGTTCCAGGCCGTCGCGGCGCTCGGAACGGCTGTCGTCATCACGCCCGTCTGGGAGATCACGCGTGGCCGCGAGGTCATAAAGGTCAGCGACCCGAACGTCGTCCACCCGACCTTGCAGAAGCTTTACGACCGCGTCCAGGGTATCCAGTACGGTCTCGTCAGGGACACGCACAAGTGGTGCTTCGAGGTCAAGTAGCAAGCGATGGCGTTTCTGCGCCTTTTTTGGTATAATCTCAGGTGTCGTCATGGCGTTCCAAGGACATTGAGGGCCGGGCGGCGGTGTAAATGACAGGCGAAACCAATAGATCTGCGGCAGAGATGGATGCCTATCTCGCCCGAATCCGCAAGACGATTGCGGACGGCAGGAATCTCGTCTCGCAGGTCGAGCTCAGGATCGCCGAGACGGACCGCATGCTGGAACGGCAGGGCCTTACCCGCGAGCAGGTCATGGCCATGCGGTTTTCCGAGGCGCAGGTCGATGCCGTCAATGCAGAGCTCAAGAGGCGTGGCCTCGACCCCCTTGAGCGCTGGAACTCGTCCGACGACGGCGACACGTTGCAAAGTGGCGAAGACGACGCCCGCGCACTGCTCGGCATCGGGCCGCAAGAGGGTTCTGGCGACGAAGTATCCTACAGGCAGAGGAAGTTCGGCATGATGATGAAGCCTTTCCAGCTGTGAATCTGAAATTTCGCCGGGCGGCTGACGCGCGTCGGCCCGGCGGAGGGACAACATGATTTCCGGAGGTTCTGAATGGTCAACTACGAAGAGCTTGTAAAGCGCCTTTCCCAGTCGGTAGAGCCGTTCGGGCTTCTGACGATGCAGGCGACCAGCACCACGGCGCGTCTCAAGAAGGCGTTCAACGCCAGGCTGAGGGCGCTTTACGCGGCCGAGCACGGTTTCTTCGGCACCACGGCGAACGGGGAGATTACGCATGGCTCGTACCACCCGTTCTACAACCTGCCGATCCACTCGCTCTACGGCGAGTACAGGAAGCCGACTCCCGAGATGCTTTCGTCCATCAAGCGAATGGTGATAGACCTGTGCGACATCGGCGTCAGGTGCTATTCCTACCTCGCGACGCTGAGGAACACGCTCGTTGCTTGTGCCGAGAACGGCATTCCGGTCACGGTGCTCGACCGCGAGGTGCCGATGGGCAACGTCGAGGACGGCCCGATGCGCGAGGACAGCTTCGCGAGCTTCCTTGCGCCGGTCAACGTGCCGTTCTGCCACGGCATGACCCCCGGCGAATGCGCGCTGTGGATTCGGAACAGCGAGAAGCTCGACCTCGACCTCGATGTCGTTCCGCTGCTTGACTGGGATCACAGGAAGCACGAGCCGTGGCCTAACTTCATACCGCCGAGCCCGGACATCAGGAGCTGGGATTGCGCGGTGGCCTATCCGATGACGGTCTTCACCGAGGCCTACCCTGCGCTCGACTGCGACCGGGACGGTCCCCTCGCGTTTCGCGTGATCGGTGCGCCGTGGATGGACGCGCTCGGGCTCATGGAGGATCTTCGCGTTGGGCTCGACACATGCGGCGTGGAGATGCGCCCGTACCGCTACATGCCGCATGGCGGGCGTTACTCGTGCTTCAACCTGAACGGAATACTCTTTTCCGTGTCGCGCCCCTACGGGTACAACCCGGTCACTGCTGGCGCGCTGATCCTCGCCGCCGTGATGAGACGCCATGGCGACAAGGTCCTGGTAGGCTCAAGGCCCGAGCACCTCGACCGGCTGATGGGCACCGAGGCCGTGAGGAACGCAATTGAGAGGGACGACCTCGGCGCATTGTTCCAGAGCTGGATTGACGCGCACGACGAGTTCGAGAAGACCAAGGTCTGCCTGTACGGCGGCAGGAAGCGCTAGCTTTTTGCAAACCTTCGGTCGAGTTCCCTTGTCGATGTGAATATCATCGTCGGCTTTCCGCCAGGGCTTACGTAGGGCATTCTGCATGCGGCGAGTTCCTCGACGAGTTTCGTCGCGCCCGCCTCGTCGAGCACGAGCGACATTCCCGCGAAGGAACGCGCAATGGACTTCGCGACAAGCTCCTCACGCCAGCGATCGCCCCGCCTTGCGCCTCCCTCAGAGAGGTCTCGCGCAATTGTCGATATGACGTCCGCCGGGGAGAGCGAGCCGATGAGCTGCGGGACGGCGTCGATCTTGAAGGTGTCGCGGCCGAAGGGCTCAATCTTGAAGCCCATCGGTTCAATGTCGCCGAGTGCGGCCGCGATTCGCGCCGCGTCGACGGGCGAGAGATGGATTGTCTCGGGAATAAGAAGCTGCTGCGAAAGGGCGTCGCCTTGCCGTGGACGCGAGAAAAGCTGCTCGAAGGCGATGCGCTCGCGGGTCGCATGAGGGTTTATCGTGACGAGCCCCGCATCGGTCTCGACAAGAAGATAGCCGCTCGCGGTTGTCGCGAGGAACTTGAACCATTTCCACGGTTTGGCGCCGGTGTCGTCAGCTGCGATGGGAAGCTCTACCGCCACAGGTTGCGGCTTAGGGTCAAGTAGGGGCGGTCTAGTGTCGGTTAGGGTCGGCTTAGGGTTAGGCGTTGGAGTTGGTGTTGGAGTTGGAGCGGGCGCGAGAGGGCGGCTTGCGACTGGCGACACGGGGGCTGAACTCACGACTGGCGCGGCTTGCGGTGTTGGCAAGCCACAGTCGCCTGTCTCGTCTGTCCTGTTCGTCTTGTCTGTCCCGGTCGTCTCGTTCGTCTCGTATGTCCCGATAGTCGTCATTTCGCTCGCTGTCTGCCGCAGTCCGAGCGCACCTTCAATCGCTTCGGTGATTGCGCGCTTAACCGCAATGTTGTCGCGAAAGCGCACCTCTCTTTTTGTCGGATGGACGTTGACGTCTACCTGATTAGGCGGCAGCTCTATGAAAAGGAAAAGCGCGGGCTTTATGTCTCCCTGTCTATGCGGGTACGCCTCGCGTACGGCGTAGGCAATAGAAGGCGCTGTTGCAGGGCGACCGTTCACGAACACGTACTGGTCGCGCCGCGTCGGCATCGAGAGGTTCGGCTTTTCGATGTAGCCCGAGACGCGGACTGCGCCGTTGCGCGCATCTGCCGTCGCTGGAAGGGGAATGAGGCTGTCAATGAAGTCCGCCCCGTAGAGGTCGAGCAGGCGCTCTGCGAGCGAATCTGCGGGCGCGAGGCGGTAGAGCTCACGTCCGTCCACGACGAGCGAGAAGCCGATGCCCGGGTGCGCGAGCGCGTGGACCGTGAATATGCCCTTTACGCGGCCTTCCTCTGTCGCGAACGAGCGCAGGAACTTGCGCCGCGCGGGGACGTTGCAGAAGAGGTCGCGTACCTCTACGAGCGTTCCTGGTGGGCATCCAGCCGTGCTTGTTTCGACGAGTTCTCCTGCGTTTACGACGATCTGCGTACCCTCGTCTGCGTCGTGGCGGCGGGTCACGAGGGTAAGGCGCGATACCGACGCGATAGACGGGACGGCCTCGCCCCTGAAGCCGAGCGTGTCGATGTTCTCGATGTCGTCCACGTCGAGTATCTTCGACGTCGCCTGGCGTTCGAGCGAGAGAAGGGCGTCTTCCCTCGACATTCCGCAGCCGTCGTCGCGTACCGAGACAAGCTTGCGGCCGCCTTGCGCAATCGCGACCCTGATGTTGGCGGCTCCTGCGTCTATGGAGTTCTCGACGAGTTCCTTCACGACGGAAGCCGGACGTTCCACGACCTCGCCAGCCGCGATCTTGTTCGCGACGTGCAGCGGAAGAACGTGTACATGTCCGTCTCTGGCCGCCATAGTCATATATCCAGGCTTATGCCGCGCCTGAGGAAGGTCGGTATGTCGAGGTCTTCGCTGTTCCAGATTGTCGGTTCGGCGTTGTTGAACCGGCCTCTTCCCTGGGGGCCTACGCCAAGCGGTTTCGAGGGGCGCTTCTTGTGCCTGTTGCCCATGACGCTGCCTGGGGTGTCGTCCGGCTCGTCCTTGGCGTCCGCCTCGAAAAGCAGCAGGACGACGGAGATGCGCCCCGAGAACGTGCCTTCGTCGTTTACCGTCGCAAGCTCGAACGTAGACGTCTGGCTGCCGAACGCCGCGCGGACGTTTTCGGATATCGTGCTGATTTCGCTCAGCCTCAGGTCGTCTCCGGCAAGCACGCCGCAGAGTATCGCCCTTACGGGGCCCGATCCCGCCGCGAGAAGCGGCGAGCGGACGAGCATATCGCCTATGTCGCGCGCCCTGTCGGGGCCCTGGGACGAGACGGCGGCGAATCTGCCGCGCCCCGCCTTGGCGACGAGGTGGCTTATGCGTTCGACGTCGAGCCGCAGGTAGCCAGGTTTCTCGACGAGTCTCCAGAAGAGGGTGACGGCTGACGCCATGGTGTCCACGGCCCTGCGCATTGCGTCGTCAAGTCGCTCGGCGTTCCCCACGAGCTTGTCGAGCGGCATGAAGAAGGTCGCCCCCGCCGCCTCCTCAATCATCGGCATCACGCCACGGGCGGAACGCTGGCGGTCCTCGCCTTCGAAGGTGAACGGCGTCGTGGCGAACACTACGGACCGTATGCCGAGCGAGCCGAGCCGCTTGACGATCTCGAGCGTCGCGCCGCCGCCCGTCCCCCCGCCGAGCGACGTCACCACTATGGCGAGGCGCACGCCTTCCATCTCGGGGTCGAGCGAGTCCATGGAGTCCTCAGCGGCGAGCCTCGCCGCCACCAGGTTGCCGCCGGAGCCGCGCCCAGACAGCCTGTCGCCGCCTATCAGGAGGAAACGCCCGTCCTCGGCCGCCGCTGAAGCGTCGGTGTCGACCGTGAGGAACCGCAGGCCTTCTCCGAATGCCCGGCGGACGCCGCGTGCAATCGCCGCGCCGCCGCCGCCAACGCCGATAAGCATCATTGATGACGAATCGCTCATTTGAAGAACCTCCTAAGTATTCCGTCGAAGATCGACTTGTCTTCATCGGTGCGGCTTGCGTACATTATTGCGCCGGCCACGGCCGCGAACGACGCCGGAAACCTCTCGCCGTCGAAACCGTCGACGTGGATCGGCTTTCCAGTGCGCGCCGGCATGCCGAGCTCGCGCTGCACGAGGGCGTCGATGTCGTGCATCGCCGCTCCTCCGCCCGTCAGGACTGCCCCTGCGTGAAGCCGGTTCAGCAGGTCCTGCTCTTCGAGCGTTTCGCGCAAAATCGTGAAAAGCTCCCTGAGTCGCGCGTTCACGACCGTGTCCAGCGCGCGGCGGGAGATGGTGCGCGACTCCATTAGCGGCGAAGACCCCGGCACCTTAACGCGCGGTTCGCCCGGCGTCCCGATGAGAGCCGACGCGTATTCCGTCTTGAGGTGCTCCGCCTGCGAGTTCGTCGTCTGGAACGCATGTGCGATGTCGTTGGTCACGTGGTCGCCGCCCACGCCAATCACCCCGGTCGTGACGAGATGCCCGTCGGAGTAGGCCGCGTAGCCCGTGGAGCCGCCGCCTATGTCGAGGACGAGGACGCCGTTCCGCTTCTCGTGGTCGTCAAGAACCGCCTCGGCTGCGCAGGTCGCCGCGAAAAGCGGCTCGCGGATCTCGAGCTTTGCCTCGTCTGCCGCCGTGCGGGCGTTGTCTATCCTGTTTCGGTCGGCGTGTATCTGCAACGTGTTAAGCTTGAGGATGCGGCCGGACATGCCGCGCGGAGCCGTTATGCCGCGGAGCGCGTCAACCTCGTAGTCCTGGTCCACGATGTCGAGGAACTCGCGGTCCTTCGGTATCTGCATCGTGCGCGAGCTCCTGAACACCGCGTCAAGCTCCTCCGCCCCGACCTTCGCCCCTTCGATCGGCACCATGACCTGGTAGGGATCGGCCTTTATGTGCTGGCCGGAGACGACGAGATACGCGTTGCCGAGCGTTATCGTGCTGCCGGCCTCGGACTGCTTCTGCTCGATGGCGTGCAGTACGCTCTTGATCGAACTCGTGGCCTGATTTATGTCGAGTATCTGGCTCTTGCGAACGCCGGTAGACGGTATTTCGGCGTGGCAAGTGACCTTGAGACGGCCGCCGACCTCCTCCTCGCCGATGGCGAGGACCGTCCGCGTGGTGCCTATCTCGATCGCGGCATGGAAATTGCTCATAGCGTATTCCTCTTCGTGTTTCCGTATATCTCGCTCTTGCCGCTGCGCGTCTCGCTTGGCGGCAGCGTCGCGTTCCAGGTGCGGATGCTGTCGTCTACGCGGGACGTGTACGTCTTCGAGAGGCTTTCGAGCTGCGCCATCATGTTCGGCATAGTCGACTCCGACGGGTCGTCCATTCCTTCCCAGTACACATGCGCAACGCTGTAATCGTTTCCGAGGACGACGGAGATGTAGTCCGGTTTCGATATGTCGGCCTCTATCGCCGCAAGCTCCCTGAATCGTTCGCGGCATGCCTCCAGCAGCCTAAGGGCGGCGAGGGCGTGTCCCGACAGCCTGCTGCCCTTTGGTGTCCCCGGCGCGGCGGCTTCGCGTATCGTCGGTAGCATCTGCGTGCCGCTCGACGAGATGAATACCACTCCTTCTGTGTCGGCGACGCGACCGGTATCGGCCTTTCTGCCCTTTATGCCGAGGCGCACCACGGGAACGCGTTCTTCTACGGTTATCTCCACCTTGTCGGGAAGATGCCTCGCAATGGAAATCTCGCGGATGTTTGGGATCTTCCTAAGAATCTCCCTGCGCTTGCCGTCGAAGTCGATGAGCGCGAGGTTCGCGCCGTTCTTGAGGCCGAATTCGTAGGCGATCACGTCCGCGCGGACCATTTTGCCGTCGGTGATCGACACCTGCGACGCGACGTCGGTCACGACGCATTGCTCAAGCCAGATGTCGTGCAGTCGGCTGTAGGCCACTGCGAGGCCGATGATCGCGGCGACGAGCGCGGCTATGCCGAGCGCGATAAGCGCGCGCCGCACGCCGCTGCCGCTTTTTATCTTGTTCTCTTTCATCTTTGTCAGTCGTGCTTTGCGCTTGCGAGTATGCGGTCGCATACGCCTGCGAAGGTGAGACCGGTCTTCATTCCGGCCTTGGGGACGAGCGAATGGGAGGTGAAGCCCGGGGACGTGTTGAGCTCGAGCACGTAGCAGCGGCCGAGCGGCGACACGCGGAAGTCTACCCGCGTCACGCCGCGGCAGCCGACCGCCTTGTATGCGTCAACGGCGATCGACTGCATCTTCCGCGCGAGCTCGCAGTCTTCGAGGAAGGGGTATCGCGTCTCGTCCGAGTCGTATTTCTCGTGGTAGCCGTACCAGCCGTTGGGCGCGACGATCTCGAGGACCGGTAGCGGCTCACCGTCGATTACGCCGACGGTAAATTCGCGCCCGGGCACGTATTCCTCGACGAGGACCGTCGGCGGCGAGGACTTGGCGGAATCTTCGCCGACCACCTTGAACGCGCATTCAAGCGCTGGCTTCCATTCCTCCGGCCGCGAGACCTTCGATATGCCGAGCGAAGAGCCGTCGCACGGGGGCTTTACTACGACCGGAAGTGGTAGGGGCGAAGTCTCCGTGTCCGGGTTCGCAAGCCCCCATGCGGCGGTCGGGACGTTATTCATCTCAAGCACCATCTTCGTCTTGACCTTGTCCATCGCAATCTGTGAGGCCGCAGCGCCCGGCCCGGTGTACGGAATGCCAAGCCTGTCGAGGGCAAGCTGCACGCCGCCGTTTTCGCCCCATCCGCCGTGCAGCACGATGTAGGCGGCGTCGACGTCGCTGGGCATTGCGCCGAGGTCGTCTGCGTCGAGCACGACGGGAACGACCTCGTATATTCCGAGGCTTGCGAGCGCATCCGCGACGTTTCGTCCGCTCTGCAGCGAAACCTCGCGCTCGCCCGAAGTCCCACCCATCAAAACAGCGATTTTCTTCATTGGCAATATTATATCAAAAATATGGCAAAATGAGGACTTCGCTCCGCAGCCAGTTTCCCGTTCGGCGATGGCCGAAAGCTCCTCTCCTCCTCGCGGACCCTCGGCGAATACGCCGTATCCGCTCGCTCTGACTTTCGCTCCACCGCCTTCACTCGCATCATCGTTCAAAGACATATTTGATATAATATCCGCAAAATGAACGGGCAGAGGACAGTGCATTTCATCGGCATAGGCGGGGTCGGGATGGCCGCGCTTGCCGTGCTTCTCAGGAACAGGGGGTGCGCGGTTTCGGGCTGCGACCTGTCGCGGAGCCCGCGCACGGACTGGCTTGAGTCGCTTGGCATTCCCGTCGCATTCGGTCACGACCCTGCCCATGTCGAGGGCGCTGGCGAAGTCGTCGCAACCCCTGCCGTAGCTCGCGACAACCCGGAGCTCATTGCTTCGTCTAGGCGTGTGCGCATGCGTGGCGAAGTGCTTGCCGAAGTCGTAAATGCCGCACCCGACTCTATTGCCGTCTGCGGCAGCCACGGAAAGACGACGACTGCGACTTTTGTTGCGAAGCTTCTTCTCGCCCTTGGCGAAGATGTTGAATGGGCAATCGGCGGCGAGACAGGTGATTTTCCCGTCGCCGGCGGGAAGGGCGTGCTTGTCATCGAAGCGGACGAATCGGACGGAACGCTCGCGCTCTACCGCGCCAAGACCCTTGTCGTGACGAACTGCGACTACGACCACCCCGACCATTTCAGGACGAGAGCCGACTACGACGCCTGCTTCAACACGGCGCGGCGGCAGTCTGGCGATGTCGTGGAAGTCGATCAACTTGCGCCGCTTGCGTTTCTTGACGCGGTAGACGCTTTTGCAGCCCTTGCGCCGCACAACAGGAAAAACGCCCGCGCAGCAGTTGAAGTCGCTCTTCGCCGCGGCCACTCTCAGGAAGCAATCGCCGCCGCGCTTCCCGAGGCGGTCGCTTCACTTCCCGATAGGCGCTTCCAGAAAATTGCTGATGGCGTCTACACCGACTACGCGCACCACCCTGCGGAGATGGCATGCGCCGTCGTGATGGCGCGGCAGATATGCCGTGGAGTTCTGCGTGTTCTCTTCCAGCCGCACCGCTACTCGCGCACGAAGGCGCTTCTTTCGGATTTCCCCGCTTCTTTTGCGCTTGCTGACGAAGTCGTGCTTTGCCCCGTCTATGCGGCGTTCGAGCCGCCGATTGAAGGCGGAGACATTGCCGATCTCTACAAGGCGACGCGCGAGGCCGGAGTGCGCGTCATGCTCGCGCGAAGCTGCGAAGAGGCGTGGGAGCATGCGCGCAATTCCATCAAGGGCGGCGACATTACGCTTCTTCTCGGCGCAGGAGACATCATTGCGCTCGCCGACAGGGTCAGGGCGGATATTGCGCATGGCGCAAGCCGCCAAGTCAGGAAAATTCTTATCGGTCACGGCTCAAACACCTGGAAGAGCGACTTGAACCTTTCTGTTGAATATGTCAAGGCCAACGGCCCCGCCGGTGAGAGCGGCGCGTCGTTTCTTGCCGCGCATCCGTCGCTATGCCCGTGGATGGCGGGAATCCCCGGAACGATAGGCGGATGGGTGAAGATGAACGCAGGCGCGTTCGGACATTCTATTTCCGAAGTTATCGAGGCAGTCAAGGTCGATGGCAAGTGGATTTCAGCCGAGGATTGCGGTTTTGGCTACCGCACAAGCGCTATCAACGGCGAGATACAGGACGTTAAGTGGCGCAACTCCGTCTGCGAAGAGGGAACGCCTGCGGACTTCCTTGCAAGGCGCAAGAACTTCCCGCCCGGCACGAAGGGAAGCGTCTTCAAGAATCCGCATAGAGACTTTGCGGGGCGGCTTCTCGAAGAGGTGGGCGCGAAGGGGCTTAGAGTCGGCGGCGCATACGTCTGGGAGGAGCATGCAAATGTCATTGTCGCGGGTCCTGGCGCGACGCCGAGCGATTTCCTCGCACTTTCGCGCATTATGCGGAACAAGGTCTTTTTCAAGTTTGGCATTCGCCTTGAACCAGAGGTGACGGGGCTCGCCTGAATATGCTATAATATTCGCAACACGGGGTGCTGCGGCGCATGGTGCGCGGCGGCTGAGATTAAACCCACAGAACCTGATCCGGGTAATGCCGGCGGAGGAAGAAGATGAATATTAAGTATCAAGGCGAGGTCGTAGATACGACGGCGAAGACGGTTGCCGAGTTTCTCTCGGCGCGAGGTGTAGATCAAGAGAAGGCGATTGTCGAATACGGCGGCGAAGTGTATGCGCCGGGAGCCGACCTTTCAGCGATTGCGCTTGTTGACGGCGCTTCGCTCGATGTGTTCAAGATGACGGCTGGGGGCTGAGATGTCGGCGAATACCTATCTCACTCCCGAAGAGCGCGCCGTGCTTGAATCGACGCGTGTCGGGATCGCTGGCGCTGGTGGGCTTGGCTCCAATTGCGCGATGCACCTCGTTCGAGCGGGAGTAAAGCATATCACAGTCGTGGATTTCGACGTAGTAAACGAGTCGAATCTCAATAGGCAGTTCTTCTTCCGCGACCAGATTGGACAAAAGAAAGTCGAGGCGCTAAAGGAGAACCTTCTAAGGATCGATCCTGACGCCGACATTCGCGCGGTGGACATGCGGCTTGACGCTTCCTCTGCGCGGGAAGTCTTTGCAGACTGCGATATCGTCGTCGAGGCGTTCGATGTCGTTGACGCGAAGGTGATGATAGTCTCGTCTTTCGTTTCTTCGGGCAAGAAGCTCGTCACTGCGAGCGGTCTTGCTGGATGGGGGCGCTCGAATGAGATGAGGGTCAGGAAGATGGGCAACATAGTCGTCGTTGGCGATGGAGAGACGGCGGTCGGCGAAAATGCCGCGCCCGCCTCGCCCCGCGTCGGAATCGCCGCGGCAATGCAGGCGAATGCGGTTGTGGCGATGTTGCTGGGCGTTGAGATATGAGATTTTAACACAGAGGCACAGAGACACGGAGGCACAGAGAAAATTTGAAAGGAAAGAAAAATGAAAGAATTGGTTATTGGTGGCAAGAAGTTTAGGAGCCGCTTTTTCCTTGGAACAGGCAAGTTCGCCTCGGGCGAGCTTCTTAAGGCAGCAATTGATGCAAGCGGAACGGAGCTCGTCACGACTGCGCTCACGCGCGTCCACGAAGGCGACGCGGAGCATGACGACATCTTGGGCGTGATCGACCGCTCGAAGGTCGAGGTGATGCTCAACACGTCCGGCGCGCGGAACGCGTCGGAGGCGGTGAGGATCGCGAAGCTCGGGAAGGCCGCTGGCTACAACTGGATAAAGATCGAGGTCCATCCTGATGCGCGGTATCTCCTGCCCGATCCTGTGGAAACCCTTGAGGCGGTGAAGGAGTGCGCGAAGCTCGGTATGGTCGTCCTTCCCTATATCAATGCCGATCCGGTCCTCGCGCGCCACTGCGAGGACGCTGGCGCTGCGGCCGTCATGCCCCTTGGAAGCCCAATTGGCTCCAATCGCGGAATCCGCACTCGCGACATGATCGAGATCATCGTCGAGCAGAGCCACGTGCCGGTCGTCGTCGATGCCGGCATCGGGCTTCCTTCGCACGCCGCAGAGGCGATTGAACTTGGCGCAGACGCAGTTCTTGCGAACACGGCAGTTGCTGCGGCAGACGATCCCGTCGAGATGGCTCGCGCCTTTGGTATGGCTGTCCGCGCCGCCGAGATTGCGCTCAAAGCCGGCCCGCCGTCCTCTCGCACGACGGCAAGCGCAACGAGCCCAATGGACATCTTCAAGTGAGGCGACGGACTTGATGGGACAAACGGGACAACTGAGACGGATGGGACGGACGAGACAGGTGGCGGCGACGAGACAGGTGGCGGCGAAATTCCGTTGGCAAGGGGAGAATGACTTGTGATACTGCAGAGGTGTCGAGTCTGTTCTGGGGAGAACGGCAGCCCCGCCTGGGGAGGACGCTTGGCCGCAGTAGGGAGGTCGTTCGGCCGCACTGGGGAGATCGCTTTCCTGCACTGGCGGGAAGACGATTCGTAGTAACGAAATATAGGCGCGCGAAGTAGGCAAAATGAGCGGTGAATCCACTCGGAAAGGTTAGTTATGGGAGCAAAGGTGTTTTTCAGCTTAGAGCGCATCCCGGCACGGGCTACAAGGCGAAGATGAAACGCCGCGAGACGCGTACGGCGGAGGAATGTGCGCGATTGGACACCAGATTGAGGGGCATGCCGCACAAGATGATGGTGACTCATTGCGAGGCGATTCTTGATGCGATGTTCAGAGTGGCGGCGGAGACTGGCTGCATCTGCCGATTGGGCGATTATCTGGCAATCGACCCGCATGTGCGCGGGCACTTTGACGAACCAACCGACCGATTTGACCCGAGAAAAGGGCATTCTGTGTCGTTTACGATCAAGCCGGGCCGCAAGCTTAAGCGTCTCGCCGCAACTTTTGCGGCGGTACTTAAGCGTCTCGCCGCAACTTTTGCGGCGGTAAATGAGTGTAAAGATATCTCGGTTCCATGATCGAAAACACTATCAACGACGACAAGACTATGCATTGATCTGTCGATTCAGAAGGCGAAAAGAATGGTATACCCATGGACTTGGAAGGCGGGATATTGGCAGAGGTAAAAAATGGTTGATGTTAGCGAGATCGCGCGTTTTACACCGAGCGAAAGGATGCTGCGGTTGGTGATGGACATCGCCGCCGCGCTTGAGCGCTATCGCATCGTCATGGAAGGGCCATCGGGTGTGCGGCTCAGGAAGCTCAACCATATCAGGACTATTCGCGGCACGACGGCAATTGAGGGCAATACGCTGACGGAAGATCAGGTGACGGACATCATCGCTGGCAAGCGCCCTCGTGCGTTGAAGGCGAGAGGCGAGTCGCAAGGTGGTAAGAAAAAGGTGGTAAGAAAAGGTGGTAAGAAAACCGCAGACCGGCTATTGGAGTTGATCCGCGACAATCCGAAGATCACCTTTGCGGAAATGGTCTCCGCGGCAGGTATTTCCTGTAGCGCGATTCAGAAGCATATCGAACGGCTCAAGGACGAGCAGCGCCTTCGCCGCGTCGGTCCCGACAAAGGCGGGCATTGGGAGGTAATTGAAAAGGCGTGAGGGGGATTCCATGATCGCCGGGCAGTGTTGTATCATCCGTCAGCTGGGTCTGGGGCGGCATGGGGTCGGTATGACTGGCGGAAGACCGGCAGTTGGAAGGCAGATGAATGACATAAGAGGTGGTGATATGAGAGAAACGACGAGAGTTTTTCGGCTTGTCAAGCGAGAAATGGTATAATGTCTATGCACTACCAAGGAGGGCACAGTGAAAGAATCGCAAAACACCGAATTCAAGCAGTCGTGGCACGACGAGTACCTTAAATGGATTTGCGGTTTCGCGAACGCGAATGGCGGCAAGTTGCTGATCGGCGTTGATGATGCGGGCAAGCCTGTCGGTGTGGCAAACGCAAAGAAACTGCTTGAAGACATCCCGAACAAGATACGCGATACAATGGGAATAGTCGCAGATGTCTCTCTGGTGAAGAGACAGAAGAAGGATGTCATTCAGATTGTCGTGCGCGAGAGCGATTTCCCTGTCGCCTATCGCGGCGAATATCACTACCGCACAGGATCCACAAAGCAACAGTTGACGGGCTTCGCGCTGACGCAATTCCTTTTCCACAAGATGCATCTTTCGTGGGACGGCGCGGAGACCGTCAATCGCCTGTCTTCGCGGAAGTTCACGTTTAAGAGGCTGAAGTACAGGTTTGAGCAACGAGTCCACAAGGAGGTCAAGAACGCGGATTTGGTGTCGTATGGTCTTATCACGAAGGGCGGCATACTCACAAACGCCGGGGCGTTGCTGGCTGATGATTGTCCTATTCCCCAGTCGCGCTTGTTCTGCACGCGTTGGTCGGGAAAAGACAAGGCGGCTGATTCGACGGCGAGCCGCAAGGAGCAAGGCAACATCCTTGAACTTCTTGACATGGCGGAGAACTTCATAAAGGTTCAGACGAACAAGGGCTGGGTGAAGCGTCCTACGGAGCGCGACAACTATCCTGACTACCCTGAGCGTGCCGTGACGGAGTCGCTTGTGAACGCCTTCATCCACCGCGACTACACGATCTCTGGGAGCGAGGTTCACGTGGATATTTTCGATGACAGAATGGAGATCATGTCGCCCGGCGGAATGCCTGACGGATCGCTCGTGCAGGACCTCGACGTGATGAACGTTCCTTCCGACAGGCGAAACGGCATTCTTGCCGACGTCTTCGACCGCCTCGACTACATGGAGCGAGAGGGAAGCGGGTTCAAGAAGATCGTCGGAGCATACGCGCCAGATGTCGCACACAATCCTCTTGGTCTTGCTCCGAAGTTCTATTCCGCTGTCGGCTGCTTTGTTGTGACGTTGCCGAATCTGAATGGGGAACAGAAATCAAGCGTAGCCAAGGACGAGGTAGCAAGGAAAACTAGCAAGGGCAGAGTTGGGGCAGAGTCAGGGCAGAGTCAAGGTAGAGTCGGGGCAGAGTCGGGTGATATCCAAGATCGAATCGTTGCGGCACTTCAGAAAGGCGAATTGTCCAAAGCTGAAATAGCGATGGCGATAGGGCTTGGTCGGGTTTCGGGATACTTGAACAGGGTTGTCCGGGCGTTGCTTGCGGACGGCATTATAGAGTTGACATTGAAGGAGAAACCTGCAAGCCGTCTCCAGAAATACCGCCTCGCGGGCAAAAGGATGAAGTGACGATGTTTTGCAAAGGAGTATTGCCATGATTGACAACACCATCAACGACGACAAGACGATTGCAGGCGGCGGCGAGGGTACGATTCTTGCTGGCCGCTATCACATACTTCGCCAGCTGGGGCAGGGCGGCATGGGATCGATATGGTTGGCGTAAGATTGGCAACTTGACAACGAGAATTAGATGTAATTCAAAGCACGATGAGAATGAAAGCAAAAGTTAGAGCTGGGAAGAGGAAAAGTCTCCGCAGTGCGGAGACAAAGCAGAATGTCAAAGCGCTCATTCCAGAGGTAGTGGAGGGCGCTACATATTCGGATTTGGTTGGTGCAATAGGTTCGCTGCTGGAACGAGCTCGTGAAAAAATTGCGACGACGGCCAACACAACGCTTGTCGAAACGTATTGGAATACGGGGCGGTACATTGTGGAATATGAACAGCATGGCGCGGACCGAGCGAAATACGGTAGCGCGCTGTTGACAAAATTGGCGAGAGACTTGACGCTGGCGCATGGAAAGGGCTTCAACCGCAACAATCTCCAATACATGCGCAAGTTGTATCGGTGTTTCCCAATTTGCACGACGCTGTCATGCAAATTGAGCTGGAGCCACTACCTTGAGATACTGAAATGCTCCGATGAACTGGAGATCGGCTTTTACTGTGCTGAATGCGCCCGGTCGAACTGGAATGTCCGCGAACTGCGGCGCCAGATGAAGTCGTCGCTTTTCGAGCGGCTTGCGCTGTCGAAGGACAAGAAAGGCGTTCTTGCGCTCGCGCACAAAGGCAATGAGGTTCAGAAGCCTGAAGACATTCTGCGCGACCGTTACGTACTGGAGTTCTCGGGCATCAAGCCGCAGATTCGCTTCAAGGAGAAAACGCTTCATGCTGCGCTCGTCGAGCACATGAAGAACTTTATGTTGGAGCTCGGCAAGGGATTCGCATTCGTCGCGAGCGAATACCGCATTCCGCTGAACACTTCCAAGCCATGCCATGTCGACCTTGTCTTCTACAACTATTTCCTCAAATGCTTCGTGCTGATCGACCTAAAGCGCGACATGGTGGAGTATGGCGACGTAGGGCAGATGAACATGTACTTGAACTATTTCAAGTCGGAAGAGGGTACTCCGTCCGATGCGGCGCCAATCGGTATCGTGCTTGGCGCTAAGAAGGACGACCTTGTCGTGCAATTCGCGACCGAAGGAATCACAAACCGCATCTTCGTGAGCCGCTATCAACTGTACTTGCCGGACAAGGAACAACTTCGTCGCGAACTGGCCATCGCAATCGAGTCCGAGACTCGAAAGGGAACCGCAAAATGATCTACAACGCCATCAACGACGACAGGACGATTGACGGTGGTGGCGAGGACATGATTCTTGCCGGCCGCGATCGCATCCTTCGGCAGCATTGGCGGCGACAATTAACTGCTGTGCTTGAAAATGGTATAATACGGACATGATGACACGAGTAGTTGAGAGTGCTGAAACTACCCTGCCGCTTGGTGATGCTTGGCGGCAGGCAGTCGGATTCGCATTCGCCGTTGTAATCACAATGATGCGCAAGTGGGAGCGAGAAGGGCTGTGATAATAAGGGACAGGAGAGACAACATGAGTATTCGCAGTAGAGTATTTGATATCATTCAGCCGGATGACGGGACATCATTGCTTAGCCGCATTTTTGACTGGATGATTACTGGTCTGATTTTGGCGAGTGTAATCATCGTTTTTATTGCAACATTTGATTTACCACAAAGTGTTTTTGAAGTGTTGTTGTTTATAGAGGGGGTGGCGTCAATCGTCTTCACGGTTGAGTATGTTCTACGCATACTAACGGCTGATTTCCTTTATCCACAAAGCGGAAAGATAAAGGCACGAATTAAGTATGTGTTATCTCCTATGGCAATTGTAGATTTGATTGCCATACTTCCATTTTGGTTGCCGATGCTTTTGCCTGGAACGATGCTGGGGTTGAGGGCGTTACGGCTTGTGCGGCTTCTGCGCATATTTAAATTGAATCGGTATTTTGATGCTATTAAATCGCTTGGTGATGTGATTGTCGGGAAGAGGCGTGAATTGCTCGGCTCGATGTTCTTTGTGTCAATACTAATGCTGATATCGTCGCTTTTAATGTATTCAGCCGAACATGAGGCACAGCCCGAAGCGTTTAGGAATGCGTTTTCTGGATTGTGGTGGGCTGTAGCAACTCTCACAACTGTTGGATATGGAGATATATATCCAGTTACTGCGTTAGGCAGGCTTCTTGGTGCATTCATTGCGTTTTCTGGATTGGCGGCTGTTGCCATTCCAACAGGAATTATTTCATCAGGTCTTATGGAATCAATATCGCAAGGAAGGGATGAATGTGCGTGCCCTGAAAAGGAGTCCAAGGAGCGGCGACGTGATTGCATGCCTCGCGATTATGGTGAATTGCTAAAAGACATTTCAGAAAAGTTGACACAACTGCAGAATGAGCGGAGGACGCCACGATGAAACAAAAACATTTTATCCTTGCCGGTATTGCTGTTGTGCTGGCCTTTTGTCCGGCGATATTGCCGTCGCTGCTTCCAGCGGCAATAATCGGAGCATTGCTTGGCGTTGGGGCTGTGTATTGGGCGTTGCGAAGCGTCGATGCTGAGGATCAACGGCTCAAGGCGGAAGTAAAACGGGTTGAGGATGAGATTTCGAAGGCTAAAGAGGAGCGTGATGCGGCGTTGGCGCATTCGGAAGAGCTGGATAAATTCTTTAAAGACAATGGGTATGCCGAGCTTGTCGAGAATCGGCAACGCATCGAGCTTGAAAGCGCAGATTTCGACAAGCAGGTTGAAGCGAAGAGAATAGAGTTCGAACAGGAGATGGAACGGCAGTGCGCAGAATACGAACGCGAACTTGCCGAGCGAAACGCTCAGCAAGAACAGGTTCTTCAGGAAAAGACCGCTCTTGAAATGAAATTGCAGCGGGAAATTGACGACCTTGCGTCTCGCCGCAATGGAGCGATTGAGTTTGTACAGAAGTTTGACGAAGCCCAGAAGAAGTACAAATCATTGCTTGATAAGTTTGAACGCACTAAGAAGAACTTTGAGGCCGTGGAGTACTGCATCGGTAATTGGATGCACGTAGAAGACAAGCCGATTGAGGTGCTAAACGCCGAGGCCGCGCTTGCTGACCAGGAATCCCTTGATCCCATAGGTGAGATTGACATTAAGGCTCTCTCTATCCCTGATCTGCGTAAAGAGGCGAAGCAGATTTCTAAGCGGATCGATTCACTTTGCGAGGAGTTTTCACTTAGATATCAGGCAAAGGCGCTGAAGTCGCTTTACACTATAACCGTTATTTATTTGAAGCTCGAGTTGCGCGTTATACTAGAGGAGCTTCGGTACAAGGCTCAGGACGAGGCGATAAGCAAGGTTGGCAAGCTTATGCTCCGAGTACAGCAGATGTACGAAGATGGGAACAAAACCATTATGCCAACGGTCCTTGCTTTCCTTGGGGAACTTGAGAAACTCTTTATTGATGCTGTTAAGGTAGAATATGCGTGGTATACAAGGAAAGAGAAGCAGAAGCAAGAGCAGATGGCGCTTCGGGAGAAGATGAGGGAAGATCGCGAGGAGCGATTGCGCAATGAGGAGGAACGCAAGCGGATTGCTGAGGAAGAGGCTAAATATGCCGCAGAACAGGAACGCTTGCGGGTTAAGTTGGAGGAAGATACTGCAAAAGCAGCCGAGGAAATGGCTGCGACTGGTGAGGTGTCCGCGGAAACAAAAGCAGCGCTTGAAAACACAAATGCGCAGATGCTCAAAGTAGAATCCAATCTCAGTGAAGTTGCAGTGAAGCGCGAGGAGATCGCTAAACTTCAGAATGGTAAGGCGGGGACGGTGTATGTCATCAGTAACCTTGGTTCCTTTGGTCCTGATGTATTCAAGGTGGGAATGACGCGGCGACTCGAACCAAAGGATCGTGTGGATGAACTGGGTGATGCAAGCGTTCCTTTTGCGTTTGATATTCACAGTTTTATCTTCTCTGAGGATGCCGTTGGACTTGAGGCTAAACTACATGAGCGTCTTGCCTCGTGCCGTGTAAACAAGAGCAATTCTCGCAAGGAATTTTTCAGAGTTTCACTTGATGACATAGAGCGGTTGGTGCAGGAGATTGATCCAACAGCGTCATTTGACCGTACGATGGCTGCCGAAGAGTATCGGGCGTCATTAAGTGGAATCGAGATTGGCGATGTCGTGCAGGGACCGACCTCGGAATCAGAAGGCGAGGCTGACGAATGACGCCTGTCATAAAAGCTGTTCTTGCATTGATGGCGCTTTGTCTTGCCCTAGTGCTTGGAACGTCGTTCGTTCCGTCGCGCAGGGCACAAGCGCATTATCACCACTTAGTGTACTCTGCGCGGAATGGGATGCCTGAACAGGTAGTTGCGGAATATCATAAACTTCCTAAAATGTTGCGAGCCCAGCCTCTTGTAAAGGCATACTATGTGGAAGCAATGGAGAAAGTCGGAGACCGCATTTGGTTTGATATCCTGCCGACATTTGAGTCTTCCGATGCCATTGCATTGGGCGTATTTGCAACAGGGATGTTTGTGTTGTGGCTGTGGGCGGTTCCAAGAAAGCAGAAACTATATACAAGAGACAGGCCGATTCTCCAGCCGGATGCGCCAACTGAAGGGCAGTTGGCTTTTGTTCGACGCTTCAATAATGGAATCGTTCCTGTTGGATTGACAAGGGCAACTGCCGCTTCGATGATCAAAAATCATCTGGCAAAACTGAGTTCTATGTCGAAGCGACAGAAAGTTGATATCTCCCCGTTGGAGTTTTTATCTGGCTCCAAAAAACATAGAGAGCAGATGAGAATTGAGCGAGAGAGAAAGCGTGCACAGGAAAAACTGGCTCGTCAACAAGAGCAGGAGCGTCGTCGGCAGGAGCGAGAGGCGCAGCGTGCACAGAAGGCGGCGGACAGACTTTACGACAAGAGGCTTGCCGAAGAAGAGAAACTAAGAAAAGCCAAGGAAGAAAGAATGGAAGGTGTCGTCCATCGGACTCGCAGTGCAAAAGCTTTGGCAATTCAGGAGCTTCAGAACCTTGTTAATGACATTCTTGAAGACAAGAAAATTGAGGCGCAGGAAGTGCGGCAGCTAAAGGCTTGGCTTCTTGCAAATAAACAGGCTCCAGAAGACTTCGCCCAGATGTTGAAGATAATTGATGATTCGCTTGTGGATGGAATAATTGATGCCGAGGAGACTCAGGCAATCTATGAAGGTGTGATAGACTGCTTGATAACACTGCGAGAACGTCGCTAGACTTGATAGATAATATGGAATTGCTACGAGTGGATGTGCTAGAGTTGGCTGTTGCCGTTTGGCTATATTCATTCCGCGCGACCATATTTGCATTGGAGCATGGAACGATGTCCGCCTGGATTTTGGTCATTGCATCTTTGGGCATTGGCCTGACGGTTCGGGAAGCGAAAGAAATGGTATAATATGACTGTGAACTTGAGCGCCAGAGACTCATAGAGGAGAATATCCATGTTCGGTAAAAAGATCACATCCAAGGAGCAGTTGATAAAGGACCTGGCAGACGAATTTGATAGCTGCTTCGATCAGAGTTATCCCGTGGTTGACTTGACCGACCAGATAGTTGCCACCGTGATGGATTCGGCCTATAGCGACCCAGATGTAAACGACTGGCTGCATGGACACGAAGTGGTTTCCATTGAGCCGTTGAACTCGCACGAAAGCTATTCCATCATGGAGAGGTTCGCGCTGTCTCGTCCGGACGGGCAGTCGCAACGGCTCTGTGATGTGTTGTCGAAGAAGCATCCATTCAGGAGGTTTAAAGACGCGGTCAATAACCTTGGAATAGCCGAGGAGTGGTATGCATGGCGAGCTGACGCACTCTTTCGGTACGCCGAAGAATCGCTGGAATACTACGGCATCGACTTCATGGATGGTAGAATTATCTGCACGAACAAGAAGAATGTTCATACGTACCTTTGCGAAGGGTTGGAATGATGGGAAGGTAGCAAGAAAAGCGCATGCAGACTCAGGCGGGAATGGAGAATGCATTTAGGCGGCTCGCAAAGTCGAAGTTCCGCTCGCGCTTTCATCTCTCTGCCGACGACCGGCAATACATCGCCGAGAAGGGCATGGAGACGATCCGCCGCCATTGCGAGGATTTCATCCGCACTCGTCTCGCGCTTGCGACACCGCCAAACGACGGCAGGCAAACGCCGATGCGAGGCCACCCCGTCTTCCTCGCCCAACACGCCTGCGCCTGCTGTTGCCGCGGTTGCATGGAGAAGTGGTGGAAAGTTCCTAAGGGAACGCCCATCCCGCCCTCCCGCCAGTCGCGCATCGTTGATTTCCTAATGGCTTGGATCGAGAAAGAGTATGAGAGGGGCTAGGCGAGTGGAAAAGATGTCGCGCGCGCGAGTTTCCAGTGCAATACCGGGAGGTTCTGCCTTGAGCGGTTGGCCTGTTGAGCGGGCTTCAGCTGGGGGTTGAAAAAATCAGGCGTTGGCTGTATGCTTTCTTGCAAAGCAAAAAAACGCAAGGAGGCATCAATGGCCACAAAGGAACGACGAAAGACCCCACCCGGGGCTCCGAAGTACCACCGCCTGACGGATGAGAAGCGTATCATAATCGAGGTGCTGCGTAAAGAGGGATGTTCAAAAAAGCACATAGCGGAGAGGGTTGGATGCCACTCCACGACGGTCTGGCGGGAGCTGAAGCGCAATGTCAGCAAGAAAGGCTACCGGCACAAGAAGGCGCAGGGCAAGGCAAACCACCGCGTCGCCGTGAAGGCCGCGAAGAGGCGCAGGTTCACGGCGGAGATGTGGGCGCTGGCGAAGGATCGTCTGGCGAAGGGCTGGACGTTCGAGCAGATCCACGGTCGCTGCAGGCGCGACGGCATTGCGATGGTGTGCGCCGAAACGCTCTACAAGGAGTACTACAGGCGTCAGAAGCTCGTCATGGCTGGGAAGTCGCACGAAGTCCTTCCTCCGCTTCCGAAGCGCCAGAAGAAGCGCAGGACGCGGGATAGGAACGCGAAGAAGTACCGCAACGTGGGGCGGGGCAAGATCCCGGGCCGCGTGGACATCGACGAGCGGCCCAAGACGGTCGAGAACCGCGCCCGCGTGGGCAACTGGGAGGGAGACCTCATCAACGGACTGAAGGGAACGGGCAATCTCGTCACGCTCGCCGAGCGCATGACGCGATTCGTGTTCTTCGCATATGCCGCGACGAAGGAGGCGGATGCGGTTGCGAGCGCAGTGATCGGGCTTCTCGCGTCGCTGCCGAAGGGGTTCCTGAAGTCCTTGACATTCGACAACGGCAAGGATTTTGCGAAGTTCGAGCAGATCAAGCAGGCGCTCGGCATCGAAGTGTACTTCGCCAAGCCGTACCACTCATGAGAAAGGGGGACGAACGAGAACCGCAACGGTGTCGTCCGGAAAGTCCTGCCCAAGGGGAGGTCGTTCGACGACATCACCGAGGAGGAGATGCGCCGGATCGACTACATGCTCAACGACCGCCCGCTTCGGTGCCTCAATTGGCGCACGCCCAGGGAGGCGTTTGCGGGACTAATCCTCCGGCACATGCGCGACGCCGCATAGCCGCCGACCGCTCTTTGAAATTGCCTGCCCTTGTGGGGCTCCGCCTCGCCGCTTCGCGGCGCCCCTTCGGGGACGGCTACGCCCGCCCCCAAGGGCAGCGTCGCCGAAAGGCGGAATCTCCGGCTGAAGCCCGCTTTACAAGCCCAAACCAAAACTGCTATAATACCGACAAAAAGCAAGAAAGCTTCGTCAGCACAGGGCTACGCAGCTAGTGTTGCGCTGGCTACTGGATGGCGGGATGCAAAAAGTGGCGAAACAATGGGGCCCGAGGCACAATTAGAAGACAAGGAGAAAAGTAAGGAGAAAGGTAAGGAGAAAAGTAAGGAGAAAATACTGGGCTATCTTTCTGTAAATCCCAGTGCAACAACTGCTGAATTGGCTGAAATCACAAAACTGTCTATTTCCGGCGTGGAAAAGAACATAAGAGAGCTTAAGACGACAGGCAGACTTAGACGTGTGGGGGCGGACAAAGGCGGGCATTGGGAGGTAATCGAAAGGGCGTGAGGGAGAAGCCATGATCGACAATGCCAACAACATAGCTGGATATATGAGGTATGCGACTGGAAAGAAATTGTGCAAGTGCGATTGCACAATTACGGGAAGTGCGGATAAAAGGAACACGGCATGAAGATCGAAGAACTGATTGACAAGGGTGACCATTCGGCGCAGGGCGTTCGAGCAGTGCTGAACATACTGCTTGAGGCACCCTACTTTTACAAGACTGACGACGAACGTCTTTTCCTCTTGCTGATGCGCTACAAAAAGGCGTTCGCGGCGTTCTTTGACAAGTTTTACGGGTGGGAGCTTGTCATGGACGACAAGTGTGCACGTCTCTACAAGCCGAAGTGGTACAACGAGAAGGTCACGACTCCCAACCGCGACATGTTCACCTTCACCAAGCGCGACGAATGCATCGCGTTTCTCGTCCTTCTTGAGTTCTTCGAGCGAGAGTGCCGCGAGCAGGGTGTGGCGGCCGATGACCGCGACAACCTGCGCTTCCGCTTCGGTGATCTGTTGGAGTATGCCGCCGGACGATTCCGCGCGCTCCTCCCGGAGAAGCGAGACGGTTACACCGATGAGCGCGTACGGCAGGTTCTCCGCGACATCATGCCGACGCTTGTCCGGTATCGGTTTTTGCAAAAGGTGAGACCTTCGGCGGACGACAGCGTGAGCGAGTCCGACACGATCTTCGAGTGCCTCCCAGCTATGTGGCACTATCAGGCCGCCCAGCTCGCCGAACCGATTGCGGCGGAGAAGGAGGAGACGCCGAAATGAAACTGCAAGAGAGTTACAAGATCACAGCCGTGAGGCTTGTGGAGTTTCATAACCTCGGGACGACGACGATTGAGATTCCCGAGGGCGGGCATCTGTTCCTGCTGGGCGACAACGGTTCTGGCAAGACGACGATCCTCGACGCCATTCACCTCGTGCTAAGCTCGGGACGCGAGATGGAGTTCAACGCGGCGGCGCGCGTCGCGGGCGCTAAGGATTCCGGTGGACGCTCCTTCCAGGGAATTGTCCTTCGCTACAACGCCGTGACGGGACGCACCGAGAAAGAGTCGGGGATTACCTACGCCGCTCTAGAGCTGACGTCTTCCACGGGCAAGATCTGTTCGCTCGCGGTCGGCATTTCTGCGACGGGAATGGACATCGCATATGAGCGCTGGGGCGGCATCGCGTCTGTCAAGGCCGCAGACCTTCCGCTCACGGTCAAGGGCGAGAACGGCATGGAGCGTCCTGCGACGCAGGGTGAGTTCAAGCGCGCATTCGGCGAACTTGCCGGCGGACGCTACTACTCGCACATCAGCGACTATGCCGAGGCTGTCGGCGCACGTCTCTTCGGCGGCGAACTGAAGTACGCGGACGTCTGCAAACTTCTCCGCACGGGCAAGGCATACCGAGAAATCGCGGCGAAGGCGGCGAATTACAACGACCTCTTCCGCCAGCTTCTCGAAGAGCCGCGCCGTGACACGTTTGAGCCGCTTTTGAAGGGACTACGTGAACTAGAGGAAAGCAAGGGGCGCCTTGAGCAGATCGACGAACGCGCGGAGTATCTTCGAGACTTGCAAGGCGAGCGGCGTAAGCTCGAGACCCTGCGCCTCAAACGTCACGCCATCGACTGGTTTGAAGCAGACGCTAGGATGCGTGAGGCCGACGCGTCCGCCGCGCGTTGCGGCGACGCTATCGCGGCTGGCGAGAGTGAGCGGACGAATCTTGAGTCAAAGGCGCGCGCCGCGAAGGACGAGGCAGAGTCGCAGGGCGTTCGCATACAGGAACTTCGTGCCAAGGATTCTTCGGGCCTCATTGAGCGCGAGAAAGCTGCCGCGCTCAGGAGCGTGCAGGCCGTACGCAAGGCGTCGGACGCGAAGGCGGCGCTTGCCGAAGAGGAACGGAAGATCGCGGAGCTTTCGAAACGCGCGAGCGAGGCGCGGACAGAGAGGGCGTCCGTTCTGCGCAAGGCGGGCGAGGCGCTGCAACGCGGGGGAAAGGCGTGCGGGATTGCAGTCGGAGAGTTGGCGGATGAATTGTTCGCGGCGGGAGACGGAGATTTCGCAGACGCGTTTGAGTCCGTGAAGGACAAGATGTCTTCCGCACGCGAAGCGAAGGCGGACGAGGTTCGGCGGCTTGTGCGCGAGGTTGAGTCCCGCTCCGTGGACGCGGACGCTCTCCGCGGCAAACTTGACGCACTCCGCAGGCGCGGCGAGGCGATGCCGGAGATTGCAGGATTTGCGGCGGCTCGCGAAGAGATCAGGAACTCGATGCTTCGCGCTTCTGGCGTTTACGAACTCCTGGAGCCGGCGTCCGGATGCGACGCGCGCCATGTAGCGCTTGTCGAGCAGCTTGCGGGTGAGGAGTTCCTTGCGACGTGGCTCGTCTCGGCGCAGGATGCAGACGCCGTGCGTCGAATCGCGTGGCGCGAAGGCGGCGCGCAGTCCGTCGCCGTTCGCGGAAAACTTGACGACGTGAACGTCAACGACATCGCGCCGTGGCTCGGGAAATTCATCTCGTTCGAGGAGTCGGACGTCGAGGTCGTGAAGCTTCTCGCGCTACACCTTGCCGCGAAGACGGGGCCGACGGACGGAGACTTCCTCGGCACGAAGACGCAGGAGTTCCGCATGCGCGAGGGACTGCTCGCGGACGCGAAGCCGCGTCTAATTGGCAAGAAGTTCAGGGCGGCTGAACAGGTGCGGCAGGAGCGCGAGCTGGAGGCGCGGCTCTCGGCGGCGGAGAAGGAATTGAAGACGCTGGAGAAGTCGCTTGCCGCGGCAGAGTCCGCGCTTGCGGCGGTCAAGGCATTTGCAACGGTGCTGGATGAAGCCGAGCGCGCGGCGCGGCGGATGGCGGAGTCCGTGCGGGATGCCGCGACGGCGCTTGCGCACGCGAACGACCTAAAGGTGCGCGCGGCAGCAGTGTCCGAGGAGCGCATGCGTGAGCACGAGGCGGTGCGAGACGAGCTGGAGGATATCCGGCTCAAGATGCGGGCGGCTGGAATTGACGGGACGCTGGAGAAGAGGATTGCGTCGGCGGAGAATGCGCGGCGCAAGAAAGAGTCCGAGTACGAGGCGCTGACGCGGCAGATCGGCGGTCTCGCGAGCAGGCTAGACGAACTAGTGAAAAGGCGCGAGGAGTTTCTTGCGGAGAAGGCGGCTTCCGAACAGACCGCCGCGAATGCCGCTGCGGCGTTTGACGGAAAGATTCCTGATGGCATTGACGTCGAACGATTTGTCGAGGAACTTCTCCCGGACCGAGGCGAGATATCGCTTTCGGAGATTCGCGAGAAGACGATTGGCGAGGCGAGCGCGGCGGAAACCAAGATTGAGCAGAAGATTCGTGCGGCGGCGGGCGCGGCGTATCTTTTCGCGTTCGATAGGGCTGCGAACAGGATCTCGGACAGGCGCGGGGTCGAGCTGGACGATGTGCTTGCGGACGAGACGCGGCGGCTGGCGGAACTGAACGATGTCATTAGCCAGAAGAACCGCGAGGTGTTCGAGCGGATATTCCTGGGCGATGTGATGATGGAGCTTTACAAGGACCTCTTGCGGATAACCGACCTCGCGGGGCGCATTAAGCGGAAGCTCGCTGGACGCAAGTTCGGGTCGAACCGCTACGATTTCGCTCTCACTGGCGAGCCGGAGTACGAATCATTCGTAGCGCTCGTCCGGCGTGGCGCATCGCTTGGCTCGGGCGACGAGAAGGACGAGCTGCGCGAGTGCCTGGAGCAGCATCGCGACGGGATACTGAACGCAGACGTCGATTCCGTGCCGGCCATCTTCGACTATCGGAACTGGTTCAAGTTCGAGCTGAAGGTGTTGACCGAAAACGAGGAAGGGCGCGTCATCGACCGGCGGGTAAAGAGCATGGGGTCTGGTGGTGAGCAGGCGGTGCCTAACTACCTGCTCATATTGACTGTCGCGGAGTTTCTTTACCACGGGAGCGGCGATCAGGATCCGCCGAAGTCCGCGCCGATCCTCTTCGATGAGGCGTTCTACGGAATCGACGCGTCGCGTCGCGACCAACTACTGTCGTTTGCTGACGACCTAGGGTTGCAGCTTTTCGTCTCGTCTCCGGACCAGGATGGCGTGAAACGCGAAATCAAGCACTCTGTCTCGCTCATCGTCGTAAAGGATGAAAATCTCGACGTGCATTTAAGTCCGATTGTTTGGCGGAACGTCGCAACGCAGAGCGATCTTCTTGGCGATGGTGCTCCCGATGTCGGCATGACGGTCATGGAGGAGACAAGGTGATGATAACAAAAGACAGGGTTTCGCAAGCGATAGCGCGCTCGCCGGTGATAAAACCGGTGCTGGTGAGGCTCGCGAAGCGGGCGGCGGCTGGCAAGAAGCTGCCGGAGACGTTCTCGGCAACGGGACTCGACTATGCCGCGCAGCGTGAGCTGGAGGGTCTTTTCGGGACAGTCGGCCAGCGCGCGGCGGATGGGCGAGTCTATATCTCCGTCATGCAGCCGCTGCGCGAACCAAGCGAATGGCGCGGGCTCCTCGGTGTTCTCGGTGTCGCCGAGAAGACCGTGTGTGATGAAGACGAGGATGTTTTTGCGCGGCTGAAGTTGTTGATGCCGGATAAGGCGGGCTTCATAGACTGTTTGGCTGCCAAGGATGAAATCGCGCGCTTTGTAGCTAAACGTGAGAACCGACATGACTGGTTGAAGCTATTCAAGTGCCTCATAGAGCATTTTTCCTCAGAGGAATGCGGTATCATAACGACACTCTCGCAGCTCGGATCCAACTGGTTCAACGACAGCAAGAAGCTACGATCCGGCGCCTTGCGTCGCCAGCTGGTTCTCATACTTGCCACGGCTCAAAGTCAAACCCCTGACGATGAAAGCCTTGTTCTTGAAGGGGCAAATATAGTGGATAATCCGTACACTAGATCGGTTGTGTTTTCCGCTCCGGTCGTTATAACGCTGAAGGACGACTCCGTGTTCGACTTTGCAGATCGGTTCTTCGCTCGTGGGATGGCGGCCCAACTTCCACTGGAAACCGTCCTTGACATCAGGTCGGTCGAATGGGGCGGCGATAAAAACGAAGTCGTGACGAGCGAGAACGCCGCGCCTTTTGCGCAGATGGTTGCGTGTAACGTTCCGTGCGTCTATACCGCCGGGTATCCAGGCCTTGCCGTTAAGGTGTTCCTGCACAAGCTTGGCGAGGCTGGTATCGTATGCATTCACGAAGGCGATGCTGATCTTGATGGGTTCCGCATTGCGAAAGAAGTTTCAAACGCGATAAAAGTTGTTCGTGTCGTCGCATCTGAAGTTCTTGCACGGTCGTGTCCGGAAGACGGAATCGAAATGGACGCCGACCAGCGTCGGCGCGTATGGGCATTTGCGGCAAACAAACCAGACTTCAAGTACGTGGATGATGTGAAGTCCCTTTCCGTCAAGGGCTATTGGGTCGAGCAGGAATCGTTTAAGTCGATTCTTGGCAAGGAGGGCAAAAGGAAGTGAGGCGTCGCGGCGAGAGCGCGGTGGAGGATCTGTTCGTGGCGACGGACGTGACAAGTCCGTCTGTCCCGATTGCATTGATCGACTCTCCGCTCGTTGACGACACGCGCATGCTTTTGGAAAAACGCGCCACCACGCTTGGAAGCCTTCTTGCGAGCGAGCGCGCCGCTGAGTACGTGGCGTGCCTGAGGGCGTTTGTCGATTTCCGCAAGCGTCACGAGCCGGAGCCGCTACACGAAGACATCGAGACGGCGGTGTGCGGCGAGGACGCCTCGCCCGCCGCGCGCACCGCGTTCAAGTCCGACATCCGCCAGCTGAAGGAATGGGGGCTCGTCGAGGAGCGCATCGAGAAGGAGCGTCTGCGCGGCTACCGCGACACGCGCCGCACGAAGTTCCGCTACAAGCTCTGCGACGACGCGGTGGCGTTTGTCGAATGGCTCAATGAGCGGCGTGCGCACGACCTCGATCCGTCCGGTGGCGATGAGACGGGAAACCTCCTCGACATCCAGCGCTCGCTCCTCGCGGAGCTTAGGCGCATGGTGCGGAAGATGAGCCCCGGACTCGTCGACTATGACGCCGCGAGCGACATCCTGTATCGAGCCGACCGCATGGGACGCAACGTCGCGGCGACCGCGAAGACACTGCAGGAGCTCAACCTGCGACTCCTTGCCTTTGGCGTCTTAGAGTTCGGCGCTGACGATGCGAAGCCCGTTGTGCAGGAACTGGGGCTTTTTCTGGAGCGTTTCGGACGCCGTTTCGGCGTGATGCGCGAGGACATCCTTCGCGACATCACGGAGCTGCGGCGCGACTGCCACGCGGCGCGTTGGCGCGCGTGCGCCGAGAAGCTGCAAGATGAGGCGTCGCGCTTTCGTCACATCGCGACGATGAGGATCCCAGATGCTGCCGTGCTGCTCGCGGATGCCGAGGACTTCTACGGCATGGACGGAAAACTTGTCAGGCTTATGGCGCGCGTCGGCGAGTCTGCGCGGAAAGTCTGGGGAAAGCTCAACGCGAAGCTTCGCGAGCTGGAGCGCCGCAACCACAGGCTTGAGGACCTTGGTGCGAGGCTGTCGGAAATGGCGCGGCTCGGTGATGACGATGTTCCGCATGAATGGATGTTGCGTCTGGTCGAGGCGGCGAACATGCGCGGCGACGCGCAGGTGAGGCCGAGCGGCGAGAAGTCAGCTGCGCCGAAGCCGAAAACTTCCACCTCCACCTCCGAACGGCGGACGCCCGGCTGGATACGTCCGCGCAAGGTCGGCGAGCGGCCAAACGTCAAGTCTATCGCGAAGGTCAACGCGGAACAGCTAAAGGAATGGATGGCTGCCCGCGGCGTTTATCCTGAGGGCACGCGTGTCGCACTTCTTTCAGCGGGCACTTATGGCGAGTTCGATGACTTCCGTAATGTCGTCAACGTCATCGAGCATGTCTGCCTTGGCTCCGGTGTGAAGGGCGAGGCACTTCTCGGCGTCAAAGGTGAGTGGACGCATGATGTCTCATGCATCGAAATCGACGGAGCAACGATGACATTTGACGACATATCATTGTCTCAAGGGAAGCCGAGGAGATGATCATTGTGACAAGATCGTTGAGTATCAGAGGATGCTTTTCTTGATTTAGCAGCGCGAAGCGAAAGGAATGGTATAATATGCCTATGAGCTTGGAGGGATATAATGGTTGGCTAGGCGAGATATCCAAACGATATCGTCAAAGCCAGATAAAGGCGGCGGTTGCAGTCAACACCGAGATGCTGAAGTTCTACTTTGGTCTTGGGCGCGATATCGTCCGCATGGAAAAAGACCAGCCGTGGGGTAGCGGATTCCTCAAGCGACTTAGCGTTGACCTCAAAATGCAGATGCCGGACGCAGAGTGCTTTTCTATTACAAATTTAAATTATATTCGATATTTCTATTTGCTTTACTCGCATATTGTAATTTTTCCCCAGCTTGGGGAAGAATTGACCAAGCATGAAAAATTGCCCAAAGCTGGTGCTGAATTGAATCAAACGCTAATTGGTTCTCAAGTTGGGAACGTAATTTCTCCCCAGGTTGGGGAAGAAATGGATTCCCCCATATTTCATGTGCCTGGGGGCATCACAAGTGCCTTATTGATAAGTTCCGAAAGGAACCTGACAAGGCCATGTTCTATGTCCGCGAGATTATCAAGAATGGCTGGAGCCGGGCGGTGCTGATGCACTTTATGGATACGAGTCTCTGCGAGCGGCAGGGCATGGCGGTGACGAATTTTGCAGTTGCCTTGCCTGCGGCCGATAGCGATCTTGCCCAGGAGATGACGAAAGATCCATACTGCTTTGACTTTATCGCACTCACGCCCAAGTATCGCGAAAAGGAATTGAAGGACGCGATGATGGCGCATATCGAAAAGTTCCTTTTGGAGTTGGGGCAGGGTTTTATGCTTGTCGGCCGCGAATACCATCTACAAGTAGGAGCGAAAGAGGTAATAGCCGACTTGCTTTTCTTCAACATGAACCTCAACCGATATGTCGTGGTGGAAGTCAAGGCTGCAGAGTTCGAGGCAGATCATCTTGGGCAGTTGGGGCTTTATGTCTCTGCGGTTAATCACATCCTTAAGAAGTCGACGCACGGGCCGACCATTGGGCTTCTTGTCTGCAAGACGAAGGACAACACGATGGTTAAATGGGCGCTTGAGTCATCGCAACAACCCATTGGCGTTTCCGAATATCGCATCAGCGAGATTCTGCCAAAGGAGATTGCAAGCGACCTTCCGAGTATCGCCGACATTGAATCTGCAGTTGGCGGTGTGAGGTGAGCGAGTCGGCAAGATGGTAAAAACAAGGTGGTAAGAAAAAAGGAGAAATAAATGACTACATACAAGACTACTGGAACATGTTCGCGGGCGATAAACTATGAAGTCCAGGACGGCGTTGTGACGAAGTGCGAGTTTGTGGGCGGGTGCCCCGGCAACACGCAGGGCGTCGCAAAGCTCGTCGTCGGCCGCAAGGTCGAGGAAGTGATCTCGCTCTTGAAGGGCATCCAGTGCCGCAACGGAACTTCCTGTCCCGACCAGCTGGCACGAGCACTTGAAACCGCTGTGAAATGACAAGGAGATGCAGAAGACAATATGTTTCCTTTACTGAAATATACGGCTGAGCAGGTAGACGAATACTTCTCGAAGGTGACGTCCGAGATGGTGAAGGCGTCGCTTGCGAAGGAGCGCCATGACTGGTTCGACTTGCTCAATTTGATTTCGCCTGCTGCGTATCCGTTCATGGACGAGATGCGCGTCAAGGCGCGGCTTGCGCGAATCAAGTACTACGGCAAGACCGTGAGCGTCTATGCGCCGCTCTACATCGGCAACACATGCGTCAACCACTGCAAGTACTGTGACTTCCGCCGCGAACACACTGGCACCGTCCGGCGCAACCTGACGCTTGACGAGATCAAGGTCGAGGCCGAGGCGATACGCGCGAGCGGAATAGACAACTTGCTCATCGTCGCCGGCGAAGACCCGAAGGTAAATTCGGTCGGGCATTTCTGCGACGTCGCGCGTCTCTTGAAGCCGATGTTTTCAAACCTCTCCTTGGAAGTCGCGCCGCAGACCGAGGAAGGATACAAGGCGATGTTCGAGGCAGGGTTCGAGTCGCTCACATGCTTTCAGGAGACATACGACCAGGAGCGCTACAAGTTCTTCCATCCGGCGGGGCCGAAGTCCGACTACGAATGGCGCCTCTGGACGCAGCTGCGCGCGGGGCGCGCGGGTTTTCGCATCCTCGGGTGCGCGTTTCTCCTCGGCCTCACGCCATGGCGCAGGGAAGCGGCGAGTCTCGCCGCGCATGCGCTTTACTTGATGAAGGAGTGCTACGAGTCAAAGGTGCAGTTCGCGTTCCCGCGCTTCTGCCGAGTCGATGGCGGGTTCGTTCCGCCGTGCGAGGTTGACGAGCGAGACGTAGACTTGATGATGCTCGCGTTCAGGATTTGCTTCCCGCAATGCTGCATGACAGTCTCTACGCGCGAGGCGCCGAAGTTCCGCGACTATATCGTGCAGGTCGCGGCGGACAACATGAGCGCGGGCTCGCGCGTGACGCCAGGCGGCTACGCCGTGCTCGAAAAGGAGCACGCGGCGGATGTCGCGCAGTTCACTCTTACCGACAGGCGAGCGCCAAAGGAAGTCTATGACGCGATAAAGGCGAATGGCCAGGAAGTCGTATTCAAGAATTGGGATAACAGGATATGATATGATCATAAGCCACATAGAACACAAAGGGCACAAAGTTTCATCACTCTCTATGTGAACTTTGTGTTCTTTGTGGCTAAACAAATTATAGGATTTAAGATTAAAAAGAAGGGAACAACCATGACACAACTTGAGGCTGCGAAGAAGGGCATTGTGACCGACGCGATGATGGCGGTCGCGAAGGTCGAGGGTCTTGACGCGGAGGCGGTTCGCGCCGCTGTCGCGTCGGGCGAGGCGGTGATTCCGCTCAACATTCACCACGCGAACGCGCGCGCTGTCGGCGTCGGGCGCATGTTCACGACGAAGATCAACGCGAATCTCGGACGTAGCGTGACGCACTCCGGGAAGGGCGACGAACTAGAAAAGCTTCAGGTCGCGCTCGACGCGGGCGCAGACTTCGTGATGGACCTTTCCGTCGGCAGTTCGGAGGACGAGATCGCTGGCATCCGCCAGGGGATGCTCGACGCGAGTCCGGCGCCGCTTGGCACCGTGCCGATCTACGAGACTATCTCGCTTCTCGGCGACATCCCGAAGATGGACCCCAAGTTCCTCATCGGCGTCATCCGCCGCCAGGCCGAGCAGGGCGTCGACTTCATGACGCTTCACGCAGGGCTGCTCCTGAGGCACATTCCGCTCGCGATGAAGCGCAAGATGGGCATCGTCTCTCGCGGTGGCGCGATAATGGCCGAGTGGATGATGGAGAACAATGCGGAGAATCCGCTCTACACGCACTGGGACGAGGTGATGGACATCCTCGCCGAGCACGACGTCACGGTGTCGCTTGGCGACGGACTCAGGCCCGGCTGCCTCGCGGACGCTTCCGACTCGGCGCAGTTTGGCGAGCTTGATGTCCTTGGCGAGCTCGTTGACCGTTGCCGCGAGCGCGGCGTTCAGGTGATGGTTGAAGGGCCTGGACATGTTCCCTTCAACCAGATACAGATGAACATGGAGCGCCAGCAGAAAGTTTGCAAGAAAGCACCGTTCTATGTGCTTGGGCCGGTTGTCACCGACATCGCGCCCGGCTACGACCATATCGTATCCGCGATCGGCGCGACTGCGGCCGCGACCTATGGAGCGTCGCTTCTCTGCTACGTGACGCCTGCCGAGCACCTCGGGCTTCCCGACGCCGAGGAAGTGCACCAGGGCTGCATCGCATACAAGATAGCCGCGCACGCAGGCGACGTGGCGCGCGGGCTCCCTGGCGCGCGCGACCGTGACGACGCGATGTCCGACGCCCGCGCGGCGTTCGACTGGGACCGCCAGTTCGAGATATGCCTCGACCCGAAGCGGGCGAAGGAGCGCTGGCTCAGGACACGCGCCTTTACCGACGAGGCGCACGGCGACGACTACTGCTCGATGTGCGGAAAGCAGTTCTGCGCCGTTCGCACCTCGCGCCGCATAAGGGAGCTTGCCAGTCGCCGCCCCACTTGACATACATACCCGAAGGTATGTATAATATGCGTCCATCATGGCAAGGAAAAGGAAAGAGGACGCAGAGAAGACGCGCAGGAAGATTCTTGCGAGCGCTCTTTCGCTCTTTGTCAAAAAGGGCTACGAGAAGACGACGTTCAACGACATCGCCGCCCGCCTCAAGATGACGAAGGGCGCCGTGTACTGGCACTTCGAGTCGAAGGAGAGGCTTTTGGTCGAGCTTGTAGAAGAAGCGCTCGTTAAGTTCCGCCGCCAACTTGAGGAGCTTATGCCCCACGGCGAGCTCACGTTCCCGAAAGTTGCCGACATGATGGTAAGAAACGCCGTCCAGATGTCGGAAGATCCGAAGGGCGCGGCGTTCTTCCGTTTGATGAAGTGCCAGATCAAGTGGTCGGATGATTCCATGGCGAAGGTGCGCGAAGACCTTCTCTCGAACGCCGAGTCCGGGCCGATGGCCGCATTCAGGAACGCCGTAGCCGCCGACATCGCCGCAGGGCGAGCCCGCTCGACGGTGGACGCCGACGAAGTCGCGGTCGTCGCAATCGCAATCTGGGACGGGCTCGTGCAGGCCCAAATAGACCATTTCCTCACGCGCGACCTTGAGCTTACGCTGAGGCACGCATACGAGGCAATCTGGAACCGTATACGAATAAAGGAGTAAAGCAATGGCTGAAAAGGAATCAACTGTTGGCAGCATAATAGGGACTATAGTTCTTGCGGCGGTATGCGTCGCGGGCGGCTGGATAGGTAAGGACATGTGGCCGAAGTCGGCGGGCAACGATGCGGCAGCAAAGGCGGCCAAGGCCGCTGCAGCCGCCGCAGCGCAGCAGACCGTCGCCGTCACGAACGCCGAGATGCGCGTCTACAACCTCCCCGAGAGGTTCGTCGCCCACGCCGAGGCGGTGCAGGAAGTCGATCTCCTGCCGCAGATCGACGGCTATGTAAAGGAAATCAAGTTCAAGGAAGGCGACGTCGTCAAGGCGGGGCAGCTCCTCTACGTGATCGACGACGAGCGCTACCAAGCCGTCGCCAACCAGCGCAAGGCCGACCTCGCCGCGGCCGAGGCCGAAGCCCGCCGCGCCGAGCGCTACTACGAGCGTATGCAGAAGGCCGACGAGCGCGGCATCACGCAGCTCGAGCGCGACAACGCCGAGGCCGCGTCGGAGAAGGCGAAGGCAGCCGTCATGCAGGCGAAGGCGAACCTCGTCGTCGCGGAATACGACCTCAAGAAGACGACGGTCGTCGCGCCGATTGCGGGACAGATCGGCAAGTCGTCCGCGCACGTCGGCGACTATGTGTCGTCCTCGAAGGGCGCACTTGCTAAGATCGTGCAGATCGACCCGATCCGCGTGAGCTTCCCGCTGACCGACCGCGCCTATATCGCGTGGCGCCAGTCGCAGAGGAAGGGCACCGACCGCGCGTTCCGCATGCGCCTCATCCTCCCCGACGGCAGCGAATACGACCAGGAGGGCAAGTGGGATTTCGACGACAACCAGATGTCGCGCGAGACGGCGTCTATCATGATGCGACTCTCGTTTCCCAACCCCGAGCGTCTTCTCATCCCCAACAGCTACGTGACGCTCTTGACCGACTACGAGACGCCGCCGAGCTATCCGTCGGTTCCGCAGCAGTGCCTCATAGACCTCCCCGGCGGCAACAGGGGCATCTGGATCGTCAAGGACGACATGACCGTTGAGCAGCGTCCTGTCGAGGTGAAGGAGGCGTTCGAGGGATGGACGCCGGTAGTGAGCGGGCTTGAGGCGGGAGAGCGCGTCGTCCTTTCGGGAACCGCGAAGCCGCTCGGCCCGGGCGTAAAGGTCACGCTCGTCGAGCCGACCTCAAACGACGACATCAACCCCGACCACAAGTCGCCGATCGAGGAGTGACCACAAGATGAAACTGTCGCTCAGAAAATCCATTGACGAGATAAAGACGTTTTCGCGGACCTTCGTCGAGAGACCGCGTTTCGCGATGGTCATCGCGATCGTCCTCTCCATGGCCGGCGGCATGGCCATCTTCAAGCTGCCGGTATCGCAGTACCCTCGCATCACGCCGCCGTCCATACAGGTTAACTACACGTACCCCGGCGCGAATGCGAAGGAAGTCCTAAATACCGTCGCGATGCCGATCGAGGACGAGGTGAACGGCGTTGACGACATGCTCTACATGACGGGCGCGTGCGGCGACGACGGCACCTATTCGCTTACCGTGACGTTCGAGGTGGAGTCCGACCGCGACATGGACATGGTGAAGGTGCAAAACCGCGTCGCCCAAGCTGAGGCCAAGCTCCCAAGCGAAGTGAAGCAGCTTGGCGGGCGAATCCGCGCGCAGTCCGAGGACCACCTCGGCTTCATCGCCGTCAAGTCGCCTAACGGCACATTGTCGCGGCTTCAGATATCCGACTACATCTACGCTAACATACAGCCTGTACTTCTGCGCATTCCCGGCGTAGGCGACGCGACGGTGTACGGGCCGAAGCTCTCGATGCGCGTGTGGCTCGACCCGGCACGAATGGCCGCGCAGGGCATGAACACCGAGGAGGTGATTGCTGCCGTCTCGAAGCAGAACGTGCAGGCCTCGCTTGGCGCGGTTGGCGCGGCACCGAAGGGCGACCACGCGGCGCAGACGCTCTCGCTTCTCGCGAAAGGCCGCCTCATGTCGCCGAAGGAGTTCGACGAGATCGTCGTCCGCCGCGACGAAAACGGCGGCGTCGTGCGGCTCAAGGACATCGCGCGCACCGAGATCGGCGAGCAGAACTACATGTTCACGGGGCAGCTCAACGGAGGCAACGCCGTCTCTATCGCGCTCCAGCAGAAGCCGGGTGCGAACGCAATAGCCACGATGAAGTCGATCAGGAAGGAGATGGCCAAGCTCAAGGAGTCGTTCCCGGAAGACCTCGACTGGGTGATACCATATGACGCGACGGAATACGTATCGAGCTGTGTGCGCGAGATTTTGCTCACGCTCGGCATCACGTTCGGCCTCGTCGTCATAGTCTGCTACCTCTTCCTCCAGGACTGGCGTGCGACTTTGATCCCGTGCCTGACGATTCCCGTGTCGCTGTCGTCGACATTCATCCTGATGGCTGCTCTCGGATACTCGATCAACATCCTGACCTTGTTCGGGCTTGTACTTGCGATAGGCGTAGTGGTGGACGACTGCATCGTCGTCGTCGAGCGCGTCCAGTTCTTGATCGAGACACGTGGGCTCAACTCGAAGGAGGCGGCGATCCAGGCGATGAGCGACGTGACGAGCGCGGTAATTGCGACGACACTCGTCCTTCTCGGCATTTTCGTCCCCGTAGGCTTCATGTCCGGAATCACGGGTCGCATCTATCAGCAGTTCTCGGTGACGCTCTCGGCGGCGGTGTGCTTTTCTACCCTGTGCGCGCTTACGCTTGCGCCCGCGCTGTGCTCGCTCCTCCTCCATGAGTCTCGCCCCTACAGGCATGGTCCGTTCGCGTGGTTCAACTGGGCGCTCAGTGCGTTCAAGGGCTTCTTCGTCCGGATCGCGAAGTGGCTCTCGAACCGGATATTCCTCGCTCTCGCGCTTCTCGTCCTCGTCGTTCTCATTACGCTCCAGATGTTCCGCTCGACGCAGACTTCGTTCCTGCCCGACGAGGACCAGCGCGTCGTGTTCGTCTCGATGGACATGCCCGAGGGCGCGACGCGAGACCGCACTCGAGACGTGTCGCTCCGCGCCGTCAAGCTCTTGCTTGAGATGGAGGAGGTTAACAGCGTCCTCACGATAACCGGCTTCTCGATGATGGGCGGCCGCGGCGAAAACCAGGCGATGGTAGTCGCGGATCTCAAGGACTGGAGCGTGCGCAAGCGCCCGGATCAGTCCGCCGCCGCGATGGTGCAGCGCATTCAGGAGAAACTTGCCGCAATTCCAGAGCCTAACTGGAAGGTGTTCATGCCGCCGGCGATTCCGGGTCTTGGCATGGCGAACGGCATCACTGTCAACGTCCAGGACAAGGGCAATGCCGATCCGATGCGCATGGACGAGATCAAGAACCAAGTGCTTGCCGTACTGAACGACAAGACGAAGTTCCCCAACGTCATGATGGCGTTCTCTGGCTACAACGCCGTGACGCCGCACCTAAGGTTCAACCTCGACCGCACGAAGGCGGAGATGTTCAAGGTCCCCGTCGCGACAGTCTACTCGACTCTCCAGAACTACCTCGGCTCGCGCTATGTCAACGACGTCAACCTCGGCACGCAGGTGAACCGCGTGACGGTGCAGGCCGACTGGGAGGGCCGTGCGACGCCCGAGGCGGTCGGCCGTCTCTACGTGCGCGGCGAAAACGGCGCGATGGTGCAGATCGGCTCGCTCGGCGACATCACGCGCGAGCTCGGGCCGCGCACGGTCTACACGCGCGACAAGTACGTGACGTGCTCGATCACGGTCATGCCGATGCCGGGTGCCGCGACCGGCAAGATCATGGCCGACATGCGCAAGATGTTCAGGGAGGTCCTGCCGTCCGACTACGGCTACGAATGGGCGGCGCTTTCGTTCCAGGAGGCGCGCAACGAAGGCGGCGCGGCGCCGCTCATCCTTCTCGCAGTGCTCTTCGGCTACCTCTTCCTCGTCGCGCAGTACGAGTCGTGGACGATTCCGCTCCCCGTTATGCTCTCTATCTTCGTCGCCGTCCTTGGCGCGCTGTTCGGGCTTAAGTGGTTCGGCATCCTGCGGTCAGGCGCTCCGTATCCGCTCTCGATATACGCGCAGCTCGGCCTCGTCCTTCTCGTAGGCCTCGCCTCGAAGAACGCAATCTTGATCGTCGAGTTTGCGAAGGACAAGCGCGAGAACGAGGGCTACTCCATCGCGGACGCCGCTGGCGCCGCTGCGGGCGAGCGTCTTAGGGCGCTTCTCATGACGGCTCTTACGACGCTTCTCGGCACCCTGCCGATGATGATCGCGACGGGCGCGGGCGCTGCGAGCCGCAACCACCTCGGCACGACCGAGTTCTGGGGAATGTTCGCCTCGGTTGCGTTCGGCATCTTGCTCGTTCCCGGTCTCTACGCGCTCTTCCAGACTTGGCGCGAGAACGTCAAGCGCTTCTTCGCCTATCTCTCCGCAACGGCCCTGCGCCGTCGTCAGCTTAACTCAAGGATAAACCAATGAAAAGACTGATTCCGTTTTTCGCGCTTGCTGCCGCCGGCTGCTGCTTGCTTCCATCCGTCGGACCAGACTACAAGGGCCCCGACATGGACGATCTTCCGGCATACGCGATGCCTGATGCCGGATACCCCACGACGAACCGCACCGAAGTCGGCGAGTGGAAGCCGGCGGAGGGCGCGGACGACATTCGTACGCTCGTCACGACGAACGACATTTCATGCTGGTGGTGCCGCTTCGACGACGACGTCCTCACGAACCTGGTCGCGAGCGCGGTATCGAGCAACCTGACTTTCCGCATGGCGCAGCAGCGCCTGCAGGCGTCGGCTTGGATGCTCTTCGGCTCCTACGCCGCGTTCATGCCCAAGGCGACATTCGGCGCGAGCGGCACGATGGGGCACCACGAGCGCTACACGTCGTCGCAGTACGCGTCGTGGCTTTCGACCGGCTCGAAGCGCAACTACTCCGACCTCTTCCGCGCCGGTTTCGACGCGTCGTGGGAGATCGACTTCTTTGGCGGCAGCCGCCGCGCCACCGAGGCCGCGTGGTCTGAAATGGCGTCTACCTTCTGCGACATCGAGGACGCCTGGGTCACGCTCACATCCGAAGTCGGGCGCGAATACATCCAGCTCCGCACGACCCAGCAGCGTATCGCGGTCGCACGCACCAACCTCGTCCTGCAGACCGAGACGTACGACATCCTGAAGTCGCGCTTCGACTCCGGAATAGGCGACGAGCTCGCCGTCAACCAGTCGAAGTACGTCGTAGACCAGACGCTTGCGACGATTCCGCCGCTTCTTGCGGAGGAGGAGCGGTTGCTCAACGCGATCGCCGTCCTCACGGGTGACATTCCCGGAGCCCGCCACGACGAACTCAAGGTATGCCCCGACCGCGACTGGCTGCTCGCTCCGGAGAAGATCGCTGAAGTCCCGCTCGACATGATCCGCGCGCGTCCCGACGTGCGCGCCGCAGAGCGCAGGCTCGCCGCGCAGACGGCCAAGGTCGGCGTAGCGAAGTCGCTCTGGTACCCGAAGCTCTACATCAACGGCTATCTCGGGCTTGAGTCGGTCAAGGCCCAGAAGTTCTTTGGGAAGGGCGACTTCTACGGTTCCATCGGCCCTGCGATCAGCTGGCCGATCTTCCATGGCGGTAGCCTTTACGCGAACGTGAAGGCCGAGGAGGCGCGCATGGACGAGGCGTTTCTCGCCTACGAGTCGTCCGTCCAGGAGGCGTACTGCGAGGTGCGCAACGCATACGCCGAGTACACCCAGCAGTACCACCGCTACCAGGCGCTGCAAGGCGCGGTGAAGGCCGCCCAGGACGCCGTGGCGATTTCTAACGACCTTTACAAGAACGGCCTAAGGGACTTCACGGCGGTCATCGACGCGCAGCGCTCGCTGCTCGCCCTTGAGGAGGCGCTCGTGATCTCGCGCGGCCAGATCACCATCAACCTGATTGCGCTTTACAAGGCCCTTGGCGGCGGAATTGTCTCCAAATGCCCTTGATTTCGCCGGCGATTTTTGGTATACTCGCGCGCAATTCCCAAAAAAGGGGAGAATCTACAAGGAGAAACCAAAAGATGGTCAGCTACAAGAAGCTTGGTCTCGTCAACACCAAGAAAATGTTCGCCAAGGCGGTCAAGGGCGGCTACGCCATTCCCGCGTTCAACTTCAACACGATGGAGCAGATGCAGGCCATCATCCAGGCCGCGGTCGAGACAAAGTCTCCCGTCATCATGCAGGTCTCGAAGGGCGCGCGCAAGTACGCGAACCCCACGATTCTCCGCTATATGGCCGAAGGCGCCGTCCAGTACGCCAAGGAACTCGGCTGCAAGAAGCCTCAGATTGTCCTCCACCTCGACCACGGCGACAGCTACGAGACTTGCAAGAGCTGCATTGACTCGGGCTTCTCGTCCGTCATGATCGATGGCAGCTCCCTTCCTTTCAAGGACAACATCAAGCTCACCAAGAAGGTCGTCAACTACGCGCACAAGCACGACGTGACGG
>CADCAK010000008.1 GCA_902799385.1 uncultured bacterium | reverse complement strand
CGGCGGGAAGTTCGGCAGCGCGACTGTCTCGCTTGACGACGATGCGCCATTCTGGGCGGCTGGCGTCTCCAAGAACGCCGACAACGACATCGTCCTTTCCGTCAGCTCGGTCGGTCTTATGTTCTTTGTCAAATAACTAATAAGTGTCTTTATAAACGCAATGGTTATCATACCCGCCGCAGTCTTCAGCTGCGGCGGGTAGGCAGTAGCGAACGACGCGTAGGCGGCTACCGATACCGGCGACGAATTCCTCGTCGACTATGTCCGCGTCTACGACATCGCCGAGTAAACCTGCATTAGCAGTTTTTTTCGGCGGGGGCTGCCACAGTAAAATAAATGTCAGGGGAGGTGAGTTTTGCATTGCGCCTTTTCGCAAAGTATGATAATATTCGCGTTGGATGGGGGTCTCGAATAGTGCAGTCGGCTGTCCAAGGCGCGACTTCGTGAAGATGGCTGTGGCATTTGCTGCCGTGCCGTCCCCTGCGCCTGTACCGTCCGCGCACGGATTCGACGCTAAGGCGGCCTGGAAGGCGTTTGTCCGTGCGTACTGGATCCCAGAGCAGGCGCAGTTCCGCAAGCGCAAGGGCGACGACCGGGAGCTCCTGGACTTCTGGCTGTCCGCCCATGCCTGGGACGCGATTCTCGACGTCTCGCGGCTCTTCCCAGACAGGAAGACAAAGGCAATGGTGCCAGCGTTCTACGACGCGTTTATGAAGCGCCACCCCGACTGGAGGACGAACGAGTTCAACGACGACATCCTCTGGTGGACGATTTCCTGCGCCCGCGCCTATTCCGCGACGAAGGACTCCCGCTACCTCTCCCAGGCGCGCACGATGTTCGACTGGCTCGCGGAGCGGGAGATCGATGACGCGCTCGGCGGCGGCATGTGGTGGAAAAACTCGGAGCGCAAGTCGAAGAACGCCTGCGACAACTTCCCCGCCGTCATAACCGCCTGCAACCTGCACAGGCTGACGCGCGAGCGCAAGTACCTCGACACTGCCATGGCGCTCTATTCATGGGGGCGCGGCAAGTTCTTCGACGAGGGCACGGGGGCCGTCTACGACAATGTAGACGCCGAAGGCGTGCTCACGCGCTGGGACTTCTCCTACAACACCGGCACGTTCATCGGCTCCGCGCTACGGCTCCACCGCGCCACGCAGGAGCGCCGCTACATGGACGACGCGCTGAAGGCTGGGCGGCACATGATGACTGCGCTCAGCCCGAACGGGACGCTCAGGCCCTGCGGACAGGGCGACGGCGGCGCGTTCAACGGCATCGGCGCAAGGTACCTTGCCGAGCTTGCCGTAGTCCAAGGCGGCGGCGCGTTCTCGAAGTGGATATACGACAACGCCGAGACTGCCTGGGCGCACAGGCGAAAGTCCGACGGGATGTCCGGCGTGGACTGGTCGCAGACGCCGGCCGACGACTTCGACGTCGAGTGCCAGACGGCAAACTCGGCCGTGACGCTCATGCTCGTCGCCGAGGCGTTGCGGCGAAAGGTCGCATAGCGCGGCGCACGAGGAAAAGGGGGACGGCATGGACGAAGACAAGTCTGGGAAGACGGCCTCAAAGCAGAGGCAGGTGTTCGAGTCGCTGCGGCGCGACTTGCTGTCTGGGCGCTACTCGTCTGGGAAGTTCCCGAGCGAGAGAGCGCTCATGATGCGCTTCTGCGCGTCGCGCGGGCTTATACGCAATGTCCTGCGCGAGCTGACGTTCTCTGGGTTCATCAATGCACGTCCGCGAAGCGGCTACGTGGTTTCCGAAGGAGCGCGGAACCTCGGCGGCCGCATTGGGCTCGTTGTGCCCGGGGCATTCCGCGAGGAGATATTCTCGCCTATATGCCAGGAGATATCGCGCATTGCGCACGAAGAGGGGTATGTCCTGCTCTTCGACGACATATCCGGCACGGACAAGGGCGAACGCGCCAGCCACGCCGTCGCCGTCGCGGAGGACTACATAAGGCGCGGCGTGTCCGGCGTGATATTCCAGCCGATTGAGTTCATGGGCGATTCGCCGCGGATAAACGGGAACATCATCAAGATGTTTAGGGACGCGGGGGTGCCGGTCGTCCTGCTCGACTACGACATCGTGCCGCCTCCCGATAGGAGCGAGTTCGACCTCGTCTGCATCGACAACTTCAACGCCGGCAGGGCGGTGGCGAGGCATCTTTTCGAGCAGGGCGCCCGGCGCATTGTCTTTCTCATGCGCGACAACTGGGCGTTCAGCGTTCAGGAGAGGCTTGCGGGCTGCCGCTTCGCCATGCAGTGCGCCGGCGGCGCGAAGGTGTCGGTGTCCTATGTCGAGGCAGACGACGAGAAGGGCATCCGCGCCATCGTGTCGGGCAAGAGCCCGGCGGACGCGATAGTGTGCGGCAACGACATGCTGGCGGCGCGGCTCCTGCGGACGCTCAAGCGCATAGGCAGGAAGGTCCCCGGGGATGTAATGGTGTCCGGCTTCGACGACATGCAGCACGCCGTGCTGGTGACCCCGCCGCTAACCACCATACACCAGCCCTGCTCCGCGATGGCCCGCTCGCTGTTCGACGTCCTGTGCGCGAGGATGCGCAACCCCAGCTCTGAGCCGCGCACGATAGTGCACCGCTCGCCGCTCGTGGTCCGGGCGTCGACATGCAAGGGATGAACGCCCCTCCCGCCGTCAGCTTTGCGGCGCGACCCATTATCCCAATTTTTGTGGCCGCGCCGGTAGGTGCAGTTTTGCAATGGGGGGTTGCCATGAGAGCGGAAGTTTTTGTATAATATGCGGCGTGAAAACCACCTTCCATAGCATCGCCCAGGGCGCGCGTAGAATGCGTGTGGAACGATTGCGTGGAAGTTTGATCCCCCCCCCCCCTCAGTTAAAGAACGTCGCGCAGACGGCCTCTGTGCCGCCATACAGTGCGTTTTAGCGGCGTCCCTCGCGGCAGTCGTATTTGCGCTTGCTACAGCGGCGTTTGGTGGTGAAGTCGCGTGGATTGACGAGCGGATGTTGCCAATTCCCAATTGGAAACTGGTATTGGTTATTGGCAACATTTTCACATTGGCAACATTAAACAACAATTCCACAATCTACAATTCAACAAACACCTCTCCTAAAGGAGAAATACCATGAAAACACAAACACCAACAAAACGAACGGCGCACCGCCTCGCTGCGGTGCTTGCAATCGCCACCGCCTTCGCCACCACCGGCGCATGGGCGTGGGATTCGTATTATTGGACGGGCGCGACCAGTGCCGACTACAATACTGCGGCAAACTGGACCACCAACCATGTCGACGCAGCGTCAGAGGCTCCTGCATGGCGTTCCGGCAAAGATCTGTATTTCGAAACCGCCGACATAGTCTCATATCGCGTTGAATTCGGCAAGAACTCATATAATCGCGGCGGATGGTACATCAATACGGGAACGGAAGCGCAGCCGCTCGAGTTCTACTGTGCCAAAGGCAGTACCCTCGTCTCTCCGGATTCCTCGACCTACAACTATGCATCAGGACTTACCGTTGCTTCGACCTGCGATTCCTGGGTCTGGATTAACGGCGGACAATGGGACGAGTTCGCAGGCACCGTCACCATCGGCAGTTCCGGTTATGCCGGACATTTTCTCATAGGTAATGCCAGAGGCGTTGATACGCTGTTCAAGACCACCGGCAATGTTACCTTAAACCAGGGTTCGGTCGCCGTCTCCAACGCCACCGTGAACATCGGCGGACAGTTGATTGTCGGCAACACCGCCGATAAGTTGACAAGTTTCGACTTCTACAACTCAACGATGGTCATTAGCAACTACTTCAGCGTCAAGAATTCTGCGATATTCGATCTTTGCGGAGGTTCGATCACGAATGCCGCAAACTACCTGACCGTTGACGCCTCCGGCGAGATGACCATACGGGACGGCGGCAGATATTCAAGCCAAGCGCAGATCCTCGTGGGCAACTACAGCGCGGGGACGTTCAACATCATCGACGGCGGCGAGGCGGCTTCCGGCTCGATGCTGACGCTTGGTTACAGGAACGGCAGTTCGGGAACCGTCAACATCGCAAACGGCGGCATTTTGACCGTCCCGTACATTTACCTTCGCGATGCCAACGCGAGCGCGACGGTCGCCTTGGACGGCGGCACGATTCGCGCCGCCAAGGACAACGAGCGGCTGATCAGGTCCGCCAACAATCTCCATGTCACGGTTGGCGCGAACGGTGGCACGATTGACGCGGCAGGTTACAACGTGACGATTGCAGAAGACCTGGACAACGCTGCTGGCGCAACGGGTGCGATGACGTTCAAGGGCGGCGGCACGGTGACGCTCTCAGGCGCAATCAACTACACTGGCGGCACGACGGTCGAAGCGGGTACGGTCGTGGTCGTTCCCGATGTTGCCAAGCGGACGGCGCTGGGCGCGATTGCGGTGACGGGACTTGAGAACAATATCTGCGAGGTCGTGAGACTTTCAGGCGAGGGGACGTTCAGCGCGAGCGATCTTCCGGCGAATACCGAAACCGTCACGTTCTCCGTTTCGCCTGACGGCAAGTCGATACTCGCGGTCAATGGTTTGGGAAGCCCGTTCTGGATTGGCGGCAGCGGCGATCTGGGCGCCGCGTCCAACTGGTCTGGCGGGATCGTGCCGACGGAAAATCCGACGATCAAGTGGTCGACCCCGATTACTTTGACGAACAGCGGCGACTTTGCCCCCAATACGTTGACGATTCCCGATGATTCAGCAGTCGTCACGCTTTCGGGAGCGCTCACGGTGAACTGCCTCACGAACGCCAGCAGACTGGCGGTTGCGTCCACCGGCTCGCTGACGGTAACGGGCGATCTTGTGGCGACGGTCGAGTCGAATGGCGGCAGCCGGACGTTCCTCCATTCCAACGAGGGCACTGTGACGGTAGGCGGCAAGGCCATCGGCTATACGAACGTCGGAGGTTACCCCGATGTCTTTGAGTATGCCGCCGTGACGGAGAACACGCGTCCGATTCAGGCGCGCGGCATCGCTTACCAATGTGGCGGCAGCGGTCAGCTTGGAATGAAACTCCAATCGAGCGGCAATACGGCCGGCTCTTGGGTTGTTGGTGCAGACGGCTTCTCGTTCCCGGGCTGCCGCAATGCAAACTATACGACGTTCTTTGCGGAATCTGCGGCCGTCACGCTCTATTCCGCCGACAACTGGACGCTCGCCAATTCGAAAAAGTACAATACAACCCGTGGCGATCTGTATGTGTCGAACGCTTCCGGGTCGTCGCTCGCCATCGACACGTCCGACTATGTCACCCCTGAGACGCGGCGAACGGTGACGCTCAAAGGGCGCATCGTCGCCTACAACCCCGTGACGATCAAGGGCTGCGGAACGGTCGTCGTGGATACGACTGGATCGAACACGAGTGTTTTTGAAGATTTCCAGCATACGTGCCTCACCAACGCCGCAACACTTTCCGTGACGGACACGGCGACCTTGCAGATCAATGCTGGCAAAAAGGTCACCGGCAACGGCACGATTTCGCTCGCGGCGGGGACGACGCTTGCGCTCGATTCCAGCGCACTCGGCACGATTGGCGACACAGAGTTTACGCCGTGCATTCCCGGCCTCGCCCTGCCGACGACAGGCACTGCGGCCATTCGCATCGACGGCGCGCGCCTGAAGTCCGGCGACCACACGATTGCTTCCAATGTCGCCGCTGGCACCACCGCCAACGTGACCCTCGACCCCGACAGCGCAGCCATCGGCAAGCGCAAGGCAACGCTTGAGGTCAAGGACGGCAAGCTCTTCCTCACCATCGTCTCTCCCGGCACGATATTCCTCATCATGTAATCCGCTGCGGGCTTTCTCCCGCAACACCAAGGGGTGCGAAGGTCTTTCCTTCGCGCCCCTTGCGCATCGCGGCGGGTGCGCCGCCAGTCCGGCGTGCATGTTCGTTTCATCCAACGCGGATGCACGAAAATATGGTACAATATTCGTGTCTTGAAGCAAGAGAGGATGTTGCCTATGGCGTATGTAATAGAGATGCCTCCTGTCGTCATTCAGGAGATTCGGGACTACGAGCGGGCGACCGGGCGGTCGCTGGAGGCTCGTATCGTTGAGTTCGTCAAGAGCGAGCTACAGCGCAGACGCGAGGCGGATGAATGGGAGGCGAAGTTCGACAACTTGGTTAAATCGAGTTCTTCGCGCATGGCGGGAACGGATGCGTACAAGTTCAATCGCGCCGACGCATATCCCGATGGAGAGTTCGCATGACGTTCCTGGATTCCAATGTACTTGTATATGCCGTCGATGCGCGCGACGCGGGGAAACAGAAAATCGCCAAGTCCATTGTCATGTCGGCAAGGGATTCCGCCGACTATGTCATATCGGCGCAAGTGCTTAATGAATTCTCGAATGTGGCCATGAGGAAGCTCGGCAAAACCCGAGCCGAGGTCATGGGGTTTGCAGAACTGTTCAATGCAATAAGATCGGTTCCCGTTAAATCGGAGTGGACTATGCGGGCACTGGAGATGATGGGACTTTATGACTTGCAGTTCTACGATGCGCTGCTGCTTGTCGCCGCCAAGGAACTTGGCTGCGACAGGTTCCTTACCGAAGATTTGAGCGACGGGCAGACATACAGTGGAGTCTTGGCTGTAAATCCATTTAGGCAATGAATGCGTCTGATCGCGCAGAGTGCTTCACGAACGGCACCCAACTACACGGACAACAAAATCCTATTGGCGTCCATTGAAGCGTAGACTTGACTCTATTGAAATGTCGGCTTCACTGGGAGTGAAAGGAGGCGACCGCTCTTGGGGTCTTTTTGGGGCGATGTGGGTTTGTGCCATCCCTTCTCTATATACGCGCAGACGAACAAAGTCTGCCTCGCCACCTTTATCCCGGAAAAAGTGGGATGAGGGTGGCGTCGCTTGCCTGTTGACCAACGCGGCAAAATACTATATACTACCCTTTCTAAAGGCAAAGGAAGGAACTGGCAATGAAGAAACTGGTGTTTGCCGTCGCGCTGGCGGCTGGAGTCGCTGCGGGGTTCGTGGCGGGGCGCAAGTGCGCGGGCGGGGCCTGCAACGCGGGCGCTTCGCCGGAGGTCGCCGCATCGGACGCGCTTGACAAGGCGAAGGAACGCATCTCCAAACTCGAGGCCGAGCTTGCAGAGGCGAAGAAGGACGCCGAGCGCGTGCGCAAGCTCGCCGTCCGCGCCGAAAAGGCAGTCGATGATGCAATAAAGGAGAATGGCACCGCAGAGTCGTTTTCGGTCGGCACGAACGCCGACTTGGTGGCGGAGCTGGAGAGGCGTCTGCCCGAGGCCGATTTCGCCGCCGCCACGAACGCCCTCGCCGGCATCAGGGCGAAGCTCGCCGAGCGCGCGAAGGGACGCAGGGAGTACCTCGCCTCGCTCGACGTGTCGGGGCTTTCCGAGAAGGAGCAGAAGGACCACAAGCGCTTCGTCGAGCTTTTCGAAAGCCGCGAGAAGGCGATGTCGAAGATGAAAGGCCTCATTCCCGACGAGAACACGATTGGCGAGCTGATCTCGATCGAGATGCAGATGCGGCCGCTCGCAAAGCAGGAGCGCAAGACGCTTCTCGGCGCCCTCACCAGGGAGCTTGGGTACTCCGGCGACGACGGTTCGGTGATCGCCGATTCGATAGAGGGGATTTTCGACTGCACCAGTTCCGGCAGCCTTGGGGGCTTCGGCGACCTTGGCGACCTAATGGACAGCGCGGAGATACAGCCGGGGGGAGTGAAGGTCGAGACCCACGTGATTGGCCCTTGAGGCAGGTCCCACGGCCTCGGCAACCTAGGTGACAGAACAATGGCAGAGACGAAAAAACGCTACCTCGGCATCGACATCGGCTCTACGACTTTCAAGGCCGTCCTCATCGGAGAGGACGGCAAGGTCGAGCGAACCGTCTACAAGCGCACCCAGCCCATCGACTCGGGCAAGGTGGCCTGCACTGGGCATTGCTCGGGATGCGGCGCGTGCGGCGGCGGCGCCTCGAAGCGCCTTGCGCTTGAGTTCCTCAAGGTCGCCGGCATAGCTTCCTTCAAGGACGTCGCGGCGATCGTCGTGACGGGCAGCCAGATCGTCGAGGACACGCGCAAGTTCATTCCGTTCGACTTCCAGGTCAGCGAAGTGACGGCGCATGTGGCGGGCGCGAAGTTCCTGCATCCCGACGTCGACGCCATCATCGACTGCGGCGGCCAGGATTCCAAGTGCATGGTGTACAACCCGACGATGAAGCTCTGGACGAGCATGATGTCGGGCGTCTGCGCCGCCGGCACCGGTAGCTTCCTCGACTCCGTCGCCGCGAAGCTCGGCGTCAAGATCGAGGACGTCGCAGACAAGGTCAACTACGATTCAGACACCGAGTTCAGCTCGGTCTGCGCCGTTCTTTCCGCGACGTCGATCAACAAGTTCAAGAACCGCGTCCCGATCGGCGACTTGCTCGCGGGCGCATGCAAGGCCCAGGCGCGCACGATCCTAAACTCGGTCGGCCAGCTTCTCCTCAATGCGCCTGGCCGCAAGATCCTCTTCCAGGGCGGTGTCGCGTTCAACAGCGCCGTCGCATTCTTCCTCAAGAAGCTCACTGGCAGCGAGATTGTCATCCCGCAGTACCACGAGGTGATGGGCGCCCTCGGCGCGGCGGTGATCGCCCGCCAGCTCCACGACCTCAGGGATTCCGGCAAGCTTGATCTCGCCAAGGTCGAGTACGAGCCGACGCGCGGCAAGTCTGTTCTGCTCAGGATCAAGTCGACGAAGCGCGACTTCTTCTCGTCTGACAAGTCGAAGCCCCTCGTCTGGCGCAACCTCTTCTTCCCGACCGAGATCCTCAACGCGATGGACTGCCGCGTCCGCACGCTTGAGACCTACGCCGCGCTCTTCGGGCGCAAGGCCGACAAGGTCAAGGAAGCGCTTGGCAAGGCCGCGCAGAAGGGCTTCGACGGCCAGACCTGCTCGTTCCTGCGCATGCTCGAGGGCATGGAGCTTGAGAAGCCCGACTACATCGTCTCGACGATGCAGCCCTGCCAGCAGGCGGAGCGCGTGTTCGCCGACCTCGCGCGAGAATACAAGATCCCAGACCGCCTCTACTCCCTCCAGACGCCAATCAACGGCCAGAGCCGCGCCGCGATCGAGACGATTGCCGACGGCCTCGCCGAGTCCGTCGCGCTTATGGAGAAGGCATTTGGCCGCAAGCTCGACCAGGGCCGTCTCGAAGAGGCGTGCGTCCTTTCCAACGAGGCCGCCGAGCTCGCTCGCCAGTGCACGCACCTCAGGTTCACGTCGCCGCCTCTCGTCCGCGGCAGCGAGGCGATATACAATGCGGTGGTCTTCTCGCAGCTCTGGGGCACGCAGGATCTCGTCGACATCCAGACGGCGTACCGCGACGAGCTCATCCAGAAGAAGCTGTGGGCCGAGAAGCGCTACTCTATCGACGACACGCACCGTCTTCTCTGGCTGCACCTGCCGCCTTTCTACGACACGAAGCATCTCACTTTCCTCGAAACGACGTGCAACGCGCCGATAGTCTTCGAAGAGACAAACTTCGTCGGCTGGGAGCCGCTCGACCCGAAGGATCCTTACCGCTCGCTCGCGCGAAAGCTGCTGCAGTCGGGCTTCCTCGATCCAGCGCAGCGCGTTGAATACGTGAAGAAGGCGATTCCAGTGGGCAAGTTCAACGGCGTCGTCCTCTATACTCATGGCTTCGGGCGCTGTTCGCTCGCAGACCGCGCTTTCTCGAAGCTCCTTCGCGAGACGCTTGACTCGGTCGGATGCCCTCTCCTCGCGCTTGAGGGCGACTGCATGGACGCGTCCATCGACCCGTGCTCGACGGTAACGAAGATATCGTCGTTTGTCGAGGCGCTGAACCTCAGCCGCTACGGCAACATCTTCGGCAAGACCGTCTCCCGGGATTGAGAGCCCTGGAGGGGATTTTAAATAATGCAACGATGCCACTTGAAAGCGGCGGCCGAGTTATGGTATACTATTCCCTGTTTCCGGGCGATTAGCTCAGTTGGTTAGAGCATTACCTTCACACGGTAGGGGTCACTGGTCCGAGTCCAGTATCGCCCACCCTCCGCTTCGAAATACACTTGCCTTTCGGCGGGGGATTATGGTATACTACGCGCGAACATTCCCAAAAAAGGACAATAAAAGATGGCTAATATAAAGGGTGGCCGCGCTGCAAGGAAGCGCGATCGTCAGAACGAGAAGGCCCGCAAGCGCAATGCGGTCTGCAAGGCGAAGCTTCACGATGCGCACAAGAAGCTCTTCAAGTTCGCCGACGCGAACAACAAGGAAGACGCCGAGAAGAAGTTCAAGGAATTTGTCTCCGGTCTCGACAAGGCCGTGAAGAAGGGCATCATCACGAAGAACACGGCTGACCGCAAGAAATCGCGCGCTCAGCTCAAGCTCAACAAGATGGCCAAGTAAAATAATTCAGGGAATACGGGAATGTGATGGCGAAGGGCATCGGAATGTCAGGCATTCTGGTGCCCTTTGTAGTTGAAAGGTTGAAAAGTTGAAGAGTTGAAAGGTTGAAACCTCCAAGAACTAATCATCCAACCACCCAACTACCCAACCACCTAACCACCTAACTACTTAACCACCTAACCACCTAACTACTTAACTACTTAAAATGGACAAGAAGACTCTCCGCGACGTCGAGCTCAAGGGCAAGCGCGTCGTAATGCGTGTTGATTTCAACGTGCCGATGGCCAAGGACGGCTCCGGCAAGATCACCGACGACACCCGCATCGTCGCGGCGCTGCCGTCGATCAAGTACGTCCTCGAGCAGGGCGGCTCGCTCGTCCTCATGTCGCACCTCGGCCGTCCGAAGGGCGTCAAGCTTGGGAGCGCTCCGAACCCCGACAACGCGGCGTTCACGTTGAAGCCCGTCGCAGAGGCGCTTTCCGAGAAGCTCGGGCTCCAGGTCAAGTTCGTCCCCGACTGCATGGCGGCCGACGACGTCGTCAAGGCGCTTCAGCCCGGCGAAGTCGCGCTCCTCGAGAACACCCGCTTCTACAAGGCCGAGGACGGCAAGGTCAAGAAGGACGACGAGAAGAAGGGCATCCACCTCACCGACGAGGAGTTTGCCGCTAAGAAGGCCGAGCTCAAGGCGCAGCGCGCCGAGATGGCCAAGAAGCTCGCTTCCTACGGCGACCTCTACTGCAACGACGCGTTCGGCACGGCTCACCGCGCCCACGCCTCGACCGCCGTCGTCGCCGACTACATCCAGCCTGCGGTCTCGGGCTTCCTCCTTGAGAAGGAGATCCAGTTCCTCGGCGACGCCGTCGAGAATCCCGTCCGTCCGTTCGTCGCCATCCTCGGCGGCGCCAAGGTCTCGGACAAGCTCGCGGTCGTCAAGGCGCTTCTCAACAAGGTTGACACGCTCATCATCGGCGGCGGCATGGCCTACACCTTCAAGAAGGCTCAGGGCATCAAGATCGGCACGTCGCTCTGCGAGGACGAGCAGGTCGCCTACTGCAAGGAGATGCTTGCTGCGGCCGACGCGAAGGGCATCAAGATCCTTCTCCCCGTCGACAACGTGATTGCCAACAAGTTCCCCGAGACGAAGGACGCCTCCGACATCGAGATGAAGCTCTGCGAGGGCGACATCCCGGATGGCTGGATGGGCCTCGACATTGGACCGAAGTCGGTCGAACTCTTCGCGGAGGCCGTCAAGGGCGCGAAGACTGTCGTCTGGAACGGCCCGATGGGCTGCTTCGAGTTCGCGCCGCTCTCCAAGGGCACGTACGGCGTCTGCGACGCGGTTGCGACCGTCAAGGCGAACGGCGGCACGTCGATCATCGGCGGCGGCGACTCGGTGAGCGCGGTCAAGAAGTCCGGCAAGGCGGCCGAGATGAGCCACGTCTCCACCGGCGGCGGCGCCTCGCTTGAGTTCCTCGAAGGCAAGGTCCTTCCCGGCGTCGCGGCGCTCACCGCGAAGTGACATCGCGCCATAATTCACGGCATGAGCATTGTCGAGAATCTTGCCGGACTTATACGCGACACAAGCTCGTCGCTTCCACCCGACGTGGAAGCGGCGATAGCTAGGGCCTTTCGCGGCGAGGCGCGCGGGTCGTCCGCGTCAGTCGTCCTCGGGACGATACTCGACAACGTGCATCTCGCGCGGAAGCTCGGCTCGCCGCTTTGCCAAGATACCGGCACTCTCGCTTTCTACGTTGACGCGTCGCTTCGCCGCAGGGTCTCGCCCGCAGTCGTCAAGAAGGCGGTCGCGCTCGCGACCGCGAGAGGGCATCTGCGCAAGAATTGCATCGACTCCGTGACGGGCGCATCCTACGACGACAACTGCGCGGACGGGGCTCCCGTGATCCACTACGTGGACTGGCAGAAGCCGGGGTTCGCGACCCTTCTCATGAAGGGCGGCGGCAGCGAGAACATGTCGCGCCAGTATTCGCTGCCGGACTCCGCGCTTGGCGCGGGGCGCGATCTTGCGGGCGTGAGGAAATGCATTCTCGACGCGGTGCGCAAGGCGCAGGGCTTTGGCTGCGCGCCGGGGATCCTCGGCGTCTGCATCGGCGGCGACCGCGCGACGGCGTATGAAGTCGCGAAGGAGCAGCTTCTCCGCCCGCTTTGCGCGGCAGGCGAGTCTGCGGACCCGACGCTCAGGCGGCTTGAGAGGCGAATCCTCAAGGACGCCAACTCCCTCGGCATAGGCCCGATGGGCCTTGGAGGGAAGACGACGCTTCTCGGCGTCAGGATCGCGTCGCGCCCGCGCGTTCCGGCGAGCTTCTTCGTGACCATCGCCTACATGTGCTGGGCGTGCCGTCGCGGAGAAGTCCGTGTCGTCCCCGCCACAATTTTGGTATAATACGACGGACAATGTTCGAAGTGCGAAACATCGCGTTCACCTACCGGAGGAAGCCTGTCCTCCGGGATGTGTCGTTCGTCGTCTCCCCCGGCGAGGTCGTGTGCGTCGTCGGCGCAAACGGGGCGGGCAAGACCACTCTTCTGAAGGTGCTTGCGACTCTTGCCGCCCCGGACTCGGGCGCAGTTATGGTGGACGGGCAGAACGCGCTTGCGAGGCCGCTTCGCTACCGCAGGCAGCTCGGCTACATGCCCGAGCGCGTCGCGCTCTACGAGGACATGACGGTCAAGGAGTACCTCAACTACCGCGCCGCCCTGAAGGGCGAGCCCGTGAAGCGCATACGCCGCCGCGTTGATGAGGCCTGCGAGATGTGCAGGGTGTCCGACTTCCTGCGTTCGCCGATAGGCAGCCTCTCGGCGGGGCTCAAGAAGCGCGTGGCGCTCGCCGACGCGCTTCTCCTGCGGCCCCGCGTCCTCCTTCTCGACGACTTCCTCTCGGGGCTCGACGGCGAGATGCGCGACTGCGCAGGGCCGGTGCTGTCCGCGGCTGCCGCGTTTTCGTCCGTAATAGCGACCGGGCACGAGCTTGACGACCTCGCAAAATGGGCGACGCGCTTCTTCGTGCTCAGGGACGGCGTTATCTCCGCTTCGGTTTCCACGGCGGGCGTAGACAGGGCGGTCGTCCTCGGGCGGCTTTCCGCCGCCCTCAAGGGGGGCGCCGCATGAGCCCCGTTCGCGTGACGTGGAACCGCACCGTGGGCCGCGCACGGAGCCTATACTCGACTGCGTTCGCGGTCGGCGCGTTTCTCGCGGCCTCTGCGGCGCTTTTCGCTTTCCGCCTCGATGCGGCCGAGGGGTCTGGCCTTTCCGTCGCGTCAGTCTGGGCGATGGGCGTCGCGCCTTTCCTGCCTGCGCTCGCGGCGCTTCTCGCGATGGACGTGTGGAGCGACGAGCTGCAGTCGGGGCGCATGGAGCTTTTGCTGACGGTGCCGGTGAGGGAGCGCGAGTTCACGCTCGGGAAGTTCCTCGGCGTGTTCACGATGCTCATGTTCGCGACGTTCCTGTCGTTCGCGTCTACCGTGGTCGCGCTGCGCATCTACGCGCCGTCCGCGCTCGCCGGAATCGGCGTGCTCGGCTTCTGCCCCGCGTTCCTCGCGCTCATGCTCCAGGGCGTCCTCTGGTGCGCGGTGTCCGTCGCCATGAGCTCGGTGTTCCGCCATGCCGCCGCCGCCGCGTGTGCGTCGCTTCTCCTCCTGATAGGCATTCCGCGCGGCGGATGGGCCGCGCTTCTCGCCTGGGCGCCGCTTGGCAGGCCCGCGTTCGGCGAGATGCTTTTGGACGCGCATGTCGTTGACATGTCGTCGGGGCTCTTTTCGTCCGGCATCGTGCTCTCGTACCTGATACTGTCGTCGTTCTTCCTCCTTGCCGCCACCAAGAACGTCGCAATGTGCCGATTGGGCGGCCGCGGGGGGCGTTCGCTGCGGCTTTCCACCGTCTTTGCAATCACCCTCGCCGGCGTTTTCTCCGGCCTTGCCGTCGAGCTCGTGAACCGCCTCGACACGAAGATGGACCTGCCGGTCGGGAATGTCGAAACCGAGTTCTCCGCGAGGACGCGCGGCATTCTCGCCGAGGCGCACGGCGAAATGACGGTGACGTGCTTCCTCTCGCGGAAGGATGTGCGGTTCCGCCCGATAGGGCACTTCCTGCGCAGGCTCCAGCGCGAGTCGGCGTCGCTCGGCGGGCTCAGGATCGGCCTCGTCTTCGTAGATCCCCTCTGGGACCTCGGTTCCGCCGAAAGGCTTGTGCGCCTCGGCGCCTCGGAGGGGAGCCTTGTCTTCGAGAAGGGCCGCCGCAACGTCGTGCTGCCGCTCGCGGACGGATGCGGCGAGAGGATATGCGCGTCGTCCATACAGAGCCTCACCATGCCCCCTCAGCGCCGCAACGTGTACTGGACCGTCGGGCACGGCGAGACGGCGAACGACGACTACGGCGCCTTCGGAATGAGCGACATAGCCCGCGACCTCGCGCGCGAGGGCTACAGGAACATGCCGATTGACCTCGCCGGCGACGCCCAGATACCGTCCGACTGCGCGCTCATAGTCGTCGCCGGGGCGAAGGAGGACTTCTCGCGCGCCGAGGCGGGCCGAATCGACTCGTATCTCCGCGCCGGCGGGCGCATGCTCGTCCTGCTCGCGGCGGCCGACTCGGGCGGCGTCGCGTCGCTGCTCCCTGGCTGGGGGCTCAGGCCGTCGCAGGTCTCGACCGCAGGCGCGAAGACGCTGTCTTCGACCGATGTCATCGTAGGCGAGTTCTCGGAGCACGCCATTTCGAAGCCGCTCCAGGGCTCGCGCATCGTGCTGGAGCGTCCTATCGGCTTCATGCCGTCCGCGGCCGCCGAGACCGGCGGCGGTGCCGACCGCATAGAGTTCACGCCGCTTGCCAAGGCGGGGACTGCGGTGGTCGCGGCGACCGTCGAGCGCGGCGCGGGCGCGGGGGCCGACCTTTCGATACGCCCGATGCGCATAGTCGCGATAGGCGACGCCGGCTTTGCCATGAACGGGCAGCTCGCCGCGCGCGCGAACGCTAACCGCGACTTCTTCCTCAACTGCGTCGCCTACCTCTCGGGAACCGATGCGTCCGTGGCGAGCGGCGCGGGGGCCAATGCGCTTTCCACAGGGCTCGACCGCGCGGGGCGTGTCCGCTTCGCCGTGATCCTCGCGGGCGCCGTGCCATCCGGGGTGTTCCTCTTCCTGCTTGCCGTTGCCGCCAGAAGGAGGTTCCGGCGATGAAGAACATGCGCATAATCTTCTGGCTGGTTGTCGGCGTGGCGGCGCTCGCCGGAGCGAACTTCCTGCTGTCGCTCGACGCCTCGCGCGAAACCGCGATCGTCCCCCGTTCGACGTTGCTCCCGGTCCCCGACGACACCGTGTCCCTCGTCGAGATATCGCGCAACGGAGTGGTCGAGTCGGTCCTTACGCACACGGGCAGCTGGCGCCTCGTCGAGCCGTTCGCCGGCAGCGTGGACGAGTCCGTTGTGCTGAAGCTGCTCGATGCGCTCGCGTATGCGCCGGTTGACGACTCCCTCGGCGACCAGGAGCTGCTGAAGCTCGGCCGGACCCGCGCCGACTTCGGCCTCGAGAATCCCCGCCTCGCCGTGCGCGTCAGGGCGCTTGACTCTGAGACTTCGATATCCTTCGGCATCGCGACGCCGTCGGCGTCGGGCGTGTACGCGGCGATAGAGGGCGTCCGCGCGGTGTTCGTTGTTCCGTCGAACACGCTTGCCGCAGTCGATGTCCCGGCGTCGGGCTTCCGCAGCCGCAAGCTGTTCGCCTCCGGCGAGGAGTCGGTCGCTTCGTTTGACGTGAAGCGCGGCACCGGCGAGTTCATGCGCTTCAGGCGCGACGGCGACGCGTGGACGATGGTGCAGCCCGCCGAGGGCCCCGCGTCGGCGACGAAGATAAGGAAGCTCCTTTCCGATGTGATGTCGGCGAGCGCCGTCGATTTCGTCTGGCCCGTGGGTGGCTCCAACGAGGTCGCCGAGGCTTCGAGTGCGCTTCTCGCTGGGTATGGGCTCGGCGCCGAGAGCGCCGTAACGCTGACATTCAAGGGGCCGGACGGCGCCGACAGGCGCATTTCATTTGGCTCGGACGCCGGCGAAGGGCGCGTCTACGCGCTCGTCCACAACGGCTCCGCGATAGTCACGGTGGACGGGGCGCTGAAGGACATGGCCTCGCTCGACGGCTCCGCGTTCGCCGACACGCGCATCTTCCCGTACGAGCCGTCGCAGGTCACGGGGCTGTCCGTCGTGGACGGCGGGGTCGCGTGCATGCTCGCCAAGAAGGACGACGGCTCGTGGCGCATGGATGCCCCCGTCTCGGCGGCGGCGTCGCTCACGGCGGTTGAGTCGCTCCTTGCTAAGGTGCTTGCGCTTCGCGGCGGCGACGTGGACGAAGACGGCGTCGAGGTGTCGGTCTCGTCCGACGAGCGCAAGGTGCGCGTGGCGCGCGCGTCGCTTGGCCCGCAGTTCCGCCTTGAGGACTTCCGCAGCCTGGAGATACTGAAGATCGACCCAGCGTCGGTCAGGCGGCTTTCCGTCACCGGCACGGACACGAACGGGACAAAGTCCGTCGTCTACGACCGCGACCGCCGCGCGTGGAGCGTCGAGGCGTCGCCTGTTTCGGGCACCGTTTCCGAGGCCGGCGTCGCGCGCGTCCTCGGCGTGGTGAACCCGCTCGACGCCGGCAGGATCGTGAAGCTCAAAGTGTCGGCGGACGAGCTTGGTGGCTACGGGCTGGACAAGCCGAGGCTTACCGTGGCGATAGACCTCGAGCGCGAGGACGCGATAAGGCGGAACATCCTCGTGGGCGACGAGACCGACGGCGGCTGCTTCGCGACCGTAGGCGCGTCGGACGCGGTATTCGTTCTGCCAGAATCGGCGGTCTGCGACCTTTCCGCCGACATTGTCGAGGAGTAAAGCGATGAAGGACACAGCGATGAGGGAATATGGCGAAGACGTGTTTTCAGAGCGGGCGATACGGGCGTTCCTGCCCAAGTCGGTCGCGGCGAAGCTGCTTGCGACAATGCAGGGCGGCAAGCCTCTCGACCCGTCCATAGCCGACGCCGTGGCGGCGGGCATGAAGGAATGGGCGGTCGGGAAGGGCGCGACCCACTTCACGCACTGGTTCCAGCCCCTCACCGGCGGCACGGCCGAGAAGCACGACGCCTTCCTTGAGCCGACCGGCCCCGCGCAGGCGGTGCAGAGGTTCTCGGGCAGGAACCTCATCGGCGGCGAGGCCGACGCGAGCTCCTTCCCGTCCGGCGGGCTTAGGTCAACATTCGAGGCGCGCGGCTACACGGCGTGGGACCCGACTTCCCCCGCTTTCGTGAAGCGCCACGAGAACGGGGCGACCTTGTGCATACCGACGGCGTTCTGCTCGTTCACGGGCGACACGCTCGACATGAAGACCCCGCTTCTCCGCTCGGTGCAGGCGCTCGCCCGCGCGATGGAGAGGCTGATGGCGAAGTTCTCCCAGCCGAAGGCGCATGTCGAGGTGACGCTTGGTGCCGAGCAGGAATACTTCCTCGTCGACAGGCGCTTCTACCTGCGCCGCCCCGATCTTCTGCAGACCGGCCGCACGGTGTTCGGCGCGGCGCCGGCGAAGCACCAGCAGCTCGAAGACCACTACTTCGGCGCGATAAAGCCGCGTGTCCTCAAGTTCATGAGCGAGGTCGAGAGGCGCCTCTGGCAGCTCGGCATCCCCGCGAAGACGCGCCACAACGAAGTAGCGCCCGCGCAGTTCGAGCTCGCGCCGATGTTCGAGGACCTGAACCTCGCCGTCGACCACAACATGCTTGTCATGGAAGTCCTCCGCCAGACGGCCGAGAGCAACGGGCTCGTGTGCCTTCTGCACGAAAAGCCGTTCGACGGCGTCAACGGGTCGGGCAAGCACTGCAACTGGTCCGTTTCCTACGGCGGGCGCAACCTACTCACCCCCGGCGCGGACCCGCGCGAGAACGCGATCTTCCTCACGGTGCTCCTTGCCGTCATTCGCGCAATCGACAAGCACGCGGACATCCTTCGCATGTCCACGGCCGGCGCCGGCAACGACCACCGGCTCGGCGCGAACGAGGCGCCGCCAGCGATAATCTCGATATTCCTCGGCGACGAGCTGAACGCCGTCCTCGACTCGATAGAGAGCGGCACGCCGCGCATGCGTCGCGGCGGGAAGGGCGGCAAGCTCCGCGTCGGCGTGGACACGCTGCCCGCCTTGCCGAAGGATACGACCGACCGCAACCGCACGTCGCCCTTCGCGTTCACGGGCAACAAGTTCGAGTTCCGCGCGCCCGGCTCGTCGCAGAACTGCGCACAGAGCCAGATGGTGCTCAACACCATCGTCGCGGAGTCGGTTGACGCGATATGCGACAAGCTCGAGGCGATGGACGGCGACTTCAACGAGAATCTCCAGAAGCTTTTGCGCCGTCTCGTCAAGGCGCACAGGCGCGTCGTGTTCTCGGGCGACGGGTATTCTGCGGACTGGGCGAGGGAGGCCGCGAGAAGGGGGCTTCCCAACCTGCGCGACACGCCCGCCGCGCTCGAGCCGCTGAAGGATCCCGCGAACATCGCGCTTTTCGAGAAGTACGGCGTCCTCTCTATGACCGAAATGCTCTCGCGCTGGGAGATAGGGCGTGAGGACTACCTGCGCCGCGTCCGCATCGAGGCGTCGGTCGCGCTCGAAATCGCGCGCTCGATGGTGCGCCCCGTCGTGGCCGACGAGTTCTCGCGGCTCGCCGCCGCGCTTGGCCAGGCGAAGGCCGATGGGCTCAAGTACGGCGTTCGCGGGCTTACGGCGCTTTCGACCAAGCTCGGCGCCGGCCTCGACGACTTGCATGTAAAGTGCGACCGCCTCGAAAAGGCGCTTGCGCGCGGGCGCTCCGACGCGCAGCTCAAGGCGATGGGCGACCTTCGCCGCACCGTGGACAGGCTTGAGGGGCTCGTCGATGATTCTCGCTGGCCACTCCCCAAGTACCGCGAGATACTTTTCGTCCACTGAAGGCTGCGCACGCGATGAAGAAAAAGCCGATAACGGGCGCACGGGCCCTGGTCGACGCCCTGGGCAAGGCCGGGGCGGAGATCGTCTTCGGGTATCCGGGCGGCAACGTCGTAGACGTCTTCGACGAGCTTTCCCGCGCGCCGTTCAGGTTCGTGCTCGGCCGCCACGAGCAGGGCTGCGTCCACATGGCCGACGGCTATGCCCGCGCGAGCGGACGGCCTGCCGTCGTCGTCGTGACGAGCGGCCCCGGGCTCACGAACACGATCACCGGCCTCGGCGCCGCGAACATGGACGGCGTCCCGATGGTGCTCGTCTGCGGCCAGGTGCCGCTCGACCAGATAGGCACCGACGCGTTTCAGGAGGCCGACACGACAGGCCTCACGCGCGCCGTCTCGAAGCACAACTTCCTCGTCCATTCCGCCGACGAGATACCCGAGACGGTCGCCCAGGCGTTCTACATCGCGACCCACGGCAAGCCGGGCCCGGTGGTCATGGACATTCCGCGCGACTGCCAGCAGGCGCTCACCTCGGCTACCTATCCCGAGCGCGTTTTCCTGAGGGCCTACCATCCCGAGGTGTCCGCGACAGCATCGCAGGTGAGCCGTCTCGCGAAGCTGATAAACGGCGCGAAGCGCCCCGTGATCCTCGCGGGCGGCGGCGTCATCGCGTCAGGCGCGTCGAAGGATGTCGCCGCGCTCGCGCACAAGGCGGGGATTCCTGTCGCCACGACTTTGATGGGCATCGGCTCGTTTGACGAGACCGACCCTCTCGCGCTCGGCCTCGCGGGGCTCCACGGCGAGTTCGCGGCGAATGCCGCGATTGCCGAGGCAGACCTCCTCCTTGCGCTCGGCGTGCGCTTCAACGACCGCGTCACGGGCAGGAGTGCGTCGAAGTTCGCCCGCCGCGCAAAGATCGTCCATGTGGACTGCGACCCCGCGTCGATAAACAAGAACGTCACCGTCGACCTTGGCATCCTCGCAGACGTGAAGGAGCTCCTAATGACGGTCGATTCGCGGATAGCCCCGTCGTCGCACGACGACTGGCTTGCGTCCATCGACGCCCGCCGCAGGCCGCGCACCGAGGGGCTCAAGCCCCTGCACAAGGGCGTCATCATGCCGCAGACCGTCGTCGAGTCGGTATATGCCGCGACGAAGGGGAAGGCGGTCGTCGTCACCGATGTCGGCCAGCACCAGCTTTGGGCGGCGAAGCGCTTCCGCCACACGCAGCCGCGCCACTTCATAGCCTCTGGCGGCATGGGCGCGATGGGCTTCGGCATCCCCGCCGCAATCGGCGCCGCGCTTGCGGGCGTCGACGGCAAGGTCGTCGCCTTCCTTGGCGACGGCGGCGCGCAGATGACCGCCGAGGAGCTCATGGTCGCCTCGGAGCTCAGGTTACCTGTCGTTTTCATAGTCTTTTCCAACGGCTCGCTCGGGCTCGTCCGCCAGATGCAGCGGCATCTGTGCGGCGGCAACTACTTTGCGACGGACCTTCGCTCTCCCGACTTCGTGAAGCTCGCGGCGGCGTATGGACTGCGCGGCGTTCGCGTGACCGACGGTAGCAAGCTCGACGCGGCGATAGCGAGGGCGGTTAGGTCCAAGTCGCCGATGCTTGTCGAGGTCGTTGTCGAGAAGGAGGCCGAGGCATGAAAGAGGAAATCCACCGTCTCAACTGCTATGTCGAGAACAAGCCTGGCGTCCTTGCAAGGATCGTCGGCCTAATCTCCGGGCGCGGCTACAACATCCAGACCCTCGACGTCGGGCCAACCGAGGACGGCACGGTGTCCCGCATGAAGATCGACGTTCTCGGCACCGCGCGTGTCGTCGAGCAGATCATCTTGCAGCTCCGCAACCAGGTCAACGTGATCGAAGTCACTTCGCGCCGCTTCGGCACTGGAAGGCGCAAAGGGTAGTCTCGGTTGTTGACGGCGAAATCGTCCTCTCCGTCAAGCCGATGCGCACGATGTTATTCATTCGCTAATTTGTTGCGGGCTTCCAGCAACATCGCCAAGGGGTGCAAAGGTCTATCCTTCGCGCCCCTTGCATTGTTTGCTGTCGCCAAAGCAGCGCGACCACCTCGTTTTCGACGGACAGGTGATAAGTTTGGTATAATACTTTGCATCCGATTTTGTACTTGTTGAGGACTGCAAATAAAAATGAAAGCGCATAGAAGGCTTGTCTGTGCAGGTTCCGTGGTGGTCATCGCGGCTTGCGCTGCGTTGTCCGCTTGTGCAGACGGGCTCGCCGCGAGGTTCCCGTTTGTCGTCTCGCACGGCGACGAGACGGACTGCGGCACTGCAAGACAAGCGTCGCATAGAATCATGTCCAAGCGGCCCGCCGAGGATTCCATCAAGGGCTGGGAGCTGGATTCCTATCCGATAGGCAACGGATGGTTTGGCGTGAGCGTGTTCGGCGGCGTGGATCACGAGCGACTTCAGGTGACTGAAAACACTTTCCTGACGCGAGGCGACGCCTCGTGGGCCAAGGGCAACCTTACGGACGCGCTCGACATCCGCCTCGACTTTTTCCACGGCGACGGCGCGGCGACGAACGTGACGGACTATGTTAGGACGCTTGACATCGAGACCGGCCTTGCGCGTGTGGGATATGCCATGGGCGGCGTCAAGTACACGCGGGAGTGCCTGGCGTCGTATCCCGGCCGCGTTATGGCGCTTCGCCTAAATGCGTCAGAGAAGGGTGCACTGTCGTTCGACCTCGTGGCGGACATTCCGTTCAAGCGCAGTTTCGCAACGGGCGACAAGGGCAAGGCTGCGTATTCTGGACGCGCAGGCCGAGCTGCCGCGAAAGGGGACGAGATAGAGGTCGTCCAGCATCTGCAGTTCTTCAACGTCAAGTTCTACGGACTGCTTAAAGTGTCGGCTGATGGAGAGACCGCCGCGGATGGAGACAAGATAAAAGTCAGGGGTGCGACTAGTGCGACCGTATATTTCTCGTGCGGCACGAACTACGTCCTCGAACCTGACAGCTTCCGCGTCGGCGATTCGCGCGTCGCCGCCGCGCCGGAAATCGACAATCCAGACCCTAAGGCGTATGCGACGGTGCGCGAAAACGTCGCCAAGGCCGCCGCGAAGGGCTGGGATGCGGTCAAGGCAGACCACCTAAAGGACTTCACGAACCTGATGGGCCGCGTCGCCATTGGGCTTGCGGGCGCGGCGGAGAGCGGCGACGAGAACCGCGAGACGACAGCGCTTCTCGCCGACGCCAGAGAAGGGCGCACGGGCGCCTATCTTGAGGAGACCTTCTTCCAGTATGGACGCTACCTACTCGTCTCGTCGTCCCGTCCTGGGACCATGCCGGCCAATCTGCAGGGCGTATGGGCTGCACACGACAAGTCGCCCTGGGGGTCGGGATACTGGCACAACATCAACGTGCAGATGAACTACTGGCCAGCCTTCGTCTGCAACCTCGCCGAGTGCTTCGAGGCGTATGCGGCGTTCAACGAGGCGTTCCGTCCCGTGTCGCGTCCGCTCGTTGCGGAATATCTGGCCTCCCACAACCTTGGGCCGATGCCTTCCGAGGAGGAGTCCCCGGACATCTGGTGCATAGGCACGGCGTCATATCCGTATTCCATAGCCGCGCCTGGCGGGCATTCCGGCCCTGGCACGGTCGGCCTTACCGCCAAGTTGTTCGCGGACTGGTACTACTTCACGCAAGACGAGCGCATCCTGAGGCGGTACGCATGGCCGGTGGTACACGGCACTGCGGACTTCTTCACGCGGTGCGTCGTAGAGACGAACGGGCTCTTCCTCTCGAAGTTCTCTGCGTCGCCGGAGCAGTATGACAACAGGACCAAGCCGCGTCGCTACTACGCAACCGTGGGGTGCGCTTTCGACCAGCAGATGTTCAGCGAGAACGGCTCTGACCTCCTGCGCCTTGCGGCAGCCCTCGGCACGAACGACGCCGTTGTCGCGGAGACCAGGCGGCAGATGGACCGCTACGCCCCGGTGCAGGTTGGCGAGTCTGGGCAGATCAAGGAATACCGCGAGGAGCGGAAGTACGGCGAGATCGGCGAATGGACGCACCGCCACATCTCCCATCTCGTGGGGCTTTACCCGGGGTCGGTCATCGACAAGTCCCATCCCGAATGGATTGCGGCGGCGCGGTATACCCTTGACCAGAGAGGGGTCAAGACGACTGGCTGGGCGCTTGCGCACAGGATGGTGTGCCGCGCGCGCATCGGCGACGGCGACCAGGCGAGGTCAATCCTTGACGGGATGCTTGCGCGTAGGACCAACCCGAATCTCTGGGACATGCATCCACCGTTTCAAATCGACGGCAACTTCGGCGCAACCGCCGGCGTCGCCGAAATGCTGCTGCAGTCGCATGAGCGCGACGAGAAGGGGCGCGTCGTAATCGACCTCCTGCCTGCGCTTCCGTCCGCATGGAAGGACGGTTTCGTCAGGGGGCTCCGCGCACGCGGCGGATACAGCGTGGACATTGCATGGCGCAACGGACGCATCTACGACTACAAGATTGTCCCCGAGGTCGCGAACGCCCGTCCATACGTCGTGAAGACCCCAGGCGTGGGAGGGACTGACTCTTGTGATACGGTCGATAAGTGTAGATTGTGAGAATGTGCATGAACTGGAATAGAGCGGTTGTGAAATATGCTGCGCTCGCAGGATTGGCGCTTGGGGCGGTTCTGCCTATGCGCCTCGTCGCGGCGCCTGCGAAGATGCGTGTCGGCACGTACAACATTAGGTGCGCAACGTCAAATGACAAGGGCGAGCGGTCGTGGAACGACCGTCGCAAGGATCTAATCGCGCATGTCCGCAAGCTCAACATGGATGTCTTCGGGCTTCAGGAGGTGACGGTCGGCCAGTACAGGCAACTTGTAAAGGCGTTCCCCGACTACGCTTTCGTCGGACGGTTCCGCGAGGCGAAGAACTTTAGGGGAGAGGCCGTCCCCGTCTGCTACAGGAAGAGCCGCTTCAACCTTGAGAAGTCTGGCACGTTCTGGCTCTCCAAGACGCCAGACAAGCCAGGAAGCCGGTCGTGGGGAACGGCGTGCCCGCGTGTCTGCACGTATGTCATCCTCAAGGACAAGGCGACAGGCAGGCGGCTTTGCTTTGCCAACGCCCACACCGACCACAAGAGCGCGGAAGCGAGGACGAAGGGAATGCTGCTCATCGTCAATCGCATGAAGGAATTCGGCAATGGGGCGCCCATCGTCTTCGTCGGCGACCACAACTGCCACGAGACGGACGCCCCCGCCAAGGCGGTGTCGAAGTTGCTGAAGGACGCAATCTACCTGTCGAAGACGCCGCCGAAGGGGCCGTGGCGCACGTTCACTGGCTGGGGCTGGCGCGACAGCGAAGTCCCGGCCGTGGCCGTGCTGAGGTTGCCTGCGAGGGTCAGGAACGCAAGACGTGGCTCGCCAGACGCGAACAAGACCAGCAACGGTGGCTACAAATGGGTAGACTGCGGCCCGAAGATCGACTTCCTCTACGTCTCGCCGGGCGTCAGGGTGGAGACGTACGAAACCGTCGCAACCCCGCGACCTGGCAAGAAATGCTACCACAGCGACCACTTCCCGATTGTGGCCAACATCAAGCTATAGGGTTCGGCCAATTTCACTGTCTTTGCCCATAATGAGGTGGTATAATGAAGAAATTATTGACCGTTTGCATATTGGCTTATTTGCATACCTTCGCATTTGCATATTCGGCTGATAAGACGCCGCCCGTCGTGGAACCATGGCGCGCGCATGGCAAGGAGGCGGTTTCGCCGGACGGACGCAACCGCATCACGTATTCCGGCGGCATGGTGACGGTGCTGCGCGACAATCGGACGCTGTTCGGTCCGCAGCCCGTGGCGCTCCGTCTGGACCGTGGCGAGGCCGAGGTGGAGTTGCGTGCGCGCAACGACGGCGTGGCGTACCGCTTCACGATGGACGAGGACGGCGAGATAACGGTTCTCGACGAGACGGCGGCGCTCGTCTTCCCCTCGCCCGACACGGAACTGTGGGTGGGCTACAACTGGTGCGATAATCCGAAGGACCCGAAGCAGGACAAGCTTCAGCACGGGTGTGCCTCGGCCTACACGCGCACGACGCCGTCCTCGTTCGTGCCCGACGGACGCCGCATCGCGTACCTTCCGCTGACTGTGCGCTATCCGGATGGCACGGCGGCGTTCGTTACGGAGACGGATCTTCGCGACTACGCCGGCTGGCATCTGAGGCGGAACGGTAGCGAGACGCGGCGGCTCGACGGCGTTTTCGGGAAGTATCCCGTTCGGGCAAAGGAGCGGAACTTAGGGAATAACTATCGGCGCGTTACAGAACGCCACGACTGGATCGTCAAGACGCGCGGGCGGCGCACCTTCCCGTGGCGCGTATTCGCCATTGCCGATAAGCCAATCGCCCTTGTCGAGCAGCGGATTGTGCGCGAGCTTGCCGCGCCGCCGCAGGGCGACTACTCATGGGTGAAGCCGGGCATGTGCGCATGGGAATGGTGGAGCGACAGGCGTCTTGACGGCGTTCCGTTCAAGCCGGGCGTAAACACCGCGACCTACAAGGCGTATGCCGACTTTGCCGCCGAATACGGCCTCGGATGGATGCTCATCGACGAAGGATGGTGCAAGCGCGGAGACCTTTTCTCGCTGTCGGACGGATTCGACCTCGACGCAATCGTCGCCCACGCCTCGTCTCGCGGGGTGCGCGTGATGCTCTGGACGGCGTGGCGCGCGCTGGACGGAAGGCAGGACGAGATTTTCTCCGCGTTCGCGAAGCGCGGCGTCGCCGGGTTCAAGGTCGATTTCATGGAGCGCGACGACGCCGAGATGATGTGCTTCATGGAGAAGACGCTCTCCGTCGCCGCGAAATACCGTCTTGCCATAGACTTCCACGGATGCGGCAAGCCTTCCGGCCTTGAGGCGACGTACCCTAACCTCGTGGGAGTGGAAGGCGTACGAGGGCTGGAACTGATGAAGCTGAACTTCTCGAAGGGCGAGGACTTCATGACGCACGACTGCACGGTGCCGTTCACGCGCGCCCCGCTCGGCCACGTTGACTACACCCCGGGTGCGATGCGGAACCTCCGCATGGACGAATGGCGTCCAGACAGGCACAATCCCGCCTCGCAGGGAACGCGCGCACACCAGATGGCGCTCTATACGCTCTTCCCCGTGCCGCTCCAGATGATGTGCGACTCGCCGAGCGCGTACCGCCGCAATCGGGAATGCGCTCTTTTCATCGCGTCCGTCCCGACTGTATGGGACGACGCGAAGGGACTTTGCGGCGAGATCGGCAAGTTCGCCGCCGTCGCGCGCCGCAGGGGCGGTACGTGGCATGTCGGCGCGATCACGGACTGGTCGGCGCGGGAGATTTCCATTCCCACTGACTTTCTGGGCGAAGGAGAGTGGAGCGCCGAGGTTTTCCGCGATGCGGACGACGCCGACAAGGAGCCGACGCACTACGTCCACGAGTCTAAGCGCGTGAAGGCGGGCGAACGGCTGGCATTCCGCGTCGCGCCCGGCGGCGGCTTCGCCGTCCGCTTCTCGCGTTGATTCGGCTAAGACTCCGCGCCTCCGCGTGAGGAAATGAAAAAAAAAGTTTTGCCCCACCATGTTATTTAGCCACAAAGAACACAAAGTTCACAAAGAAGCTGTGGTGTTACCCCAGACCCCAAAAACACTCTGTGACTCTTTGTGTTCTATGTGGCAAAAATCAAATCCTCCGTGCGAAGACTCCGCGCCTCCGCGCCTCCGCGTGAGTAAACGTTGATTCAAGGGAAGAGGTCGAAGTCTTTACATGGCGTCGGCACGGTTCCACGTTTTTTGGTATACTATGTGTCGTGAAGAGTGACGACGTACTATTCCCAATGCCCGGCAAGACGGCAAAGGATGACGCCTCGGCGGTGATGAAGTTCTACAGGCTGCCAAGGTCGTTTCCCACCGCTGTCCTCGCGGAGGCGCGGCGCATCTCCACGCGGCCGATGTCCGATGCGGAGATAAAGCGCTCCGGGCGCCTCGACCTGAGGCGCAAGTTCGTCTTCACCTGCGACCCGCAGTCCGCGCGCGACTACGACGACGCGCTTTCCCTCGAGACCGACCGCAAGGGCAACCGCGTGCTCGGCGTCCACATCGCCGACGTCTCTCACTACGTGAAGCCGGGGAGCGCCCTCGACCGCGAGGCGTACCGCCGCTCCACGAGCGTCTATCTCTGCGACAGGGTCGTGCCAATGCTCCCCGAGGAGCTTTCGAACGGCGTCTGCTCGCTCGTCCCCGGCGAAGACCGCCTCGCGTTCTCCGTATTTCTCACTTTCGACAGGAACGGCGAGGTTGTCAAGCGCTCGTTCTCGAAGTCGGTCATCCGCTCGAAGGCGCGTTTCACCTACGAGCAGGTGATGGCCGTCATACGAGGCAAGTCCGACGCGAGAGTCGGCTCGCGCGAGGCGAAGACGATACGCGCGATTTCCGCGCTCGCCCAGCAGATACGCGCAAAGCGTTTCGCGGAGGGCGCTCTTGACATCGAAATCCCCGAGGCCGAGGTCATCCTCGACTCGAACGGCGAGATGACCGGCCTTGTCACGCGCCCATACGACGAGTCGCACCAGATGGTGGAGGAGTGCATGGTCGCCGCCAACGAGGCGGTCGCGAAAGAGCTCTGGACGAAGGGGATCAAGATACTCGCGCGCCTCCACGAGCCGCCGGACGACGAGAAGCTCGACATGCTCCGCGCCGAGCTCAAGGGCCTCGGCATAAGGGTTGGGAACATCTCGAACTCCCATGTCTTCGCGCAGCTGCTCCAGACGATCAAGCGCAATCCCCTCTATCCTACGCTCTCGATGATGGTGCTGCGCTCTATGAAGCGCGCGGTCTATGATTCGTCGGCAATCGGCCATTTCGGGCTTGCGAAGCGCTACTACGCCCACTTCACCTCGCCGATACGCCGCTATCCCGACCTGACGCTCCACCGCCAGCTCGCCGACTATCTCGCGGGCGGTTCCGCCAAGCGCCCGCCGAGGCTTCTCGCGACATGGGCGAAGCACACGTCCGAGCGAGAGGAAATCGCGGCCGAGGCCGAACGCGGGCTTCTCGAGATAAAGAAGTTCCGGCTTTTAGAAGACCAGCTCAAGACGCGCCAGGTTCTGGACTACGACGCGGTTGTCTCGAAATGCACGCCGTTCGGGTGCTTTGTCGAGATACCGGAGCTCGCCGTCTCGGGGCTCGTCCATGTGAGCCTTCTGTCGCGCCGATTTGTAAAGTACAACGAACACGACCAGTCGCTGTCCGCGCCGGGGGGCGGCAGCTGGAGGGCGGGATCGCGCCTAAGGGTGCATGTCGCCAAAGTGGATTTCCGGCAAAGGAGGGTAGACTTCACGCCATGTTTGCACTGATAATTCCGCTAATGCTTTCAGCATGCGATCTTGGCACGCACTTCGCCAAGCCGGAGGCCTGGACTGAGTCGGCCGTCGACTTCGCCGTAGACCACCAGAACGACGGCTTCGGCTTTGCCAGCCAGAAGCGCGACATCGTGAACTGCATGAAGCGCGGCGCCTGCACGTGGCACGGGCTTGATGTGTGGGAGGCGAGGATATACTACGGCGCCGGCGGCGCGACGCGCGTCGAGATGTCCCTCTACAACCGTGGCGACGACAAGGACGCAGGCGGCCTTGGCTCGGATGGGCTCAAGAGCCTCCTCGACGACATCGCCGCAAAGGCGCAGCCGGGCGGGAAGATCGGCTCCAACCCCGAGAAGAAGAAGCTGAAGACAGGCGGCTACCAGTTCTCGAAGAAGTGGAACAAGGGCGACTGCGACATCGAACTCGTCTGGGGCGTTAACGGCGTGAAGGCCAAGGAGCAGACTGCGGACTACGTGCGCGTGACGATGCATCCGAAGGGCGGGGCGAAGGTAAAGGCCTCGGCGAAGTCCGGCGGAATCGTCTCGAAGACGAAGGCGAAGGCGAACGTGAAGAAGAACGCCGACGGCGACGTCTGGATTGACAACGTGCCCATGGTAGATCAGGGGAAGAAGGGCTACTGCGCGGCGGCGACGAGCGAGCGCGTCCTGAGGTACTACGGCTTCACCGTCGACGAACACGAGATAGCCCAGGCCGCCGGCACGACGGCCAAGGGCGGCACGTCAGTCTCGGAGATGAAGGACGCCATCAAGGATGTCGGCTCGAAGCACCGCCTCGGCTATCAGGACATCGTGGCCATGTCCGGCACCTTCCAGGACGTGGAGAAGGAGATCGAGCAGTACAACAAGACCGCGAAGACCGAGGGGGAGAGCGAGATCTCCATGAAGGACTTCACGCGCGGCAACATGGTGGATGTCGGCGCGATCCACGACGCGATGAAGCCGAAGGTCGTCAAGAAGATGCGCATGAAGGACCCGCGCTGGAAGAAGTTCTCGGCAGGGGTCAAGGCGCAGGTCGACCAGGGGATCCCCGTGTTCTGGGGGGTCACGCTCGGCATGTTCCCGGAGCCCGGGCTCCCGCAGGCGTCTGGCGGGCACATGCGCCTCATAATCGGCTATGTCGAGCACAAGGACCCCAAGACGAAGAAGACCGAGCTGAAGGAGGTCATATACACCGACACCTGGGGCGCCGGACACGAACTCAAGCGCATGCCCGCAGACTGGGCTTTCGCAATCACGCATGACGCATTCTGCCTGAAGCCCCTCTGATGAAAACCGCAGCAATCCTCGTTTCCGCAATCTCAATCGCGGCAGTCGCCGCAGCCCAGGACTGCGCCCCGGAGGCGTCCGCCCGCGACTGGTCGGAGATATATCTCGCCGAGTCCCCGTCCGTCTCTCCAGACGGGTCGTTTTTCGTGTTCGCGTGGTGCGGGCGCATCTGGCGCGCCCCCACCGCTGGTGGCGCGGCCATCCCGCTCGGCGACGGAGCGGCCACGGAGCGGGCCCCCATCCTGTCGCCCGACGGCAAAAAGGTCGCGTTCCTCTCGGACAGGGACGGCGCAGACATGCCCTTCGAGCTTTCGCTCGGCGCGGACGGCCTTTCCGCCGGGGGCCTCCGCCAGCTTTCGTTCCACACCCAGAGCTGCGTCCCGCGCGCATACACTGCAGACGGCCGCTGGCTGCTCGCGACGGCCTTCCGCGACAATTCGTCCGAGAGCGTCACTAGCATGCGCGACTCCCGCCGCGCCATCCTGGTCCCGCTCGACGCGCGCGGCGCCGAGATTACACTCTTCGACGCCCCTGCGTTCACGCCGTCGCTTTCGCCCGACGGGCGCAAGGTGCTCTTCGTGGCCAAGTCTGAGGGCGGCCGCCGCGATTTGCGCAAGCGCGGCACGGGCTCGACCTCGTCGCTGCGCGGCGAGATATGGCTGTACGACCGGGACGGCGGCAGTTTCCTGTCCGTGGTGTCGGGGCGCGACGGCGCGTACGATCCGATATGGGCCCCCGACGGCGAGTCGTTCTACTATCTCTCCGGCGCGGGCGGAACCAGGAACGTCCGCTTCCGCGACATGCGTTCGGGCGAGGACCGCGCCATCACGTCGTTTTCGGACGACCACGTCCTCGCGCCTTCGCTTTCGGGCGACGGACGCACGATGGTGTTCTGCAAGGGACTCGATTTCTGGCGAATCGACCCGACTGCGGCGAATCCCGAGGCGACGCGCATCTCCGTAAGGCCCGTCGGCTTCGACCCCGCTTCGCGCCGGACTGTGCGCCACAGGTATTCAAAGGCCGACAACAACTACGGGCTCGGCAACTACGCGTTCCTCCCCGACGGCAAGGGCGTCGCGTTCACCGCGGGCGGCGACGTGTGGGCGATGGAGCTCTCGGACGACGGGAAGAACAGGCGTCCCGTCCTGGTGCACGGCTCGTCGCGCACCCACGAGCGCGACTGCGCTTTTTCGCCTGACGGCGAGACGCTCTACTACCTATCCGACCGCGGCGACGGCGTGGACGTGTGGCGCGCCAGTCGCGCCGACAAGTCCGTCGCTTGGTGGAAGGGCCTTTCCTTCGTCCGCGAGCGGATCGCGGGCGGCGACGTCTGCCGCCGCAAGCTGACGCTTTCGCCCGACGGCGGCTCGCTTGCGTGGACCGATCTTGCAGGCTGCCTTTCTTTCGCCGACACGAACGGCGTCGTGCGGCATGTCGCGCCGCTCAAGTCTTCCGACTGCTGTAGCTACGTGTGGTCGCCCGACGGACGCTATGTCGCCGCCACGCTACGCGACGGCTACGGCAACTGCGACGTGTGGATAATCCCGACCTGGGCGAAGGACGAGGACGGCACGCCCGCGCCCGCACCGTACAACGTCTCGCGCAACTACGACTGGGACGGCGACCCCGCGTGGTCGCCGGACGGACGCGTCCTCGCATACTCCGGAAAGCGCGCGGCAAGCGGTCGGGACCTGCACCTGTTCTACGTGTATCTCGATCCTGAGGACGAGGCGTACGAGAAGGCGGAGCGCGGCGTAAGGGAGGGGACGTACCGCATCGTGTTCGACGGGCTTTTCGAGCGCGTGAGGAATCTTGGCACGATGAGGGGCGAGGACCCTGTCTTCACGTCCGAAGGCCGCACACTCGCGTGGAACTGGGGCGGCAAGACATGGAAGGCGAAGATCGCCGACGACAATGACAAGGAGCTGTTCGGCAAGGCGATTCTCCTGAAGTCGTGGACGAAGGCCGGCGGAGGCAAGAAGGGCGACGAGACGATGCTCGGCGTCTTCAACGGGCTGCCGACGCGCGGCGACAAGCCGTTCGACTTCACGGTCTATAAGGCGATAGACGTCGCAGACTGGCAGGAACTCGCCTTCCTGATCGCATGGGCGGACGTGAGGGACGGGTTTTGCGATCCTGCGGTCCACGGAACGGACTGGCCGGCGGTCAGGGAGAAGTACGCCCTCGCCGCCCGCAACGCCCCGGCGTGGAGTGTGTTCGCCCGCGTGATGGAGCTTATGTATGGCGAGATCGACGGCTCGCATTTTGGTTTCTGGGCGAACGACACGACGAGGGCGCGCTGGCTTCCCAAGGCGAGCGCCAGCAGCTGGAAGCCGGTCACCGCGCACCTCGGGGCCCGCTTCGACCCCGACTGGAAGGGCGAGGGATGGCGCGTCAAGGACGTCATACGCGATTCACCGGCGGACCGCGGACACGAGGGCCTGCTTGCAGGCGACGTCGTCCTCTCGATAGATGGTAGGGCCGTTTCCCCCGGCATGGACTACGCCGAGGCGATGACGGTTCCGCTGCCGCACAGGTTCACGCTCTCGGTCAGGCGCGAGGGCGAGACCAATTCCATCGTGCGCGAGGTCGAGGGGGTGAACTTCCCGAAGGTGCGTCAGCTTCTTCGCGCTGCCGAAGTCGCCGAGACCCGCAGGCGGGTGCGCGAGAAGGGCAACTTCGGCTATCTCGCCATAGACGCGATGCGCGACGACGCGGCCGACGCGTTCACCGACGCGGTGTTCGCCGAATGCTTCGGCAAGGATGGCGTCGTGATAGACGTGCGCTTCAACACCGGCGGGCACACGGCTGACAGGCTTATAGACATACTCTGCGGCCAGCGCCACGTGCGCACGCTCTACAGGGGGGTGGCGGAGGAGGGCTACATCATCTCCCGCTTCGGACGTCCCGTCATAACGTCGCTTCCGGTAGTAGTGCTTGCAAACGAGCGCAGCCAGTCGAACGCCGAGGAGTTCACCCACGCGATGAAGACGCTCGGCCGAGCCAAGGTCGTCGGCACCGAGACTGCCGGCGACGTGATCGGGACTTTCGATCTTTGCCTTCTTGACTACGGCGTAATGCGGCGGCCCCGCATCGGGTTCTTCCTCCCCGACGGAACCGACATGGAATGCCATGGCGCGACGCCGGACATTGAGGTCGAGACGACGCCGGCCGACATCGCCGCAGGGCGCGACCCGCAGCTCGACGCCGCGGTCGCCGCGCTTGCCGACGAAGCCGCCGCGCGCAAGGCCTCGCCGCCGCCGGCGCTCAGGTTCGCCAGGTAACGACCACAACAGGGAAGGAACAGGAAATGGAGCTCTCGATCCTCATCAACAAGTTCAACATTAAGGGCCGCCTCGTCGCGTTGCAGCCTTTCGGCAACGGCAACATCAACGACACGTTCCTTGCGATCTACCGCAACACGTTCACCGAGACGCAGGTGATACTGCAGCGCGTGAACAGGAATGTATTCCCCGAGCCCGAGGTGATCATGGAGAACATGCACAACTTGACGCGCCATTGCCACGAGAAGCTCGAGGACGACGCGCAGAAGGGGCGCGACGACCGCGTGTGGCAGATGCCGCGCATCATCAAGGCGAAGGACTCCAAGGACTTCGTCGTGGACGACAACGGCGAGGTCTGGCGCGTCATCACGCGCATAATGTCCGCCCACGCGTTCGACGTCGCCCAGGGGCCCGAGCACGCGATGGAGTGCGGCGCGGCGCTCGGACACTTCCACTACCTCATCAGCGACATGGATCCGAAGGAGATCAAGGACCCGCTCCCCGGCTTCCACATTACGAGCGGCTACCTCAGGAAGTACGACCAGACGCTGAAGTCCAAGGCGGCGAAGGAGCTCCTGAAGTCCTCGATGGAGGCGAAGCGCCTCGCGAAGTTCGTCGAGGAGCGTCGCGGCCTTGCGCTCTGCCTTGAGAAGGCGCTGAAGAAGGGTGAGCTCAAGAAGCGCATGTTCCACGGCGACCCGAAGGTCAACAACATCATGATCGACGACGTGACCGGCAAGGGCACGGCGATGATCGACCTCGATACCGTGAGCCCAGGCCTAATCCACCTCGACTTCGGCGATGCGCTCAGGTCGATCTGCAACCCCGCTGGCGAAGAGGAGACGAACCTCACGAAGGTCGTGTTCGACGAAGACCTCGCGACGGCGTTCTGCAAGGGATATATGCGCGAGGCGGGCGCGTTCCTCACCGACGCCGACCGTGCGTACCTCTACGATTCTATCCGCCTGCTGCCGTTCGAGCTGGGGCTCCGCTTCTTCCAGGACTATCTCGCCGGCAACGTCTACTTCAAGACGTCGCAGCCCGAGCAGAACCTTAACCGCGCCCGCGTGCAGTTCCGCCTGTGCGAGTCGGTCGAGGCGCGCGAGCGCTCGATCCGCTCCGTTCTCAAGAAGCTGTAATGCACCGTCTCCTTGTTCCCTCCGAACAGCTGGCCTCGGATTCGCCCGTGCTCCCCAAGGAGGCGGCGAACCACCTGAAGGTCCTGCGCCCGAAGGACGGCGAGGAAATAGAGCTTTTCGACGGCTGCGGAAAGTCTCGCCGCTTTTCTGTCGGCGTGTCCGGGAAGGGCTTTCGCCTCGCCGCGTCTGCGCCGACCTGCACCGCGCCGCGCGCGCCGTGGACGCTTGCGCTCTTCGCCTGCGTAACGAAGGGCTCGCGCTGGGACTGGACGATAGAGAAGGCGACTGAACTCGGCGTGACGCGCATCGTGCCCGTCGTCTCCGCGCGGACAATCGTCAGGATTGGCGCCGACGAGCGAGAGGCGAAGCGCGCGCGCTGGATTCGCATAGCCGAGGACGCGGCGCGCCAGTCTGACGCGAAGTGGATCCCGGAAGTCCACGAACCGGTTTCCTTCGCGGAGTCGTTGCCTCTTGTGCGCGAGACAACCTGCTTTGTCGGCGCGCTCACGAACCCGCCGCCCCGGCCTCTGCTTCAGGAGCTAATCGACATTCACCATTCCCCATTCCCCGACTCCCTCTCAATCTACGTCGGGCCGGAAGGCGACTTCTCGCCGGAGGAACTTGCCGCGCTTGTCGAAATCGCGACGCCAGTTTCGTTCGGCTCGACGATTCTCCGTGCCGAGACCGCCGCGATATACGGCGTTAGCGTTTTGAAGTCATTCCTTGATTGCCGGTGATGTACGATTTGGTCGAGATTTTCGAGTCGCTTCAGGGCGAAGGCCGCAACATGGGGCGGCCATGCGTCTTCGTCCGCTTTGCCGGCTGTAATCTCGCGTGTCCGTGGTGCGACACTGATGTTGCAAGGCGCTTTTCCTTGTCGCTTGACGACCTCGTTGCGGAAATCAGACAGTACAAGCCAAAGAGCATCGTCCTCACGGGCGGCGAGCCTACGCTTGTAAAGGAGATGCCAGAGCTCGTTGCGGCGCTAAAGGAGCGCGGCTACTGGATTGCGGTCGAGACGAATGGAACTGACGATGCGGACTGGCTCGGGTTCGTCGACTATGTCGCCTGCTCGCCAAAGGCCGAGTTCCCCGACCGCATTGCGCTCACCCGAGCGGACGAAGTGCGTGTCGTCGCGTCATCCGAGAAGATCGTCGGCTTCTGCCGTGAAGTGCGCGGCAGAATCGCCGCGACCGACTACTACATTTCGCCGTGCGAACGCGGCGGGGAGATGGATTTCGCGACGGCAAAGGCCGTCCTCGCGCAACTCGACGGCTGGTCGCTCTCGGTCCAGCTCCACAAGCTGCTTGGCTTTAGATGAAGTTATTATATTCTTTATTATGTTTAGCCACAAAGAACACAAAGAGCGCAAAGGGTGTTGGGGCTGGGGTTGCACACCCCGCATTGAGCCGCCTGCGGCGCTCGCTTCCCTCGTGGGATACCCCGACCCCGTGCGCCATATGGCGCACCTCTATGTGAACTTTGTGACCCTTTGTGGTTAAAACTAATGTGGCTAAAATCAGATAACGAACGGATAAACTCAGGATTGGCAATATGGAAGACTTCGGTTTCTATCTCGTGATGACAAACCCCAAGGTCGGCTACGAACGCTGCTGCGAGGCGGCTGTCAAGGCGGGGGTCAAGATGGTGCAGCTCCGGATGAAGGACGTGTCGCGAGGCGACCTTCTTGAGATGGCGAAGCGGCTTGTCGTGATAACGCGCGGCAGCGAGACGAACCTCATCATCGACGACGACGCGTCGGTTGCGGAGGAGTCGGGCGCGGACGGCGTTCATGTAGGGCAGGATGACATGCCGGTGGAGGAAGTGCGCGCGAAGTATCCGAGTATCCGCATCGTCGGGCTTTCGACCCACAGTCTTGCGCAGGCGCTTGATTCCATTCGCCACAGTCCCGACTACATTGGCGTCGGACCGGTGTTCAAGACGCCGACAAAGAAGATACCAGACCCCGTCCTCGGCACGGAACTCGCGGGCAGGATGATAGCGTCCGTCCCGTATCCCGCAGTGGCTATCGGCGGGATCGACGGCGGAAATCTCGGCTCCGTCCTTGCGACCGGCGCGAGGAACTGGGCGGTGGTGCGCGCGGTATGCGGCTCGGACGACCCGTATTCGGCGATTCTGCGTCTTCGTGAGATTGCCGCAGGGCAATAAACCGCTTTTATGCGCGGGCCGTGCGTTTTTTTGTTATAATGTACGAGTTGTTTCAAACAGAGTCGCAGTCGCGACAGCAAGGAGGACAGAATGAGCATCTTCAAGGCATACGACATCCGTGGCGTCTACGGCACGGAACTGAAGCAGGACGACTTCCACAAGATCGCGCGCGCCTACGCGCAGTTCTGCGGCTTCTCTGGTAAGGGCGGCAAGGTTGTGGTCGCGCGCGACTGCCGCAAGTCTTCGGACGCGCTTTTCGCCGCGTTCTCGCAGGGGCTCGTGGATGAAGGCGTGGACGTCGTCGACATCGGCCTCGCCTCGACGCCGATGAGCTACTTCGCGAACGCGAAGCTCGGCGCGGACGGGTCGGTCATGATTACGGCCTCGCACAACACGAAGGAGTGGAACGGCTGCAAGCTCTGCAAGGCTAACGCCGTGCCGATCTCGGGCGCGACCGGCATAAAGGACATCGAGAGGCTCGTCGCCGCGATGGACGGCAACGAGCCGCCGGCGGGGCGCGGCGAGGTGACGAAGGTCGATATCTCTGCGGACTACGCCGCGCACGTCAAGGCGTTTGCGCACATGAAGCGCCCGCTCCACCTCGCGCTCGACTTCGCGAACGGCATGGGCATCGCCGAGTCCGTCGCGTTCAAGGACTCCGACATCACCTACGACTCGCTCTACGGCGAATACGACGGCGACTTCCCGAACCACGACGCGAACCCGCTCCACACGGAGACGCTGAAGGACCTCCAGGCGCTCATGAAGGCGAACCCCGGGAAGTATGCATTCGGCGTCGCGTACGACGGCGACGCGGACCGCGCGGGCTTCATCGACGAGAAGGGCGAGATCATCCCCATGGACTTTGTCACGGCGCTGATCTCCCAGGACCTCCTCGCCTCGAACCCCGGCGCTGCGTGCTTCTACGACCTCCGCTCCACGAAGGTCTGCGAAGAGGTGATCGCGGCGGCGGGCGGCAAGCCCATGATGTCGCGTGTCGGCCATTCGTTCATCAAGGAGCAGATGCGCCAGAACGACGCGATCTTCGCGGGCGAGCTCTCCGGCCACTACTATTTCAAGGCGAACTCGACGGCAGAGTCGAGCTCGATGGCGACTTTCGCGCTCGCGAACATCGTCTCCGCGTCCGAGAAGCCCCTCTCCGAGCTCATCGCCCCGCTCAAGAAGTACTCGCAGTCCGGCGAGATCAACACTAAGACCGTCACTCCCCCTGCGGAGATCCTCGCGAAGATCAAGTCCATCTACGCCTCGAAGGCGCGCGTGTTCGAGCTCGACGGCGTGAGCGTGGACGCGTGGGATGCAGAGGGCTGGTGGGCGAACGTTCGCATGTCCAACACCGAGCCGCTCGTCAGGCTAAACCTCGAGGGAAGGACCAAGGAGACCATGGAGGCCAAGCGCGATGAATTCCTCGCCATCATCCGTTCCTAACTTCTTTTTTGCGCTGCCGCTGGCGGCGGCCCTCGCCGCCGTCCTCGCGGGATGCGGCCCCAAGGACGGGGCCAGGGAGTATGCCGACGGCATGGCCGCGTACGAGGCCCGCAGCCTCGAGAAGGCGGGGAAGCTTTTCGCGAAGAGCCTCGTCTACGCCCCCGGGAATGTCGATGCGCTGGTCATGCTCGCGCGCGTCCAGTGCGACCTCGGCGAGATGTCCGACGCAGGCGACACGATCGCCAAAGCCGCCGCGCTTGCGCCGGACGCCCCTGACGTCGCGCTCCTTGACGCGGAGATAGCCCTCTATGCAGGCGACTACGCGCGGGCGACGAGCCGATTCTCCGGCGTCGCGAACGACGAACGGCTCCCGGCCGAGTCGCGCGCCCTCGGCTGGACTGGCCTCGGCATCGCCGAGATGACGAGGGACAGCCGCGACTTGGCGAGGATCGCGTTCCTGACCGCCATCCGCCTCGACCGCCGCAACGCGCCTGCGCGCTACCACCTCGGGCTCCTCTACCGTGGCGACAGGTACAGCTACCTCGACGCCGCGCTTGAGCAGTTCGAGATATTCGTGCGCCTCGGCGAGACGGCCGATCCGAGGGCGGTGCACGCCCAGCGCGTGATCATTCCCGGGATCAAGGCCGACATCGCCCGCCGCGCGGCCGAGCGCCCCGGTGCCCAGCGCCGCGACGCGAACGCGGCCGCAGCCGCGCTCGCACGCGCGGAGGCCGCGTGGAAGAAGAAGAACTACAAGGCCGCGAAGTCCGAGTACGAGGCGGCCTGCAAGGCGGATGTCCTAAGCTACCCGGCCGCGCTAGGCCTGGCCAGGGCCTGCGCGGCGACGGCCGCGACGCCTGCGGACCGTCAGCGCGCGCTCGACTGCTACAAGACGGCCTGTTCGCTTCGTCCGGGCGCCGTCTCCACGTTCCTGGCTGCGGGCGAGCTTGCGATGTCCGTCAGGCAGAACGCCACCGCCGTGGAGCTGTATTCCCGCGCCGTCGCGGCGGATCCTTCCAACGTCTCGGCCGTCGACGGGCTCATACGCGCGCTGCGTAAGGCGGGCGACGGCAAGACCGCCGACGCCTACCAGCGCTACCGCGACACGGTTTCGGCCAGGAAAGCCAAGTGACGCTCGCCCCGCCAGACTACGTCGTCCTCGCGCTGGCGGCCGGCGGCGTCGTCACCGGGCTCTTCATCGGGCTTTCCGGCGCGCTTGCGTTTTTCTCGGGGAGTCTTGCGGCTTCGTTCGTGGCGACATTTGGCTGGCGCTTCTTTGCGTCGTTCGTGTCTTCCGGCCTTGTGCGCGGCATTGCCGTCGCGTTCGCGGCGCTCGTCGCCTTCTGGATCGCCCGCGCCATCGTCCGCAAGACGGTGAAGGTCGCGCTCGCCCAGCCCGGCGACGCAATCCTCGGCGCGCTCGCGGCCGGGGTGTCCGGCTTTGCCGTCGGCCTCGGCGCCGTGTGGCTCGCGCAGTTCATCGGCTTCCCCGGCGCGGAGGGCTCCTCCCTGCTAAACGAGGTCGTCGGCCATGTCGGATGAGGAACTGCTCGCCGAGGCGCAAAAGTTCGAGAAGAATCTTCTGAACTTCTTCTGGCGCCAGGGCGTTCAACATTCCGAAGGCGAGGACTTGGTCCAGGAGACGTATCTGCGGCTGTGGAAGTACCGCAGGGAATACAAGCCTACGGCGAAGCTCTCGACTTTCCTCTTCCTGATGGCGCGCCAGGTCCGCATAGACGCACTGCGGCGGCAGACAAGGCGCGAAGGACGGGAGAAGTCCTGGGGCAAGTGGGCTGCGACGGCCGCCGAGCCGTCGGTCGGCAGCGCCGACGCGAGGGAAGACGTCCGCTGGGCGATTTCGCAGCTCTCCGAACCGCACCGGGAAGTGGTGGAGCTCGGGGTCTTTCAGGACCTTCCGTATGCGGAGATCGCGGAGATCCTCGGGATTCCGGTGGGAACGGTAAAGTCGCGCATGTCGAACGCGCTTAAGAAGCTGAAGGAGGTTTTCGATGAACGCAGATCTTGAGGGCACGCTCGACGGGCTTGGGCCGGAGTACCGCGACGTCGTCGCGCGGCTTAGGTCCGCCCGCGAAGTCGAGCCGTCGGCACGAGTTGGTGCCTGCGCGCCTGCGGCGCTGGTGCTTGCGCCCGGCAAAGCCGGGCTGGTGCCTGGTGCTTGGTGCCGTGCAAGGACAATCTTCCGGCGCGTCGGCTATCTCGTAGCGGCATCGCTTGCAGTTGCGCTCGGACTTTCGATCTTTATGCAGGACGCGGCAGATGCGCCGCGCGAGCCGTACGCGGGCGCGAAGGCCTATACCGTCGCATACGCGTCCACCGGGGAGGCGCTTGAGTCAATCGTCGCCTCGCAGCGCGCCGACGGCAGCTGGTCCAACGATTTTGTGACCCGGCAGAACGCCGCAGCGCTCCGTGCGTCGTGCGACGATCGCATGCGCATCGCCTACCGCCGCGCAGTGCGCTATCTCCGCTCCAGGGGCCTGAGTCCGCTTACCGACGACGAGCTCAAGGCGCGTGGCGAATACGCCGCAAAAGTCCTTGCCGAGGCGTTGTCGGCAGGGGGTCGGCCGACATGACCACGTAGATTTATGGTATAATTTCCCCTTCATACGGCGAAATGGCCAAATGGCAGACAGGGAGTGGAATGATAGACAGGAAGTGGCTTAGGAAACATGCCGAGAAGGCGCGCGCGGCCGACTATATCGACCCAGCGCTCTATGCGAAGTACGGCGTAAAGCGCGGGCTCAGGAACGACAACGGCTCGGGCGTGCTTGTCGGACTCACGACCATAGGCAACGTCCACGGCTATGTCATGGACGAAGGCGAGCGCAGGGCCATCCCCGGCGAGCTGTACTATCGCGGCATCAACGTCAAGGACATTGTCCAGGCCGACAAGCGCGAGCACCGCTTCGGGTACGAGGAGACGGCGTACCTACTGCTCTTCGGCGAGCTTCCGACCGCGCGTCAGCTCGTTGACTGGAAGCGCCGCATAGGCGAGTACAGGAAGCTCTCCGACGGGTTCAAGGAAAACGCCATCATGAAGCATCCGTCGAAGGACATCATGAACGCGCTCGCCCGCGCCGTCCTCTTTGCCTACGCCTACGACCCCGACGGGACGCCGGACGACCTTTCGCTGGACAAGTGCCTCGAGCAGTCGATGGACCTCATCGGCTCGATCCCGACGATTGTCGCCTACGCCTACCAGGCGAAGGCCCACTACCACGACGGCGGGTCGCTCATGATTAGAAACCCCGATCCGGCGAAGTCCACGGCCGAAACGCTGCTGATGCTGATGCGCGAGGACGGGAAGTACACGAAGCTCGAGGCCGAGACGCTCGACCTCGCGCTCATCCTCCACGCCGAGCACGGCGGCGGCAACAACTCGTCTTTCACCACGCACGTCGTCACGTCTTCCCATTCCGACATATACTCGTCCGTCGCGGCGTCGATACTCTCGCTTAAGGGCTCGCGCCACGGCGGCGCGAACCTGCGCGTGATGCGCCAGATGGACGAGATAAAGGCGAACGTCAAGGACTGGACGAGGCCGGAGAGCGTCGCACGATACCTCGAGCGCATCGCGGACAAGAAGGCCGGCGACGGAACGGGGCTCATCTACGGCCTCGGCCATGCCGTCTACACAATCTCCGACCCGCGCGCGCAGCTTCTCAAGGAAAAGGCGCGGGCGCTTGCGAAGGAGTCCGGGCGCACTGCGGACATGAGGCTTTTCGAGTCGGTCGAGGAGCTTGGCCCGGCGATAATCAAGTCGCGCCATCCCCGCGCCGAGGACATTTGCGCGAACGTCGACCTCTATTCGGGGCTCGTCTACGACATGCTCAACATACCGAAGGACCTCTACACGCCCATATTTGCCGTCGCCCGCTGCGTGAGCTGGTGCGCACACAGGATGGAGGAGCTCGTGAACGAAGGCCCGATCATCCGTCCTGCGTACAAGCCGATCTACAAACCGCGCAAATACGTAAAGCTCTCCGACAGGAAGGGGTTTTTCGGCATTTTGGGCAAGTGATCCCGTCGATGTCCGGTTTGCAGACGTTTCCGCTCGCGTCGGGGGCGCTGATTTGCTATAATATCATCCAATGAAGCGATATTGGTTCTTGGCGGCCTTCGGGTTCGTCGTGCTTGCGTTTGCGGCCGTGTGGCTCGGGGCCCTCAATCAGGACGAGGGGTGGTACCTCTATGCCGCACGCCTTGTGTCGGAGGGCAAGACGCCCTACCGGGACTTCTTCTATACGCAGGCTCCCGTGATGCCAGTCGTCTATGCGGCGTTCGCGTCGGTGTGGAACTCGTTCGGCATTCTCGGCGCGCGAGTCCTCACCATGGCCATCGGCGCCCTCGGCATTGCGTTCTTCTGCGCCCTCGCCGCGCGTCTCGTCGCGCCAGGCCGCCGCGCGCCAGCCGCGATAGCCGTGTTCCTGCTGCTCGGCTCGAACCTCTACCACCTATACTACCTCGCGATTCCCAAGACATACGCGCTTGCGTCGCTCTTCGTGGCAATCGGCTTCTTCCTCTTGTCCTTCGCCCGTCTGCCGTCCTTTCGCGGGGCCGTCTTCGCGTTTGCGTCGGGTCTTGCGCTTGCGCTCGCCTGCGGCACACGCATCAGCCTTGGCGCAATCCTCGCGGTCGTCGGCTTCGGCCTGCTCCTGTCGATTCGCACCTGGGGCCGGTCGTTCGTATGGTTCGGCCTAGGCGGGGCGCTCGGCCTCGCGGTCATATACGGTTTCTTCCTCTGTGATCCGGCGGCGCGCGCCGGTCTCGTCGCCGCGCAGTCCTACCATGCCGCCCGCGGCGGCTTCGACCCGGTCTTCACCATCGGGTCGGTGTCGCGACTCGTAAGGTGGTATCTCCCGGTATTCGTCCTGTTCGGGCTTGGCTTTGCGCACCGCCGCGAAGCGGGCGGCGGGACCGATGCGCTTTTGGTGGCGAGGCTTGCGTTCGCGAGCTTCCTTGCGGTCTTTGCCGTCCAGATGTTTGCGCCGTTCCCCTACGAGGACTACCAGGTCCCGGTTATGGGGCTGCTGGCCGTGTTTGCGGTCGTACTCTTCTTCGGCCGTCCGGCGTCCGTGCCCTCGTGCGGGCTCCTGCTTGCGCTTGGCCTCGCATGGGCGGCGTCGTTCGGCTCGCCGCTTCTCGAGAAGTGGACCACGAACGGTCAGGACAGGTTCTGGACCGTCAAGAAGGACCGCTGCGAGCTAGCGCAGTTGCGGGACGTTGCGCGCGCCATTGAGGAGGAGGACCCGAACGGCGACATGCTGCTGACCCAGGACCTCTATCTCGCCATTGAGACCGGGCGCAAGGTCCCCGAGGGGCTTGAAATGGGGCCGTTCAGCATGCTCTCCGACGGGGAATGGCGCAGGCTCCTCTCGTCCGCGCCGTGCAGGATCGCCGCGCTTTCGGGCTACTCGTTCGCCATAGACCCGCCTCGCTGCGACGAAGTGCCGGTCGAGAGGCAGATCGAATACTGGAGCCTTCTCAAGAAGGACTACGACCTTGTGCTGAAGGAAGACGCCTTCGGCCAGAACGCGACGACGCTCCTCGTCCTCAAGCGAAAGAACGCCAATCAGTGAAGCCGATCGAACTGAGGCACATGATTCTCGAGACCGTTTCGAAGAACGGCGGCCATCTCGCGTCGTCGCTCGGCGCGGTCGAGATAGCGATGGCGCTTGCCGAAGTCTTCGATCCCGAGACCGACCGCATCGTGTGGGATGTCGGCCACCAGGCGTATGCGTGGAAGATTCTCACCGGGCGCGCGGACGAGTTCGGGACGCTCCGCAAGATGGGCGGCGTATCCGGCTTTCCCAACCCCGCCGAGTCGAAGGCCGATGCCGCCGTCGCGGGGCATGCGGGCGTCGCGCTTTCCGTCGCCGAGGGGCTTGCCGCCGCGCGCGACAGGCGCGGGGGCAAGGAGCATGTCGTCGCCGTCATAGGCGACGCGTCGTTTGCAAACGGCACGAGCTTTGAGGCGCTCAACAACTGCGCGGCGGCGACAAAGCGGCTGATCGTAGTCCTCAACGACAACGACATGTCGATAGCGAAGCCGGCGGGGAGCATCGCGAAGTTTCTTGGCCGCCTTACGTCGGGCATTCGCTACAACCGCGCGAAGAACGTCGCGAAGAGGGTCGGCCGCGCGCTCAGGTTGTCGTTCCTCTACGGTCTGGTCCACTGGGTGAAGAACCGGCTGAAGACGATGATGCTCCGAAACGTCTGGTTTGAGGAGTTCGGCTTCCACTACCTTGGCCCGGTGGACGGCCACGACCTCGGCGCGGTCGTCTCGGCGCTCACCGCCGCAAAGGAGGAGGTTCGTCCCGTCCTTCTGCACGTCGTCACGAAGAAGGGCCATGGCTACGGCCCCGCCGAGAAGGACCCGACGGCATGGCACGGCGTCGGGCCGTTCAGCTGGCCTTCGACGGCGGGGACGGTCGATCTTGCGCTCCCGTCGGACGGGCAGAAGGCGCCGCCCGCGCCGGGGTGGAGTGATGTCTTTGGCGAGGCGTTGTGCGAGATTGCCGAGGGCGACGGGCGCGTCATCGCGCTTACTGCGGCGATGCGCGACGGAACGGGGCTGACGGGCTTCGCCAAGCGGTTCCCCGGCCGCTTCTTCGACGTCGGCATCGCCGAGGGGCACATGGTCGCGTTCGCGGGCGGACTTGCCGCAGGCGGGATGCGCCCGGTCGTCGCCGTCTACTCGACGTTTCTCCAGAGGGCGGTAGACCAGGTCATGCACGATGTCGCAATCTCCAACTTGCCAGTCGTCTTCTGCGTCGACCGCGCAGGAGTCGTCGGCGCGGACGGCGTGACGCACCAGGGGCTCTACGACATTGCGATGCTGCGGTGCCTGCCGAACGTGACCATATGCCAGCCGAAGGACGCGGACGACTTGAAGGCGCTGCTGAAGGAGGCCCTCGGCCGCAACGGCCCAACCGTGATTCGCTATCCCCGCGGCAAAGTCCCAACACACCAAGCACTAGGCACCAGCTCGGCATCGCCGAGCGCAGGCACTAGCGCCGAAGGCGCGCAGGCACCTCGCACTCGCATTGCGATCTGGGCGACGGGCGACTGGTACGGGAAGGCGTGCGAGGTCGCCTCCCGCGTCGGCGGAATCGCGGTGCACGCCCGCTACTTGAAGCCGTTCGACCGCGAGCTCCTTGCCAGGCAGCGCGCCGCAGGGATGAAGATCGCGAGCCTTGAGAACGGGGCGGTCGCAGGCGGGCTTGGCGAGGCGATAGGTGCCGACGTGAAGTTCGGGTGGCCCGACGAGTTCATCCCGCACGGAACGCAGGCGGAGCTCGAGAGGAAGTACGGCCTTGACGTAGATTCGATAGCGGAGGTTCTTGAAAATGGCTAAGGTTCATGGCGTAGCCGGGGAGTGGGCTCGCGTAAAGGGCATGGTGACGGGGCTCTGGCCCCTGTTCCTCGGCGTGTTCGTCGCCGGGTTCGCCGTCGCCGCCACGCTGTTCTCCGGCGTGGCGTGGGGGCTTTCGCTGCTTGCGGCGGCGATGGTGTATTCGTGCTGGAGCCTTTCGAAGGGGCTTCGCCACGCCGAGCGGTTCTTCAAGGGCGCGCGCGGCGAGGAGCGCGTTTCCAGCATCCTGACGAACCTGCCCGACGCATACCACGTGTTCAACGACTTCGTCGCGGGCGGCAAGCACGTCGATCACGTCGTGGCTGGCCCTGCGGGCGTGTTCGCTGTCGAGACGAAGTACTGGCGCGGCAAGGTGACGGTCGAGGACGGGCACATCCTGCTCGACGGGCAGCTTCCCGACCGCGACCCTCTTGCCCAGACGCGCAGGGAGGCGCAGCTCGTCAAGGCGGCGCTCGCCGCCGCCGGATGGAACGGCGCGGTGACGCCCGTCCTCGCCTTCGCGTCGGACACTTTTAGGCAGCACATTGCCGAGGTGCAGGGGGCTGTCGTGATGAACTCGTGCGAGCTCGAGAGGGGCTTTGCCACGGAGCGGGTGGTGCTACCCCCTGCGGAACTGGAGCGCCTCGTCGCGCTAATGGAGAGCAATTCATGAAGAGAACCGTCCAATACGCGCTTGCGCTGGCCCTGGCCGTGCCCTGCTGCGCGATTTCCGAAGAGGTACAGCCGCAGGACTACTACGGGAAGGTCGCCCGCCGGGTGGGCGACATGTTGCCGAAATACCACGTCCTGCAGAAGAGGCTCGACGACGACATCTCCCAGAAGGCGTGGACGAACCTGGTGACTTTCTACGACTTCGACCACTCCGTGTTCCTGAAGTCCGACGTGGACGAGCTCGCGAAGCGCGAGAAGTCGCTCGACGACGAGCTACACGCGGGCGATCCGTCGTTCGGCTTCGCCGTCCACAACCTTTACTGCCGCCGCCTCGCCGAGCGCATGGAGTTCATCACAAACTTCCTCGCGACGGTGGAGTGGGACTTCTCGGCCGACGAGACGTACCGCATAAAGCGCAAGGACGCGCCATGGCCCGAGACGAAGGAAGAGGCGGAGGACCACTGGCGCAGGCGGCTCAAGAACGAGGCGCTCGTCCAGATACTCGGCGCGGAGCTCGACAAGTCCACGAACAAGGTCGATGCCGCCGGAAGCCTCGTGAAGAAGTACCGCCAGTACTACGCCGTCCTCACCGAGCCCGACGAGGAGGCGGTGCTCCAGCACTACCTCTCGGCGGTCGCGAGGGCGTACGACCCGCACTCCGACTACATGTCGCCCGCGTCCAAGGAGGACTTCGACATGGAGATGAGTCTTTCGCTCTGCGGCGTCGGCGCGGTCCTGCACATGGACGAGGGGGCCCTCAAGATCGCGGAGATTATGGCGGGCGGGCCGATCGACCGCGACGGGCGGATAAAGGAAGGCGACAGGATCGTCGGCGTCCGCCAGCAGGACGGAGAGATGGAAGACATCATGTGGAAGCCGATAAAGAAGTCCATAAAGAAGATACGCGGGCCGAAGGGCACGCGCGTCACGCTTGAGATCGTCCCCCGCTCCGACACGTCCGGCGCCACGAAGAGGCAGATCGAGCTTGTTCGCGACGAGATAAAGCTCGAGGACCAGGCCGCGACCGGGCGCGTCGAGACGGTTTCCTTGGGCGGCTTCACGAACAAGGTGGGCTATGTCTACCTTCCGGGATTCTATGGCACGATGGACAAGCGCCCCCGCGACCCCGGTTACCGCAGCTGTGCGATGGACGTCGCCAGGTTACTCGCCGAGTTCAACGCCGAGGACGTCGGCGGGCTCGTCCTTGACCTTCGCGGCAACGGCGGCGGTTCGCTGAGGGAGGCGGTGCTTCTCTCGGCGCTTTTCGTCCCTGGCGGCCCGGTGGTGCAGATCAAGGACGTGCGCAACCTCGGGTGCCTTCCGATTCCCTACGGCAACCCCGTTGCGTTCCGCAGGCCGATGGTGGTGCTTACCGACCGCGCGAGCGCGTCGGCGTCGGAGATCGTCGCGGGGCATCTTCATGACGTCGGGCGCGCCGTGATTCTCGGCGACGGTAAGACGCACGGCAAGGGGACGGTGCAGACGGTGCTCGGCATGGGGCCCGCGCAGTACGGGTCGATGAAGATTACGACCGCGAGGTTCTACCGCGTGGACGGGCGCTCGACGCAGCTTGAAGGCGTCGAGTCCGACATACGGCTTCCGTCGCTCCTCGACTCGCTCGACATAGGCGAGGACAAGCTGCCCAACGCCCTGCCGTTCAGCCGCATACTTTCGGCCGACTACGCGCGCTGCTGGAACATGAACGAATACGTCCCGGAGCTTCGCAGGCTCGCCGAGGGGCGGCTCGCCGCCGACGAGCGCTACCAGAGGCACCTTGCGAACGTCAATGCCATGAAGGAGATGGGCGAGCGCGTGGAAGTTTCACTTGAACGCGAGACGAGGAAGGCCCAGATGGCCGCCGACCGCGAGCTCAGGGAGCTCGCCGACTCCGACGGCGACGACGAGGACGACGACAAGCCGCGCCGCCGCAAGCGCAACGAGCGCTCGAAGGACGACGTGGTGCTCGACGCGGCGTTCGACGTCATGTGCGACCTGATACGCCTGAACGGCGGTGCAGAAGTGCCGCGCACGCATTCCGGCGGCGGCTGGTACAACGCTATCATGGGAGGGTTCTGAAGATGAAACCGGTCAGATTCGTCAAGATGCACGGTGCGGGGAACGACTTCGTCCTCGTGGACGACCGCGACGGGAACTTCCCCTGCGAGCACCGACTCATCGCGGCCATGGCGACGCGTCCGAGCGGCATAGGCTGCGAGGGCGTGATACTCGTCCAGAGCTCCGAGACGGCGGACTTCAAGATGAGGTTCTTCAACCCCGATGGCTCCGAGGCGGACCTCTGCGGAAACGGCGCGAGGTGCGTCGCCGCGTTCGCGCGCGAGATCGGGGCGGTCGCTGGCAAGGCGATGCGCTTCGAGACTGCGGCGGGGCCGGTGGACGCGGAGCTGCTCGACGACGACATCGTGCGCATCGCGATGCCTGACCCCAGGGGACTTGGCGACGACTTCGTAATAGCGGGCGTCCCCCACAAGATAGTGCCTGTCGAGAACATCGCGAGGGCTGATGTCGAAGGCGAGGGGCGGCGCATACGGATGAGCGACGAGTTCGCACCGGACGGCACGAACGTCAACTTCGCCTGCTACCGTGCGCCTGACCGGGTGTCCGTGCGCACATACGAGCGAGGCGTCGAGGCCGAGACGTTCGCCTGCGGCACGGGTTCGGTCGCCGTGGCGGTGGTCGGCGTCGCGCAGCACGGGCTCAGGTTCCCGGTGCGCGTCAAGACGGCGGGCGGCTACGAGCTTGTAGTCGATGGCGTCAAGACGGACGCTGGGTTCTCGGGCATGACGCTGACCGGGCCGGTGAAGCGCGTCTACGACGGGACGATAGACCTCGACTCCCTCGGCGTGGTTTCGGAGTAGCCGGGGCCGCTTGAAGCCTGGCGCGAATAATGGTATAATCGGGACAAACCTATGAGCTACTACTTGATGCTTCTTGTCGGCGCGGTTCTCGTGAACAACTTCGTCCTGAGCCGCTTCCTCGGTTGCTGCCCGTTCCTCGGCGTGTCGAAGAAACTCGACACGGCGCTTGGCATGTCTGGCGCGGTCGTGTTCGTGATGACGGTCGCCGCGGCGGTGACGTGGTGCCTAGACTACTGGCTTCTCCTACCGAACGGCCTTGGCTATATCCACACGCTTGCGTTCATTCTCGTCATCGCGTCGCTCGTCCAGTTCATCGATATCGCGATGAAGCGGTTTCTGCCGCCGCTCCACGCTGCGCTTGGCATCTTCCTTCCCCTCATTACGACGAACTGCGCCGTTCTTGGCGCGGCGGAAATAAACCACGCTCAACTTGCCCAGCTGCAGAAGCTCATCAACGAGGGTGCGGCGGCTAAGTCGTACCTCGCCAGCTTCGGCGAGGCCGTCTTCTTCTCGTTCGCTGCCGCCGTTGGCTTTGGCTTTGCACTCGTCATCTTCTCTGGCATTCGCGAAAAGCTTGCGCACGCCGATCCTCCGCGCTGCTTCCGCGGCATCGCGATAGCCCTCGTTACAGGCGGGCTTCTCAGTCTTGCGTTCATGGGATTCTCGGGGCTCGTGAAGCTGCCGTATTGAGAAGTTAGGTAGTTAGGTAGTTAGGTAGTTAGGTAGTTAGGTAGTTAGGTAGTTGAGTGGTTAGGTGGTTAGGTGGTTTAAGGAGACTGAAACATGACAATCGCAATTGCAATTATCGCTGGAGTCGGGCTTGTGGCCGCGCTTGCGCTCGCGATCGCCGACAAGTATCTCGCCGTTCGCGAAGATCCTCGCATCGGCATGGTGACTGCCGCGCTTCCAGGCGCTAACTGCGGTGGGTGCGGCTTCCCTGGGTGCGACGGCTACGCCCGCGCATTAGTTGCGGGAACGGCGCCCAACGGCGCGTGCGCTGCTGGCGGTGACGCATGTGCCTCGGCAATTGCGAAGATCCTCGGCGTCGAGGCGACTGCTACCGAGAAGCGCGTTGCGCTTGTAAAGTGCTGCGGAACGCGTTCCGAGGCGATTCGCGTGGGCGACTACAACGGCATTTGCGACTGCAACGTTGCGGCTATGACGGCGGGCGGCGACAAGGGCTGCACGTACGGCTGTCTCGGCTACGGCGCGTGCGCGAACGTCTGCCCGAAGGGGGCGATATCGATCCACGACGGGCTTGCGAAGGTGGACAAGCGCCTTTGCATCGGCTGCGGCAAGTGCGTGACGGCGTGCCCGAAGAAGATCATCGAGCTCGTTCCCGCATCCGCGACGATCCATGTCCTCTGCGCGAACCCCGACAAGGGGCCGAGCGTCCGCAAGGTCTGCGGCGTCGGCTGCATGGGCTGCCATCTCTGCGAAAAGAACTCCGGCGGCAAGGAGGCGGGCCACTTTGCGTTCCAGGGCTTCCTCGCCAAGGTCAACTACGAAAACCCACCGACGGACGAGCAGATTGCCGCGAAGTGCCCCGCGAAGTGCATAGGCGTCGATCCCCACTTCGAGTCCGGCAACTGACGGCGGTGTTCCCACCGCCGGGATTTATGGTATAATACGCAGATTTCAAGGAGTCAAAGAATGGCCAAGTTGACGTTCAAGGAAGAGCTATGCAAGGGATGCGGGCTTTGCGTGACCGCATGCCCCAAGGGGATTCTCGCAATTTCAAAGACGAAACTGAACCACAAGGGACATGCGCCCGTGGAGCTGACGAAGCCGGAGGAGTGCGTCGGATGCGCGAGCTGCGCGATGATGTGTCCCGACTGCGTGATTACTGTGGAGAGGTAAGATGAGCGAAAAAGTTCTGATGAAGGGCAACGAGGCGATCGCCGAGGCGGCGATACGCTGCGGTTGCAGACACTACTTCGGCTACCCCATTACGCCGCAGACGGAGATCGCGGCCTACATGTCGAAGCGCATGCCGAAGATCGGGGGGACCTTCCTCCAGGCCGAGAGCGAAATAGCGGCCATCAACATGGTCTACGGCGCGGCCTCCACCGGGAGGCGCGCGATGACGTCCAGCTCGTCCCCGGGCATCTCGCTCAAGGCGGAGGGCATCTCGTATCTCGCGGGCGCCGACCTCCCGGCGCTGATCGTGAACGTGCAGCGCGGCGGACCCGGCCTCGGCGGAATCCAGCCGTCGCAGTCCGACTACTTCTTCATGACGCGCGGCCCGGGCCACGGCGACTTCCACATCATCGTCCTCGCCCCTGCGACCGTGCAGGAGATGGCGGACATGACGCGCCTCGCCTTCGAGCTCGGCGAGAAGTACCGCATGCCGGCGATGCTGCTTGCGGACGGCACGATGGGCCAGATGATGGAGCCCGTGGTCCTCCCCGGCGAATCGGTCGACCCCGAGACGATCCCAGCGACCAAGCCCTGGGCCGTCACCGGCACGCAGATGAAGCGCGAACACAACATCATCAACTCACTCTACCTCAAGCCCGACGAGCTTGAGCGCACGAACTTCGAGCGCTTCGAGCGCTACGCGAAGCTCGAGAAGGAGGAGTGCCGCTGGGAGGAGTACATGATGGAGGACGCGGAGATATGCGTCGTCTCCGTCGGCATCACGGCGCGCGTCTCCAAGAACGCGATAGTCGCGGCCCGCAAGGAGGGCATCAAGGTCGGCATGATCCGTCCGATCACGCTCTTTCCGTTCCCGAAGGCGCCGCTCGCGAAAGCGGCCGAGAAGGTGAAGGGCTTCCTCACTGTCGAGCTGAACATGGGGCAGATGAACGAGGACGTGAAGCTCGCGATCAACTGCTCGAAGAAGGTCGCGATGTGCAACCGCGTCGGCGGGATGATCCCGGGCGCGGACGAGGTTCTCGCGGCAATCCGGAAGGAGGCTAAGTAAAATGGCTGTTGTTTTCCAGAAGCCCAAGGCGCTCACCGACGCCGTTCTCCACTATTGCCCCGGCTGCACGCACGGCATCGTCCACCGCCTCGTCGCGGAGGCGATCGACGAGCTCGGCATCGAGGGCCGCACGGTCGGCATCGCGCCGGTCGGATGCTCCGTCATGGCGTACGACTACTTCAGGTGCGACATGATCGAGGCGTCGCACGGACGCGCCCCCGCGGTTGCGACGGGCGTGAAGCGCTCGATGCCCGACAACATCGTGTTCACCTACCAGGGCGACGGCGACCTTGCGTCAATCGGGCTTTGCGAGACCGTATCCACCGCGTGCCGCGGCGAGAACATCACGATCATATTCATCAACAACGCGATATACGGCATGACCGGCGGGCAGATGGCGCCAACGTCCCTCATCGGGCAGGTCACGCAGACCTCGCCCTACGGACGCGACCCCAAGACGCAGGGCATGCCGATCAGGATATGCGAACTTCTCGCGTCCCTGGATGCGCCGGCGTACCTCGAGCGCGTTGCGGTCAACTCCGTCGCGCACGTCAGGCAGGCGAAGAAGGCGATACTGAAGGCGTTCAGGAACCAGGTCGAGGGCAAGGGCTTCTCGCTCGTCGAGGTCGTCTCCACGTGCCCGACTAACTGGGGTCTCACGCCCGACAAGGCGTGCCAGTTCGTTGAGGAGAAGATGATACCGTTCTATCCGCTGGGAGTCTACAAGGACAAGGAGAAAATTGTTTGATTGTTTGATTGTTTGATTTGGCATTGGGGAATTGACAGATTGAAAGATTGAACTTTTACAGGCTTCTGCAATCAAAACAATCCACGCAATCAAACAATGCAAACAATACAAACAATCAAACAATAAAATCGAAGGAATTTCAAAATGACTTACGAAACGATAATGGCTGGGTTCGGCGGACAGGGGCTCCTGTTCTCCGGCAAGGTGCTTGCGCACGCGGCGCTCATCGAGGACAAGGAGCTTTCGTGGCTGCCGTCCTACGGACCGGAGATGCGCGGCGGAACGTGCAACTGCTCGGTTATAGTCTCCGACGATCCCGTTGGCTCTCCGATCATCGCCCACCCGAACGTGCTCATGGTGATGAACGAGCCGTCCCTGGACAAGTTCGAGGACACCGTCGCGCCCGGCGGCACGATCTTCGTCGATTCCTCGCTCATCGCGCGCAAGGTGCGCCGCACGGACGTCGAAGTCGTCTACATTCCGGCGACCAAGATGGCGACCGACATGGAGGCGAAGAGCCTTGCGAACATGATCATCCTCGGCGCAATCGTCGAGAAGCTCCGCTGCGTCGACCCCGGCAAGATCGAGGAGGCTCTCCGCGAGACGATCTCCGCCCGCAAGGCGAACCTCCTGGACCTCAACCTCAAGGCGGTCGAGGCCGGTCGCGAGTTCATCCGCAGCCAGAATTCGTAAAGCGGCGCGTCGCTTCGCTGCGATTGACATTCGCCAAACTTTCCTCCGCCCGCTCGGGCGGATTTTTGGTATAATTATGATGTTCTAAACATGTGCATGCTTGACGAGATACGTGCGAGGCGTGACGAGATATACGCCATTGCAAGGAAACACAAGGCTGAAAAGCTTTGGGTCTTCGGTTCGTGCGCCCGCAAGGAGGAACGCCCCGACAGCGATATCGATTTGCTGGTGAAATTTTCTCCTGGCGCGACATTCAAGGATTTTGTTGGCGTGGAACGCAAGGTTGGCTCCATGTTTGGTCGTGGTGTTGATGTCGTTGAAAATACTGCCCTTAGAAAGAACCCTCGTTTTGCTTGGCAGGTATGCCCTGAGGCTGTTGCAATATGAGCGGCAAGGCGGACTATCGTGATGCCTCGCGCATTGAACACATGTATGCGGCACTTTGCCGCGTCAAGGAACTTTCGACGGGGATTGCAAGAGTCGACTTTGTTGAGGGCAATAGTTCGGCAGAGTTGATATTGTATCATTTGATCATACTCGGCGAAGCGGCAAACAACGTGTCGGACGAGTTCTGCGAACAGCATAGCGAGATAGATTTCCGCGACATGGCTGGACTTAGGCATAAGTTGGTGCATGATTATGCCAATATAGACATGAGCAGGATATGGCAGGTTCTTGTTGATGATGTTCCCATTTGGTATGCATCGATAAAGCCAGTTTTTGAGGCATTGCCTCGCCCTGTAGGCATGCCACCAAATTTGTCGGACTTCGACTAACGCAGTTTCATGAATTGTCTTTAGTTTCATTGACATAACATTCGTCAAACTTTCCTCCGCCCGCTCGGGCGGATTTTTGGTATATTTCTGGCGTTCCAGGGGAAACATCCTGCGGAGCGTGATTTTTGACATCGTCCTCCGACGCCGCAAGGGCTATGGAGGACTTCGGACCGAAGCCGAAAGGTCAAGGCCAAAACCCCATTGCATCCCGACGAATTTTGCAACCCTTGTGCGAAGTGGAGCGGCCATGCTCCTGCTGCGCACCGTTTTAACTTTTGGTGCGCACCAAAGCGTGTTCTGCTGCGCACCATTTGTTGCTTTGCTGCGCAGCATTTCATCTTTTGCTGCGCAGCAGAGTGCTTGATGGTACAAGGAAGGCTGTGGGGATCTAGGTGTAGGCCGAATTTTCAATGGAATTGAAATGCTCTTGTCAATCGGTATGAAGTTGTAATTTCAATGGGATTGAAATGCTTGCGTCAATCGGTATGAAATATACATTTCAATGGAATTGAAATTTGAGAGCCGCTAGAGGCAGTAAATCTTTCAGCTGTTGCCCCGTGTACCAACATTATTCGACCCTAATAGACTCTACCCGTCCTTGGCACGACCCAAATCCCGGCGTCATGGCTCCATTCGACCCTAATCGACTCTAACTGTCCCTAATCCGACCTTGCCACTTCACCGCGCAGTTTCACCGCAATCAACATTTGCCAAACTTTTCTCCGCCCGCTCTGGCGGATTTTTGGTATAATGTTCGCGTTCCGTGAGAGCGGGGCTATGGCGCAAAGGGGAGAAATCCAATGCGCCGAAAGACAATTTGCGCTGCAAAGCGGTCGTTCTAACGAAACCTGAGAAATTTCAAATGTGGACGATACCTTGCAGAGACAGTGCGCAAGCACTTGCCTCTCTTCGTATTTCCACATGGGCAATCTCAGGGCCTCGTTAGAAAGTACGGACGAGAGGTTTTTCATGACCTCGATTCGTGTTAGATTGCTGAGCGGCGGAACGGATCGAGAGGATGGAAAGAAGAGCAGACGTAATTTTGAGAATGGCACTGCAGCATCCAGCTGTAGCGGTTGGTATTGCTTTTGATTTCCGACTGTCACTTTCAGCTTCAGGTAGTGTCTATTCAACTGTTGTCGATGCTGACGGAAGGAGTGTCGAGAGATGAAGTTTGAAGAGGATGCAGTGATCGTTGAGAATCATCTCAAGGAAAAAGGACTTGTTTTCGAGAAGGAGACAAAAGGCGATAAGGTGACGTTCGGTGTGAACGTGCAGGGTATTTTTGGTGCAGAAGGTGCGAGGGTGTCCATTGAGGTGGAAAACGATTTCGTTTCATCATGTACAACGTTTTCTTCTGTCGATGAGAACTGCCTTGCGGAAACGGAAAAATATCTGATGAAATTGAATGCAAAATTGAAGGAGTCGATGCCGTCTGGTTTCTTTGCCGTAGATTGGAACGAATCCAAGATACTGTGCCACCTTGTCTATCCGGCAAGTGCGCTGCAAACTGATGCCTCGATGGAGTGTGTACGTCAGTTGCTCTATCGCCCGTACTCATTATACTACACGCACAGGAAGGCTATTGCCGCCGTCAGGACTGGTGCTGCCACTGCGGAAGAGACCATAACGATGGAGCTGGTGGAGTTTTTTACCGCTTTATACAACTCTTCAAATGTCGGCAATGCTGCCGACGGAAAGGAAAACGAAAAATGAATAAGAAACAAATAATGATTATGGCATTGATATCATTGATATCAATGTCGGCGATTGGTCAATGGTGCCAATCAAATGTTGCACAATGCAATCCGCAACAGATGTTTGCACAGTATCAGGCATGGTTTTATAATGCCGATATGCAACTTAGGCAGCAAATTGCGGGGATGCCACCAGTCATGCAACTTCAGAGAGTCGTGGCAGCGACTGAAGGCGAATTGTCGCAATGGGGAGGATTCCTTCAGCAGTACTATCCAGTGCTGTATGCTCACAGGTGTTCTCAATTGCAACAGGCACGCCAGTTGCTTGCGCAAATGATGAATGGAGGAGGAATGCCAATGCCAGGTTCGGTACCATTCCCAGGTGTTTCTCGTGGAGTAAGCTCGTCAAGTAGATGTATTGCGTGTAGGGGATCTGGAATGTGTAGACAGTGTACAGGAACTGGGTATTATACAGGAGCATGTTATGGTAATTCATCTCGTAGGCCATGTTCAGCCTGTGGCACTACTGGAAGATGTTCGATATGTAACCGATATGAAATTCGGAGGCTAGATTGACAGACAGCAATATGGCAACACGGGATGAAGGCATGTCTGGCCTTTACGACTTGAAACAAGGGCAGAATAATTATGGATAGGTTGTCAAAGGAGCGCATCCAACAGATGTTATTGGTGTGCAAGCAGAATGCAATGCCGGTCTTGTGTAATATTGGCAAGTGTTCTGCGGTTGTACTGTGTGGAATTTTGGGTTGCGTGGCAGCAATCATTCAATTGCTTTTTTACGCTGTGACACATTTATTTGCAAAATACATGGGGTTGTCTTTGTGGGCACGGATGATTGTTGGAAGTGTCGTGGTGTTCGGGATCGTTGTTTTGATTGCTTCTCCTAGATCTAAAAACCGTGGCGAGACAGATTTTTATAGACCGCATGTGGGCAATGCTCTCTCGCAATATGCCGGAACATTGCCTGAGAGGCGTGTCGATAATTCCCGAAGGCCATATTCAAACAATGCGCTGTCACAGTATGCTGGAACCGCAAGAGGTGCTAGTGCTATTTCGCAGCCACAAGGCGATTATCGGTCACAAGTAACAGTGACTGGCGGTTTTAACCCATATACTGGGAGCGGAGGTTTCGTTGGTTATAGTCCAAATGACATCAGTGCCGAATATTTGGGCACTTACAATCCATACTATGAATCATATCTGCCTAATGGATCTTACTTTGGAGGAGGGAATCCATATGATAATTGGAAGCCAAATACCAATATGGGTCAATCAATTGATCTCAATCGAACGGGGAAAATAGATCTTCAGCGAATGTGGGAAATTGACCGTAAGATTCGCCGATATTATACACAGAAAAGGCTTAGTGACCTTGAGACGGAGAAAGCGGTGCTTCAAGCCGAAAACAAAATGCGGGAAGATAGAAATAACCTATTTGAATTGAAAAAGGACTGGGAAATTTATAAGATAAACGGCACGACAAGGGCGCAACGTGATACTGCGGAGAAAAACGATTTAAGACAATTATATCCAGAGGGTCCATACACGTCACGGACTGGCGATCCAGAAATTTGGTGCAATGAAAAAACTGGGGAGATGTATAGAAACAAGGTTGATGGAACATTGTACAAAATTTTGGCGGATGGCACGGAGCTAAGGATGAACTAAAGCATCGCGCCAAGAGTGTCAACAAGGAAACTAGAACAAATACGAAAGGAAAACAAAACCATGAATGGACAAACAGCAACAACGAACGCCTCACCCAAGAGGAATCTGCTGACAGTAGGATTGTGTGTGGCCGGGCTGGCTATATGCACAATTTCTGTTTGGGCAATCAAAGCATCAAATGACAAGCAGCTCGCCGAAATTAAGCGGGAATTGTCGCAGTGCAAACAATTGTCTGGGACTGACAGTGCCAAGCAAGCAGAGAGTCCTTTGGGAAGTGGGAAGTGCGTCAATGCAACAAGCATGTCTGATGATGAAAGAAAACACATAATAGATGATGTTTGTGGATTGGTAGAGCGTGGATTAAAAGCAAAATACGGACGTCCACCCAAAAATCCGTCTGACGATGAAATGGGGCGCATAACAAGCGACATTGAATACATTACGGGACAAGAATTAAACGGTAAATATAAGCACCTCCCTGACAATGAAAGAGAATTCATCAAAAAGGAAATTGTGATTGAATTTAAACGTTCGATGGCATCCCGAAAGAAGCGTGATCGTATGGACCAGATGATTAAAGAACTGGAGCGTCTATCCGACGAAGAATTGGAACCAAAAGCTCAAAGCGGGGATGTCTATGCACAATATGTTTATGGCGAAAGACTTCTCAAACCCATTAATGACATCTACTGGATGTATTACACTTCTGACTATGCTCGTTTGCAGAACCGCATACAGGAATTTATTTCGAAGGGGAATGATTATGCGCGGTATGCGTTGGAGCGTAAAGAGTATCTTGACAAATTCGAGAAGTCTGGGTATAAACATTCCAAAGATAATCCTCGGCCGGGGTTGGTCAACGATTTTAAACTGTTAAATTATTCAGGCGAATTGTTGCTTGCTTCAATGGAAACTGCCTTGGAAAAAGATATGGTTTGGTCGTTTATAGATACGATTGGAGAAGAAATGGTTAAATGGAAAAACGTTGCTGAGCTTTTTCAAACTCCCCTTGTGGGGAATCCCGATTTTGTCAGTCGATGGAAAGCGGTTGTTGAAAGCGGAAAAACTAAGGCTGTGGATATCCCAGAATTGGATACGAATCATTGAACGCTTCAGGCGTGTAGTTCCAGACGTTTCTGGTAAAACATCTAGACAATGTACGTATGTGTACTGCTGCCCGGTTAAGAAAATTGTATGGCTTGTGGTTTTAATGCTATGCAAAATCATGAGGGGAATAATGCTGAAGTGTGGTTCTCCAGTCGGTCGCCACAGTTTCGGGAATTCTCCAATTTCTATCTGTCCCCCTTTGTGCTTGATGGAGAGGAGTGGAGTTGTGTCGAACAGTACTATCAATGTGCCAAGTTTAAGCATGGAACTGAGCCGTATATTCGTATTAGAGAACAGGAAAGACCGGGCGCGATGAAGGGGCTGGCAGAACATTATGCATTGCAAGTGCGTGCGGATTGGAGTGAGATAAAGTTTAGTGTGATGAAGCGGGCAGTGCATGCCAAGTTTGCCCAGAATCCCCAATTGCTCGAACTTTACGCACATGTCTCTCATTTGACTTTGATCCATGAATCTCAAAGTGATACTTTCTGGTGTGTGGACAGACACGGCAAAGGAGAAAATCAGTTGGGAATACTGGTCAAAACAGTGTGCGGTGAACTGTTGAGAGAGAAAGAGCCATGAAAATACAGTGTCTGCCAAGAACATGGTTTGAGCAAATCAAGGGGACGGTGCTTGAGGAACAAGTGCTGGCCAAGAACAAGGTGGTATCCATACAGTCGCGGAGCGGCTGGGATTCGGAACCGCCGTTCTCGGAGGAGGGGTTGAAGTCGCCGAATCTGTTGTGCCTCACATTTGACGATGTGACGGACTATTCGGACCTCTACGACGGCGAAAAGGTGGCAAAGTTCCGGCCTGTCATGGCGCAGAAGATTTTGAAACACGTCGGGCACGGCTTGTGGCCTGTGCTGATTCATTGCATGGAGGGTGTCTCGCGCAGCGGCGCTGTTGCCAGCATTCTCGACCACTACTGGAACTTCGTGTGGGACAAGAAGCCGGAAGACCACGAATATTTCAAGCGCGTAAACCCGAGAATCGACCCCAACCCCGTCGTCGAGGAAATTTTCACGGACTACATAGAAAACGGATGTTTGGACGAGCCGCAATGAGAGACGCGATTGAGCTAGCAGAACTGTTCGCACCACAAGGAGGGGCGCAGACGGATGAAACGCCGCCTCCTATTGCGGAGTATGAAGCATCGCCGCTGGATGTGCAAGTGCAGCCTTGGCTGACGAAGGAGAGGCTTTTCGACGAGATAGAGTTTTGCGACACCGTCTGCCCTGAACGAGAACGCGATGGTTTGCATCTGGTAGCGCAGGAAATGGGGTCGTCGGACTTTGTCCCCAAGAACACGACGGAGCAGATAATTCGCTTTGACGAGGACGAGCAGTTTGTCGTGTGGGAGGCGTTCTGCCCCGACTGGCAGATTTCAGACATCGGCAAGGCATATCGTTTCGCCGCTGACTGGATGCGGCATCATCCGAAGGATGCCGTCATTGTGGACGAGAAGTCGCGACGGATAACATGGCGTAGGTCGTTTAGTACCGAATGGGTCAAGGATGTCGATGCATTGGATACACTTTCGCAGCTCTATCTGATCGAATCAATGGGCGCGGCCACCGAATGTCTTAACGCCGCGCAACTCGCGCTTGGAGGATTTTAGATTTACTAAATCAGAAAGGAACTACCATGAACTACAAGAGGATATTAACTATTACAACGATTGCTTGGGCAATTGCGTACAGTGCCTGTGCCACGACCAACAATGTCCCGTCGGCGACGAGTAAGATTGATAAAAAGGACATTGAGAGCTGTCGAAAGGCTGCCGAGGCGGGTGACGTCGAGGCGATGGAGGAGCTTGGTTGGGCGTGCTACAAAGAAAAGGGGACGGCGGCAGAGAAGCTGGAGGCAATAAAATGGTGGTGCAAGGCGGGGGCTCGTCTTTCGAGCATGACGAAAGCCATGCTTAGACTCATGTATTATGGCGAGGAAGGAGAGCTTATTAACACTGCAGTTGACGTAAATTTGACGACTGGTGGGCGCCCACTTCCGGATTCACGCGACCCGATAGCCTTTCGTTTCGAAGTCGCAAAAAAAGAATATGCCGCAAGAAAGACGGGATTCTGGAGCGATCCGACTTGGCCGACGTTCCCTACATTGGTGGCCGTCACAAATGCGACGGGGCTCAATCTTGACTTTTCAAGGCAATTTGAAGAGTCGGTCAAGGGCAATTTGGCGCAGTTTCCGGACGGAGAGATTCGTTGGACCGAGGACGGAACAAATGGGCTTTCGTTTGCCGAGACGTCCGCGAGAATGAATGCGGCGCATATTGAGGTTGCGAGGGAATTGATGCGGGACAAGGACAAGAAGCCGGGCAAGAATCCCGATGACAAGTCCAGCGAGACGTGGATTCTCAACGATGATTTTACTTTTGGCTACCTGACTGTGCATCATGAATACGGAGGGGATGCGGTTTACTATGCTTTTACGACGCGACGTGAAATTAACGGAACTCCTGCCAAGACATGTGTTATTGTTGGCTTTGCGCCGACGCAGCTGATGTCCGATTCGATAATGAGATCCTTCCTTGGCGATAAAGCGGCGCAGTCGAATCTGAAAGCATTAAAGGATACAGGCATTGTCATGGTTGTCAAATAAGTTCATGCCATCTCACTAAACCAGCATCTGCTGTACTCCATGTGAAGTTTCGTGCGGCTATCCTCCTTGCTTTTCTCTCCGCCTCCGCCCACGCGGCGGCGGCGTACTTGCTTGGCGCGGAGCGGTTGTTTGAGAACGAGCCGAAGGTAGAGATAACGGAGGTGGAGATTGGCGAGGCGGATGATGGCGGCGCGTTAGGGATAACGCGCCCTACCATGACGGTTGCGGTGACGGTTAAGGACGGCGAAGAGGCTGTGAAGTGTGCGGCGGAGAAGGTTGCGGCGATGTTCGAGGCGACGAGCGACCTTGGCTTGTCAGAAAAGGTGGGTGGGTGTTCCTAGCTGGGTGTAAGCGCAAGAATGGGCTTGCGCACAACAGAAAGGAACACGACAATGAACAAGCTCAAATTCCTCGCGGCTTTTGCCGCAGTCGCACTCGCAGGTGGCGCAACGGCTGCCCCGATGCATGGCACGAGACCCGCGCCGCCGACCGCGAAGGTCGAGTTCAGGGGCGCTGGCGGACACATGATGCCCGAGACAGTTGGCCATCACCACCGCCATCACCACCACCACGGCTGGCACTTCCTGCCTCCGCCGCCCCCGCCTCCGCCTCCACCCCCTCCGCCGCCCCCGCCCCCGCCTCCGAGGCGCTGGTATTGATGACGGCATCCGGCGGCTGGCGACGACCTCGCCAGCCGCCAAGCTGTCTCGCCAACTCGCCCACCCGCAAAAATAAGACCCTCCGTTTTCAACACGCGCGGGGGAAATTTTGGTAAAATATACCGAAAAGCAAGACAAGGCAAAATAAAAAAGAAAGAACCATTCATGAAAAAGCAAGACAAGAAGTATGTATATTTCTTCGGCGCTGGACAGACCGAAGGCAATGCAAACATGCGCGAGCTGCTCGGCGGCAAGGGCGCGAACCTCGCCGAGATGGCGGGGCTCGGGCTCCCCGTCCCCCAGGGCTTCACGATCTCGACCGAGGCGTGCACGCGCTACTACGATGACGGCAAGCAGATCGCCCCCGACATCCAGGAGCAGGTGATGGAGTACATC
>CADCAK010000007.1 GCA_902799385.1 uncultured bacterium | reverse complement strand
GACTACTCGATGAGCGTTATTGTGGGGCGCGCGCTTCCCGACGCGCGCGACGGAATGAAGCCCGTCCACCGGCGCTGCCTCTTCGCGATGCACGAACTCGGGACGACCGCGAGCGTCAAGCACGTGAAGTCCGCGCGCGTCGTCGGCGAGGTGATCGGCAAGTACCATCCGCACGGCGACTCCTCGGTCTACGACACGATCGTCCGCATGGCGCAGGACTTCTCGCTCAGGGTCCCGCTCGTCGACGGTCACGGCAACTTCGGCTCGATAGACGGCGACGGCGCGGCGGCGATGCGATACACCGAAGTCAGGATGCAGCGCGTGACGGACGAGCTTCTCGCCGACCTCGAGAAGGACACGGTCGACATGATGCCGAACTTCGACGAGACGCTCGAGGAGCCGTCTGTTCTCCCCGCAAAGCTCCCGAACCTCCTTCTTAACGGCTCTTCCGGCATCGCCGTCGGCATGGCTACGAACATCCCGCCGCACAACCTGAACGAGCTTTGCGACGGCATTGACTACTACGTGAAGAACCGCGAGACTTGCACCGTCGACGACCTCATGCAGTTCGTCAAGGGGCCTGACTTCCCGACTGGCGCGCAGATCTGCGGCTACAACGGAATCGCCGCGATGTACAAGCTCGGGCGCGGCCAGCTCTGCGTCCGCGGCAAGGCAGAGGTAGAGGTCCAGAAGAACGGCCGCGAGCGCATCATCATCACCGAGATCCCCTACGCCGTCAACAAGGCCGAGATGATCAAGCACATGGCCGACCTTGTGAAGGACAAGGTGATACAGGGCATAAGCGACATCCGCGACGAGTCGAAGAAGGACATAAGGATCGTCGTGGAGGTGAAGCGCGACGCGATGGGCGAAGTAGTCCTCAACCACCTCTACAAGCACACGCAGCTCCAGACCACCTTCGGCGCGATCATGCTCGCCATCGACGGCGGGCGGCCGAAGATCCTGAACCTCAAGGACTACTGCCGCTGCTATACCGACCACCGCTTCGAGGTCATCACCCGCCGCACGCGCTTCGAGCTTAAAAAGGCGCAGGCGAGGAAGCACATCATCGACGGCCTCCTTCTCGCGATCGACAACCTCGACGAGGTGGTGAGCATCATCCGCTCCTCCAAGACGCGCGACGAGGCGAAGTCACGGCTCCTTGAGCGCTTCGGCTTTACCGACCTCCAGGTCAACGCTATTCTCGAAATGCGCCTCTACCAGCTCGTCGGGCTCGAGCGCGACAGGCTTTCTGACGAACTCGCGAAGCTGCTCGCCGCGATTGCCGAGTACGAGGCGATTCTCGCAGACCCCGAGAAGGTCTACGCGATCATCTGCCAGGACCTCGCTGAGCTCAAGGCGAAGTACGGCACTAAGGCGGACGCGCAGCGCCGCACCGAAATCGTCGCGGACGAGAACGAGGTCTCGATGAAGGACCTCATTCCCGACGCGCCGTGCGTCATCACGCTTTCGAACCGCGGCTACGTGAAGCGCGTGCCGCTCACCGAGTACCGCGAGCAGCGGCGCGGCGGACACGGCGTCAGGGGCGCGCAGGTGAAGGAAGAGGACTTCATTCGCCTCGTCTTCGTCGCGCAGACGCACGACTCGCTTATGTTCTTCACGAACACGGGCCGCCTCTTCCTCAAGGACGCGTACCAGATTCCCGAGGCGCCGAGGACGAGCTTCGGGCGGCCGCTCATCAACTTGCTCAATCTCCAGGAAGGCGAGCAGGTGCTGGAGCTTTTGCCGATCCGCTCCTTCGAAGGCGATGTCGATGTCTTCTTCGCGACCGTCAAGGGCACGGTGAAGAAGACGCTTCTCGGCGAGTTCAAGAACGTCAACAAGTCGGGCATACGCGCGATCAACATCGACGAGGGCGACGCGCTCGAGGATGTACGGCTCGTAAAGCCGGAAGACGACGTCATCATGCTCACGAAGAACGGGCGCGCGATGCGCTTCGCCGCATCGGATGTCCGCAGGATGGGCCGCACCGCGACGGGCGTGAGGGGCATACGGCTCCTCGGCGACGACCGCGTAGTTTCTTTGGATGCGGTGGACGATTCGAAGACGCTCTTCATCGCCACGGCGAACGGCTACGGCAAGCGCTGCGAGTTCAAGGACTTCACGCGCCACAACCGCGGCGGACAGGGAATGATCGGCATCAAGGGCGCGGACCGCAACGGCGCGGTCGTCGCGGCGCATGCGGTCTCGGACGACGAGAGCGTGATTTCGATTACGAGCGACCAGCAGATGGTGAGAAGCGCCGTCTCAGACTTCCGAGTGCAGAGCCGTATGGCACAGGGTGTGAAGCTCGTGCGACTCTCCGAGGGCGCGACGCTCGTGTCGGTCTCGGTCTGCGAAGGCGCAGAGGAGGAGCCGTCTCAGGCCGCCGAAGGCGAGACTTCTTCGTTATCTTCGCGCTGACCGACGACGACGCGCTCAACTACATCCTTGAGTTCCTGCGCCGCGCCTTCCGCTGATTCAGCGCGGGGCGAAGCCAAGAACGCCGCAGTTCTCTCCGACGAGATACGACCGCGCAATCGCATCGTGCACATACGCTTTCGCGCCGCGCACAGCGGCGGAAAGATCGCGGCCAAGCGCAAGCTCTGCCGCAAGCGCCGCCGCAAGCGAGCAACCGGTGCCGTGAGTGGAAATAGGATCGGCAACCCACGGCATCGAAAACTCTTCAAACGACTTGCCGTCAAAGAGGACGTCAACCGCCGTCGCGCCAGAGCCATGACCGCCCTTCACAAGCACGGCGCAGCCGAACTTTTCATGAAGCCGGGCGGCAAGCTCCTTCGCATGGGTAGAATCGGCCGCGCGACTTTCAGACGGATCTACGGCAACACCGCAAAGCGCCTCGGCCTCGGGCAGGTTCGGCGTGACAAGCGTGGCAAGCGGAAGAAGGCGCTTCGTGAGAGCGGCGACTGCATCGTCGGATACGAGCTTGGCGCCGCTCGTCGCAATCATGACCGGGTCTATTACCTTTGCAATCTCGGAATGCGCGGCAAGCCGGTCGGCGATAACTTCAATGGCTGCAGGATCGGCAAGCATCCCCGTCTTGAGCGCGCGAATATCATAGACACCAAGAACCGCATCGAGCTGCGCGGCGACAAAGTCGGCAGGAACGGCGTGGATTGCAGAAACGCCATGCGGATTCTGCGCCGTGAGCGCGGCAAAGACAGTGCAGCCGTGGAGGCCGTAGGCGTGGAAAGCGCGAAGATCGGCCTGGACGCCGGCGTTGCCGCCGGAATCGCTTCCGGCGATGGTAAGGCAGCAAGGAGATATTGCACCGTTCATGGTGTGTATTATATCACACGACGCCGAGGAATCGGTCGGCGTTTTCGTCAGTGATACGCTCGAGTTCCGCGGCGGAGAGATTGAGGATGTCGGCCGTCTTGGCAAGGACATCGAAAATTGACGGAGAGTCCGAAGAAGAAGTCCTGTCGGTTTCGACGAGAAGCCGATTGAGGGGAATCTTCTTGACGAGCTCGCGGTAGTTAACGGCGTGATCGTTCAAGACAGCCGGCCCAACGGAAATAAAGCCATTGAGTTCGACAATATCTGGAATAAGCCCGTCAGAGCGAGAAAAGCCATGAAAAAGGAAGCGCGTGCCTGGTGCTTCCGCACCTTGCACCTTCACCGCCGCCACAACCTGGCCCCAGCACTTTGCGCCGTGAAGGACGACCGGGCGACAAAGCTCTAAGGCAAGCGCGAGTTGGGCCTCGAAGACCTCGCGCATAAGAGGCGAAATGTCGCGCACCTTAAGGCGGTCTAGACCTATCTCACCTACGCCAGCATTGGGGTTGGCGAGGAGCTTGGAGCGAAGCGAGACGAGAAATGGGACATCTGGGACAACTGGGACATCCGGGACTAATGCGCGCCTTGTCCCGCTCGTCCCGGTTGTCCCGGTTGTCTCGTCTATCCCGTCAAGTGTCTCCCAGGGATGGATGCCGAAGAAGTCGCGGCCGACAAGCAACTCGCGCACAGACGAGTCGCCGCATGAGACATGGCAGTGGGCGTCGGTCATCTACGCGCGAAGGATGCCAAGCTCGTATGCGCGAGAAACTGCGCTCGTCGCGTTTGGACAGCCAAGCTTGGTCATGATTCCCTTGAGGTGCGTCTTCACCGACTCGGCGCCTATGCCGAGCGACGCGGCTATTGCGTCGCGCTGCTTGCCTCTCGCGACTTCCTTCAGGACGTCCAGCTCGCGGGCAGTAAGCGTCGAAGGCGCGGCCTGGAACTCCTCGCATGCGAAACCGGGCACGTCGGCCGCGATTGCGCGGAGCGCCGCGACGAGGCGGTCCTGGTCCACGTTCTTCGGGAGATAGCCCTTGGCGCCTTCCTCGCGGGCGCGGGACTCCTCTTCCTTGAGCGGCATGCCCGCCATGAGCAGGACGCGGACTTCGGGATGCGTCTCCCTGAGTTTCGCGAGCACGCCAAAGCCGTCGATTCCGGGCATCCTTATGTCGCACAGGGCCACGTCTATCTGCGCCTGCCCCGCAGCGGCAATCGCCTCCTCCCCAGTCGCGGCAAGCGCCGCCACGGTGAAGTCGCGCTCGCTTTCGAGCATGGCGGCGAGACCCTCCCGCACCATCGGGTGGTCATCGACTATCATCAGCGAGATCATCGATCAGTCCCCGGAGTCTTCCACGCCCCTCTTGTCCACCTTGTACTTCTTGCCGCCTTCCGTCGTTATGTCGTAGCCGAGGCACAGCCACTTGGTGAGCTCCTTCTCGTCCGTGCCGGGCAGGCGCTTCAGGCGTTCCACGTGGCAGTCGGCGAACGCGATGTGTGCATAGGAGTCCTTCTTGTACGGATGGTTGAAGCCTATGCGCTCCTTCTCGGAGCCATTTGACGCGCCGTATTCGATAACGCAGTCCGCCGTGTAGTCGTCGTTGCCGCCGCCCTGTAGGTCCTCTTCGCATATCTCGGCAAAGAGAAGCGTCCTCTCGGCGCGCGTCATCGAGCCCATGCGCCTGCCGGACCACGGGGCCTCCACCCTTTCGTTGCCGTAGTGGAAGGCGCCGTTCATCGCATAGCTCCAGGCCATCCGCCTAAGCTTGTCCTTGCGCACGAGCGTCGGGCACCTGTAGCAGCTGGCGTTCGCACCGATCGCATGCCAGATCGCGCCGTTCGTTATGGCGAACGACGTGTCGCGCTCGCTCGCGAGGCATCCGGCGTACGCAATGGCCCTCTTGTTCTTCGGCGCCGACTTGAAGGTGTTGCCGCAGAGCCAGCTTATCCAGCCCTTGTGCTGGTGGTACTCAACATCCCTCTTGCCCATGTCGGCGTACCAAGTTGACCCCGCGTGCGGATAGCGCCGGTAGTCGTCCTTCATGGCCGCCGAATAGCATGCCTGCGCGAGCGTCCTGAGGTTGCCCTGGCACTTCGCCGCGCGGGCGGACTCGGTTGCGCCGCCAAAGGCGACGAGCATGACCCCCATGAGTATTCCGATTATGCCGACCACTACAATCAGCTCGACTATGGTGAATGCCTTTTTCATGTGTCCTTCCTTGCGTCATTCAAACTGGTGGTAGAAAAGAACGCGCATCGCGTGCGGACGGCGGGCAGACGACGTCGATCCGCTTTCCCCGTCCGGCGCATTCGGGTCGCGCCACACCACGGCGACACCGCGTGCGCCGAGCTGGGGCGGCGCCTTGCCGTCCCCCGCACCGCCGCCGATAACCACGGGCTCGGAGCGGAAGAAAACGAGGAACAGCTGCTGGGCGTTGGCGTAGCACTTGCGCCAGTAGGAGCAAAGATACTTCAGGTCGATGTCGTGCAGGGGAACGCCGAGATCGACGCCGAACAGGTCCCTGCCGCCGGAGCCGTAGTCAAGCCACTGCAAATTGTTGCCCTCGTCCGAATCGCCCCACCTCTTGTACCAGCGCGGGGTGGCGCTCGCCCCCGACCGGAACACGCCCGAAATGTGCGAGGCGAGCTCGCTGATCCTTGCGTGCTCGACGGGCGTCTCCACGCCGTGCGGGCCAAACGCGTACTTGCGCGCCGTGCCAGACTCGTCCATCTTGCCGTCCGCGCCCACCATGGACGCCTTGACGTCGTCGGTCCTGTTCGACCCCGCCGCCCACCAGTCGTAGGGCGTGTTCACGAACGGCGCGAGCTTGACGATCTCGTCGTTGGTGTAGGGATTGACCCTGTACCCGCGCACGGGGCTGAAGATGCAGAGGTTGTCAACCTCGTCCTTGTGGAGCTTGCCGCCTTCCTTCCTCCCGAAGCAGCTGTACGTCCGCCACATCTGCGACTTGTTGGCGACCGTGCCAGCGGATGCGGGGATCTTCCCGTCCGCGTTGTTCTTGATGGGGCCGTATTCGCCCTGGGTGTCGAACCCGCAGACTCGCGGAAGGAACGCGAGCTCGCCCGGATCCTGTAGATAGCCCTGGTTAGACACGCTCATGAAGATGTCGCCGTCCTTGTCGCCCTTGCCGCAGGTTGCCTTTTCGTCGCGCCAGATCTCGCCAAGGGACTTGCCGTCGCCAAGGTTGTTTTCGGGATACCAGTTTTCCGCCGCGTAGTTGTACCTCGGGTCATCCGTGAAGTATGCCCTGGGAAAGAGATCAACCTTCTTGTTGCCCAGCGCGACGGCTTCCTGCAGCTCGGCGCATCCAGCGACATCGGTCCTCTTCTTTACGGTGAAATGCGCGTTCGGTTCATCCCCGTTCGCCTTGCCGTCGAAGCGAAGGACGGGCCTGCCGAGGTTGCCGAGGTGCCTCACGATGTCCCCTTCCGGCGGCATGTCGTCGTCGGTTATGTGCGCGGGGGCCATGTCCACGAGGAGGTTGCCGCATTCGGGGTCCCTGAGCTTCACTGCAAGCGACAGCCCCCAGACATACGTCGCGTCGCCATCGCCGAACTTCCTGCCGGTCGCCTCCATGAACTTCTCGTCGGTTAGCGCGAGCAGCGAGCCGGCCTCGGCCCCCTCGCCCTTCGTCTCGTCGAGCGTCCACCCCGTCTGCCCGTCGATCTCTATGCCTTCGTCAAGCGCAACCTCCGCCCCGGTCCTCGGATCGACTTTCACCCTCCGCTTCAAGTGGTACCGCGCGATGAAGCCGTTTGCCTTCAGCTCGTCGTTGCAGCCTTTGAAGCCGTCAAGCTTCAGCTCGATGTCGTGGAAGCGGCCGTTGTTCCCCGAGACCGCATTGGAGCCGTTGAAGCTATCGGGGAGCGTCGTCTCGCTCCACTGCGACGCAAGCGTCATGACGCCGTCCTTGAACGCGCCGCCGCCGTTCGGGTTCTTTTCGAACTTGCCGAAGGTCGAGTTGACGCCCGTCCTGCACCCGTGCTTCGCGTCGTCGGTCTGCCAGACGGCGCCCTTTTCGAGCGGGTAGAACTTCGCAATCGCCTGGGCCTCGTACCTGCGGCCCGCGTAGAGCTCCTTCCTGTACTTGAACGGATAGACGAGGCCGACCCGGAGCCTCAGCGTCCCGTTCAGTTCGGGGTAGTACGTTATCGTCTTGCGGTACGTCGTTATCTGCGTCGCGGCGTCTACATCCGGAATGACACCTTCGTTCGGATTCGCCGGATCGCGCGCGATCTTGACGGAGAGGTCGCTGTTCGGATCCACCGCCACGGCGACGATCATGGGCGACCGGTCCACGGTCGGCGCGGCGACCGTCAGCGGTATGTCGTCCCTGTCGAGGTAGTCGTAGAGCGCCATCCACTCGCACTGGTTGATCTGCTCGATGCGCCTTTCAAGGAACTTCGTGGACGTCTGGCAGATGCGCCCCGCCGAGGAGTCGTTCTTGTCGGGGTCGTCGTCTTCGAAGATGGACGGGAACGGCTGGTCCTCCTTGAGCGACAGGTCGAGGCGCTTGCCCGAGTTCCTGAGCAGCCCGAAGCGGTCGGCCGACTCGTCGAACCACTCTTCCTTATCCCTGCCCGGCTGGACGTCGGTGACGAACCGCTGGATCGCGTACTTGAGGTATTCCCAGTTGTCAAGCCTGCCGTCTCCGTCGGGAAGCGGCGAAGTGCCGTAGACGCTGCCCTTGTCCTTCTCGACAGCGTCGCAGAACGGCGAGGGGAAGTCGCCGAGCCCGCCGCCAAAGCCGCGCAGCACGAGGTTGTAGTCCGCAATCGACACGAGGGGATACGTCGCCGTCGCCCTGTCGATGACCTCCTGGAACTTGAGCGGCTTCACTTCTCCCCATTCGCGCCCCGTGCCCGACTCGAAGAGGTATGCGAGCGAGATCAAGGTGTCGTCGCCGCTGCCGCGTGGGCGGTCGGCACGCACGCTGTTCAGGTCGAAGAAGTCCGACACATCCACGATGCAGTAGGCGCAGCGCCCGGCGTCGTAGTCGAGCCTGCTCCACTTCGCGGTCGGCGTCCGGCGCGAGAAGTAGCGCACGTCGTTGATTATCGCGGGGGGCAGGTAGGCAAGGCCCTCCAGCGTCAGCGTCGAGACGGTTGTCGAGGGGTCGGGGAGATCGCCCCCTTCCCTCTTGCAGAGGACGCGCCCGTACCAGATGTTGTCGTTGTTGCCGCTGACCGAGAGCCGGCCGAGCCCCGGATACGGGTTTTCGTTTATCGCCGTGTCGATGTCGGCCATCGCGTTCGCGAGGGCCGCCTTCGCGAGCTGGCGCGACGCCGTGCTCCTGCGCAGGTACGACGACGGGATGCGGTTGTTGCGCATGAAAACCGAGAAGCCCACGGCGGAGACCACCATGAACGCCACCATTCCGAGCACTATCAGGAGCGCGCTGCCCCCTCTCGCCGACATGCCTCTCATTTCGTCCTCCCGGCGCACTTTCCGTAGCGGTTGGGGACGAGGACCCCGGTAGCCATGTTGCGCGCGACTTCGTCCCCCACTACGCCCGCATCCGCCTCCGCCACGCGGAATTGGTACGGCGTCCCCCACGGGTCGCGTACCTTGTCACCCACGACCTTGGCGTTGTAGAGCACGGGGATCGCGTTCCCCGCGCGGTCCGTGCCCGAGCCGAGCAGGAAGTCGAGCGACGACTCGTCGGCGTCGGTCCAGTCTGGCTGGGTCGGGATGCCGCTGTCCACGTAGTTCTCGTAGGAGCGTATGGCGTTCGTCATCTCGTTGGCCTCGGACTCGGCGCGCTTCATCTGCGAGGCCAGATGGGCCTTGTGCACGCCCGCGCCGAAGGCCGCCATGAGGACGGCGATCATGGCGATCACCACGATAAGCTCGACAAGAGTGAATCCCCTCTTCATGCTCAGTCCTCCGAACCGTCCGAAGGCCACGTGGTTATGTCGTCCCAGGTGCCGAACTGGCGGTCGGGACCCGCGCTCCTCACGCCGACGGCGTAGCCCTTGCCGTCGGTGATGACGCCGCTTGCGGACGCACTTGTGGCACCGCCAACCGATATGCCGGACCACGATGACGGGTCGTCCACCGTAAGGGAGCCCGCGACGGAAGACGACGCCCCCTCGTCGATGGAGCCGGACTCGGCGTACGCCCGCTGGGCGAGCTGCCCGTCAAGGCCGGTGAAGACGCTCCTCACCGACCTGCCGTTGCGGTCGAGGAGCGCATCCGCCCTGACCTGCAGCGCCGCCATGTCGCGGCGGGCGGCGTCAAGCTCGACGACGCCGGCTGTGCCGGTGGACCAGGCAATCGACGACTGCGAGAACACCTGCGTCAGGATCGTGACGAGCATGCCGAGCAGCAGGGACGCCACAAGCAGCTCCAATATGGTGAAACCCTTCCTCATCTCGACGGATCCCCCTGAAAGTGGACTTCGGTGTAGTAGAGCGGCTGGTACATGAGCGCCCCCGGACGCCTTGCGGCGCGGAACGCTATCGTGCAGCGCGAGCCCTCCTGGTTGACGACAAGCCCGCAGTGGAGATGCCCCGTGTCAAAGGAGACGCCCGTCCCCTCGCACCCAGTGCACTTGCCCTTTACGGCGTCGAACACGCCCTGCGAGGTGCCGCTCGGGTTCGTGGACGCGCCGGTCTCGTCGCGCGCCTCGTCATCGCGCGTCGCGTCGGGGTTGAAGTACGCGCGCCAACCGCCGCTCGGCTGGGTGCCAATCCCGCTCCACGCGGACCACGACATGTTTGTCGACGAAAGCATGGCGGCAAGCGCGTTCATGTTGAGGTCCGCAAGCGCGGCAGCCTCGACGTCCTCGCGGCTCTGCTGGCTCTCGCGGTAGCCGAGCGAGTAGAGCGACACGAGCGTCAATATCCCCACCGCCATCACCATGATGGCGAGATTGACTTCCATAAGCGTAAAAGCACGTCTCATGCAGCCGTCCCCCTTCAGTCCGCCGACTTCACCTTCGCCCTGCCCACCTCCTCGAGCGAGGTCGAGCTGACCTTCATCGCGTTCACAGGCACATCGCCACCCGACACCGAGCCGTCGGCGGAGATCGTCACGACCCGGACGGATGTCCGCCCGACGGACCTCGGCGCGGACGCGCCGAAGTAGTACCCGTCGGGAAGCTCCAGCGACGCAAACTCCGTCCCGTAGGCGTCGCCGACATCAAACGAACCTTCGCCGATCTTCTCGAACGCGCAGCAGGATATCAACTTGCCGCCATCGTCGCCGCCCCCCGGGGACGAATCGCCCGAAATGATGTAGCTCGCGCTGATGGGGTGCCTGACGATGGACGTCCTGACGTCCACGTAGCTGCCGTTCCCGTTCTCCTTCATGACGTAGATGCGCATCCTGGACCCGTCGGACCTGTTCGCGGAGACGTCGCCAGCGAGCGAGTTTTCGGACGCGTACACCTGGTCGAGGTCGCCGAACTCGTCGCAGAGGTAGTTGCCGTCCACAGCCGATATGCGCCCGACGGGACGGACGGCTATGGCGGTGCCGTGCCCCGCGGGGTCCTCGCCGGACTTCAGCAGGTCGTCGTAGAGGTACACCATGACCTTGCGCCTGTCGATCTCGGCCCGCTGGCGCGCGGCGTCGAACAGCGTCTGGACCGCAGTTAGGGCGGCGCGGTTCTTCATGCCCTTGACGAGCGCACGGTAGCCGCCCACCGACATGACCGCCATCGCCCCCATTATGGCGACGACTATCATGAGCTCTATCAGCGTGAAAGCGCGTCTCGACATCACTTGACCTCCACGGAGTCGGACGCCGAGTGGTACACCACCTTGTACCTCCTGAAGCGTCCGCTTGACGTATCCTGGTACCCGAAGGCCATCTCGTCGATGTTCAGGTGGCGGATGTGCGGCGGCGGGTTCTTCTTGCGGGCGTCCGAGAACGGCACGCCGCTGCCCCTGCCCTCGGAGATGCCGCTCGGCGCGACGAAAAGGCCGTGCGCGTCGAGGTAGGGGTTCTTCTTGCCGACGGACCCCTTGACCACCTCGCGGAATATCTTGTCGGCCCCCGACCCGGTGAACGTGTGGTCCTTGCCGGACCTCGCCCTCGACTCGAGGTCGCCCGGCCACTTGCCGTTGCGGGCGTAGTACGTGTTGACGCCCTCGCGGAGGAGAATCGCCATCGCGTTGTAGCGCTTCTCGCGCGACGCCCTGATCGCGCCGGTTGCGGCCGTCGCGACAAGCGTGAGCAGGACCGCGAGGACCGCGACCACCACCATGAGCTCTACAAGTGTAAACGCCTTCCTCTTCATTTCACTATCTGCCCCGCCGTGAAGCTGAATATGTCGTCGCTGCGGCCCATCTCGTCGAGCCTGCCGAACTTGCCGTCGGGCCCCGTGGACCAGACTATGGCGGGCGCCCGCACCTTGATCTTCTGCCCGCAGACGTCTGCGGACGTCACGCCCGTCCCGTCGATGTCGATCGCGAAGCGGATAATGTGGTCCTTGACCGTCCCGCCGGACGGGACCTTGGTGCTGAGCTTCGCCTTGCTGCTGCCCTTGAGCACCTTCTGCGCCCACGGGTCGACGATGCCGAAGCGGTCCTCGCCGAGCAGCTGGCCGCTCTTGCTGCTGTAGGACAGCGAAATCGCGTTCTTCTGCGCAAGGACGATGGCGGGCTTCTCGCCGAGGCGGTTGTCGTCGGAGCCGTTCGCCTTGACAAGGCCGGATGGCCACCTTCCGCTCTTCTGGTATATCGACGCAAGGGCGGTCGAGACGTTCGAGACGAGCTCGCGGCCCTTGGCCATCTCGGCCTTCCTCGTAGTGCCGCCGAACGACACCACGGCGGCGGCGATCAGGATGGCGATTATCCCTATCGACACGAGCATCTCAATGAGCGTGAATCCCCTTTTCATGCGTTTCTCCTCAGTTCCTAAGGCTGACTATGTCATCCGCGATCCATTCGGCGGCGGTCTTGCGATCGCCCGCGCCAAGCGACGAAAGCTCGACCCACGACGGGAAGGTCTTGCCGTTCGGCCCAGCGCTCCACAGGCGGTACGTCTGGTACGGGGCCGGCGAGTAGTAGTAGAGGTCGTGGCCCCAGCCGTCGACGACCGTCATCGAGTCGAGGACATACTGTCGGCCGTTCCCCGAGAAGATCGGCGGGTACGGGTTCTCGATGTTCACGGGGCTGCCGCTGAGATAGCGGTGCGTGTTTATGCCGAAGAAGGTCTTGCCGTTGTCCACGACGCCCTCGAGGTTCGGCATCCAGCGCGCGCAAGCCGCCTGAGACGGGATCATCGAAACGTACGCCGACTTCTTGTTGCGCATGTCGTTCCTTATGTCCGTCCAGGTGTACGTGGACCGGCCGTCGCCATGGCACTGCTTCTGTTGCTCGTTGTTGGCGTTCCACTGCCTGTAGCGCCCGTTGTACAGCGACGGATCGCCCTGCGTCATGAAGTGGTAGCGCGGCAAAAGGAAGCTAAGAAGCCCAAACTGGAACAGCTGCGTGCGGCGCCAATCCACCGCGTCCGGGTCGGGTATCTGGCCGGACGGGTCCTCGAGGATGTCGAAGCCGCGCGAAAGCACCGCGACGTTCTTCCTGAACTCGCCGAACTCGGGTTCGTCCGCCTCGGACGACGTCGCGCGGCGGGCAAGTTCCTCGGCCACCGCCCGGTAGTACGCGATGGAGCCCTCGCTGTCGGCGAAGGGGTACATCACGCCGACTGGCTGGGAGCGGCAGGCCGCGTTTACGCTACCCCAGTTGAGCCCGCTTACCGTCTCGCCCTCTTCCTGGACCCCCCATTCGTCCACCTTTGCCTTGATGCTACGCGAGCCGTGCACCCTAACCGGCGGATAGCAGCCGAAGGCCGCGTAATACCCCGAAAGGCAGTTCTCGACGGCCTGGATGCGCTTTATCGTCTGCGCACGCTTCTCGTGTTCGCCGGTCATGCCGATGAGGCGGAACACGATCGCCATCAGGGCCGCGAGGACGGCGACGACGATCATGAGCTCTATCAACGTAAAACCGCGCTTCATCAGACGCCTCCCCCGGACACGGACTGGATTATCTTGATCATCGGCAGGAACATGGCGACGACGATCGTGCCGACGACGACTGCGAGGACGATGATGAGCGCGGGCTCTATCGCGGCCGTCATGCCGGCGACGGCGTTGTCGACCTCGTCGTCGTAGGTGTTGGCGATTCGCGTAAGCATCTCGGCAAGGGCGCCGGTCTCCTCGCCGACCTCGACCATCGAGACGACCATCGGCGGGAACACCCAGCACTGCGAGAGGGGCGCGGTCATGCCCTCGCCCTCCTTCACGGCGTCGTGGACGCTTTGCAGCGCGTTGGAGACGATGCGGTTGCCGGTCGTGTCGCGGACGATCATCAGCGACTGGAGGATCGGGACACCGGACGAAAGGAGCGTGCCGAGGGTGCGCGTCACGCGCGACACGGCGGTGCGCTGGACGAGCGTGCCCGTGACCGGGGCCCTGAGCGACATCCAGTCGAACGCCGTCGCGCCCTTGTCGGTCTTGCCGACGACCTTCTTGATGATCACGAAGACGACGATGGCGACGCCGATAGTGATGTAGTTGTGCTGCACCCACTCCGACGCGTCGATGACGAACTGCGTGATCCCGGGCAGCTCCGCGCCGCCGAGCATGTCGTTGAACACCTGCTTGAACTTCGGGATGACGGTCAGGAGCAGGAACGCCGTGATGCCGACCGCCGCGAAGAGGACGACGACGGGGTAGATCATCGCGCCCTTGACCTTGTTCTTGATCCTCTCGCTCTTCTCGGCGAACTCGGCGAGACGGCCGAGGACGACTTCGAGCACGCCGCCCGCCTCGCCCGCCTTCACCATGTTGACGTAGAGGTTGTCGAATATCTTCGGGTACGCGGTCAGCGACTCGGAGAACGTGCCGCCCGCCGCGATGTTCTCGCCGATGCCCTCTAGGGCCTCCTTCATCTGCGCGTCCTTCATCTGGCGCTTCAAGACCTCGATGCCGCGCATGAGCGGAAGCCCCGCGTTCACGAGCGTCGCGAGCTGGCGCGTGAACTGCGTGAGGACCTTCGTCTTGATCTTGCCGCGCATCCAGCTCGGCAGCTTGATGTTGAGATCTATGTTGAGGCCGCCCTTCTTCGCCGAAGCGGACGAGCCGCCTTTCCTGGGCGCGGGCTTCTTCTCGGCTGCGGGCGGCGGAGCCGACGCACGCTTTACCTCGCCAAGCGCAGTCGGGAAAAGCCCCTGCGCACGTACCGCCGCGATGGCGGAATTGCGATCGCCGGCCTCGACCTGCCCGCGCGTCTCGTTGCCCGACGCATCCTTCGCAATGTACTGAAATGTCGCCATGTTAGAAATTGACCTTCCTCAAGTTTGCTGAGATTATAGCATTTATCTCGTGTTGTGGCAAACGCCAAATCACTTCCCCACGCAGAACCGGGAGAAGAGCGCGTCGAGCATGTCGGCGGAGTATGTCGCGCCGATGGCCTCGCCAAGCTTTTCGGCCGCCGCGCGGACGCCGTTGGCGAGAAGGACGAGGTCGGATTGAGGGTTGAAAGTTGAAGACCTTTCGCTTGGCACAAGGAGAGTTCGGGCCTCGATCATGGCCGCCGCGTCGCGGCCCGGAGCGATGGCGTCCGGCGAGGACGCCTTGCGTTCGAGCGCGGCGGCTATTGCGCCGCGGAGCGCTTCAAGCCCCTCGCCGGTCTTGGCGCTTACGGGGAATGGGGAATGGGGAGCGGGGAACGGGGAAGGATTGAGATCGCATTTGGAAAGGACCTCTATGACGACGCCTGTCCCGCCTGTCCCGCCCGTCCCGCCTGTCCCGTCTGCGGGGGTCAGGTTCACCACGATGTCGGCCTTTTCAATGAGCCCGCGCGTACGCGCCACGCCCTCGGCCTCGACGGCGTCTGCCGTCTCGCGAAGCCCCGCCGTATCGACGAGTCTCACCGGCCAGCCGTCGACGTCGAGCCACTCCTCTATGGAGTCGCGCGTCGTTCCCGGCGTCGCCGAGACTATTGCGCGGCTCTCGCCGAGAAGCGCGTTGAGAAGCGAGCTCTTGCCTGCGTTCGGCGGCCCCGCAAGCACGACGAGCGCGCCGTCGCGCAGTATCTTCCCTTCCCTTGCGCGGCGAATCGCGTCGTCGAGGCGGGCTGAAATCGCGGCGACAGACGAGGCGATGCCGGCGCAGAAGCCTTCCGGCAGTTCCTCTTCGCTCACGTCGAGCGCGTGTTCGACGGTCGAGGAGAGATCGACGAGCGCGCGGTAGATTTCCGCTGTCGCCCTGCGCCGCTCGCCCGACACGCCCCTGAGCGCGGCGTCCGCCGCGCGGTCGGTTCTGGCGTCGACGAGGTCGAGGACCGATTCGGCCTCTTCGTAGGAGAGCCTGCCGTTGAGGAACGCCCGCTCGGTGAATTCGCCGCGCCGCGCGAGGCGGGCGCCGGCGGCGAGGCAGGCTTCGAGGACGCGGCGCGGCGCGACCGAGCCGCCGTGGCACTGAAACTCCACGACATCCTCGCCGGTGTAGGATCGGGGCCCCTCGAAGGCAAGCGTGATGCCGTCGTCTACAAGGCGCCCGTCGAAACGGTAGCGGTCGAACGAGATTCGTCCGGCTCGAGGCGCACGGCCAGCAAGCCGCTCGGCGACTTGAAACGCCCCGGGGCCGCTGACGCGGACTATCGCGACGCCCCCGCGACCGGGCGCCGTCGCGACGGCGGCAATTGTGTCGCCCCGGCTCACTTCACGTTTCTGAAGAAGCGGCGCATCTCGTCGGGCGTCCTGCACGCGGCGAGCCGCTCGTAGCCGTTGTCCGCGCGAAGGGCGCGGGAGATGTAGCTCATCAGCTTGAGGTACGGCGTCTGCGCCTCGTCGTTGGCAAGTGTAAGGACGATGATCTTCAACGGCGAGTTGTCAATCGTCTCGTAGTCGGGGATGCAGCCGTTGGCAGTCCCGTCGTTGTCGATGATGGCGACCGCCCCCGCGATGCCGTGGACGCTAGGGCAGCGCCCGTGCGGAACGGCAATGCCGTGGTCGAGCCCCGTCGGCATGGACGCTTCGCGCTTCAGGACGGCCTCGACCGCCTCCTTCGCGTCCTTGACGTGGTTCGGGCAGGCCGCAGCTATCTCCGCGACCATCTTCTCGACCGCCTCGACCTTCGAGCCCGCGCGGAACCTGGGCAGCATGACGAAGCCCTGCAAGTAGCGGCCGACGCCCTCGTGCCCGCGCTTGACGGGCTCGCTCTTCGCGATCATGCGGCCGAGGTCCTCCTTGCGGATGGGCTTCGCTATCGCGCGGGCGAGGTCGTTCATCTGCGAGGCGACTTCCATCCACGCCGTCATGACCATCGTCTCCTCGGCCTTCGTGCAGGTGAAGCGGATCTTCTTGCCGACGCGCCGGACAGACATGTCGATATCGTCCATCGCGATCTCCCAGATATGGTCGGTCTGCGAAAGGAGCGTGACGAAGAAGCCTTCCTTGCGGAACTCCTCGACGAGCCGGTGGACGACGAGCTCCGCGACGTCGCGCGTCTCGAGCTCAAAGACGACTTCGCGGCCGCCGTCGGCGTCGGCCTTCGGGTGGCGCACGCCCTTCGCCTTCGGGTGGAACAGCCCGACGAGCGCAGGCGGCGCGACGACCGTGGTGACGAGCGTCATGAGGATGCCGATGCCGAACACCTCCTGGGTGAGGTAGCCGTTGGAAAGGCCGATGCCCGCGATGATGAGGGCGACTTCGCCGCGCGGGATCATGCCCGCGCCGACCCGCAGGGAGCCGAGGACGTTGAAGCCGCAGAAGAGGGACGGGATCGCGCAGCCCACGATCTTCGCGAGGACGGCGAGCGCGGTGTAGATGCCGCCGAAGACAAGGACGGGCTTCGAGCAGAGCGCCGTCACGTCCACCATCATGCCCATCACGCAGAAGAATATCGGCACGAGGAACATGTAGAGGTTGGCGAGATTCTCCTGAACGAGGTGCTTGATGTCGGTGCGCGAGAGCGCGAGGCCCATGACGTATGCGCCGATGATGAGCGTAAGGCCGAGCGCCTCGAACATGCCAGCGATGACGAGCGCGAGGCCGAACGCGAGCGTCGCGATGGCGGCGTGCGCCCTGAAGAGCTTCAGAAGCCAGGAGATCTTCTTCGCAAACACCACGCCTACGATGGTGCCGACGAGCCACACGCCGAACGCCTTGACAGCCGTCGCGCCGATCGAACCCCAGTCGATGCCCTGCGCGGCGGCGCCTGCGGCGGCGGCCGCCCGCTGCGAGCCGATGATGCCCATGCCGATCGCGAGGACGATGATCCCGAGCACGTCGTCGATCACCGCGCCCGCCATGATCGTGACGCCCTCCTCGGAGTCCATCTTCTTCTTCTCGGAGAGGATTCGCGCCGTGATGCCGACCGAGGTCGCGGTGGACATGATGCCCATGAACATCGCGGCGGGCGAAAGCGCCGCCTGGACGATGTTCCCCTCCTTCACGAGCTCGCCGAGCTCCGCGAGGCAGTGTATGCCGCCGAGAAGGTCGGGAAGGAACGTCGTCGCATAGACGGCGCAGAGGTCGCCGAGAAGGAACGAGAACACGACGCCGCCGACGCCCACGAGCGAGCCCGCGAACGCGTACTTGAGGAACATCTTGAGATTCGTCTCGATGCCCGAGAGGAACAGCAGGACGACCGACGCGATGGTGCAGATGCCGTAGAGCTCGGGCGTTGCCGCGAACGGGTTGCCGCCTGCGGCGGCCTGGGCGCGCAGGGCGTGGCCGTAGAATATGCCGTGGCGGAACATGCCCTCAAAGCCGGGGATCGGGATGCCGCCAAGCGCCCACGGGCCGATCAGGATGCCCGCGCCGAGCTCGCCGAGTACGCTCGGCAGCCTCAGCGCCCCCGCCATCGACCCGCCTATCTTCGCGGCGAAGATTATTATGCCGATCTGCAGGACGAGGAACAGCATCTTCGGCGTCATGCCGAGCTTGGCCGGCCAGTCGGCCGCATCGGCAGGAAGCGGCTCGCCCGCGAACGCACAAGTCGCAAGGAGCACGCCAGCAATGAACAACCACGACTTCTTCATGACTTTCACCTTTTCAACGACTTTCAGATTCCCCGAAATGCCTGACGAGGGGCGTCCAGCCCCTGACTTCCTCGGGCGTCATCCGGGCGAAGGCCATTACGATCAGCCGGTCGCCAACCTTGCCCATGTGCGCCGCCGCACCGTTGAGGCAGCACACGTGGCTACCGCGCCTACCGGCTATGGCGTAGGTCTCGAAGCGGTTGCCGTTCTCGACATCTGCGACGAGAATCTTCTCGTAGGGGACGAGCCCGACAGCTTCCATGTCGTCCGGGTCGAGCGTGAGCGAGCCCTCGTAGTCGAGGCACGCCTCGGTTACGCGTATCCTGTGCAGCTTCGCCTTTAGTATCTCAAGTAACATGGTGATTGGTGCTTGCGCTTCGCTGGTGCCTGGTGGCTAGCTTCTCTCCTCTACCATCTTCTTCGTCACAACGACTTTCTTCATCTTCGCGTTGCCGGGAGCCTCGTACATGACGTCTGTCATGAGGCGCTCCATCTCGGCGCGAAGGCCGCGCGCACCCGTCTTGCGCTCAAGCGCGGTCTTCGCGAGGGCCTTGAGGGCGTCGGGCTCGAACGAAAGCGACACGCCGTCCATCGAAAGGAGCTTCTGGTACTGCTTCACGAGCGAGTTCTTCGGCTCCGTCAGTACGCGGACGAGGTCGTCTTCGGAAAGCTCCTTCATCGTCGTTATTACGGGAAGGCGCCCCGTGAACTCGGGGATGAGCCCGAACTTGACGAGGTCCTCGGGGCGAACATCACTGCTACCCGTTCCCCGTTCCCCGTTCCCCGTCTTCTGCTCCGTCGCGCCAAAACCAATGGCACGCCTGCCAGTGCGCTCGCCGACTATCTTGTCGAGCCCGACGAACGCGCCGCCGCAGATGAAGAGGATGTTCGAGGTATCGACCTCGATGTACTCCTGGTCGGGGTGCTTCCTGCCGCCCTTCGGCGGGATGCGGCAGACGGTGCCTTCGAGAATCTTGAGCAGCGCCTGCTGCACGCCCTCGCCCGAGACGTCGCGCGTGATCGACACGTTGTCGGTCTTCGACGCGATCTTGTCTATCTCGTCGACGTAGATTATGCCGCGCTTCGCGAGCTCGACGTTGCCGTCGGCGTTCTGGAGAAGGTAGCGGACGAGGTTCTCGACGTCCTCGCCGACGTAGCCCGCCTGCGTGAGCACCGTCGCGTCGCCGATCGCGAACGGGACGCCGAGCATCTTTGCGAGCGTCCGCGCGAGAAGCGTCTTGCCCGTTCCCGTCGGCCCGATGAGAAGGATGTTGGACTTCTCGATTTCGACATCGGGGAAAGAGGTGCTTGGCGCTTGCGCTTCGCTGGTGCCTGCGCTTCGCTGGTGCGTAGAGTCAACTGCCTTCTCGGCGGCCTCGAGGCGGCGGTAGTGGTTGTGGACGGCGACGGCGAGAACCTTCTTCACCTCGTCGTGGCCGATGACGTACTGGTCGAGGAACGCCTTTATCTCCTTGGGGGTCGGCGTGGCTGGGAGCGGCGGGATGTCCTTCGCGCCCTTCTCGTGGCGCGTCACCATATCGCTGGCGTGACGAACGCAGTCCACGCAGATGTTCGCGTCGGGGCCGGGGACCATCCCGACTTCCCTGGAACTCCTACCGCAGAACGAACAGGTCAGCTCTTTCATTCCACAACCTTGTCGACAAGGCCCCACTCCACGGCCTCGGCAGCCGACATGAAGTGGTCGCGGTCCGTGTCCTTCGCGACGTCGGCAATCTTCTTGCCAGAGTGCTTCGCGAGGATGCCGTTCAGTATCTCCTTAAGGCGCAGTATCTCCTTAGCCGTTATCTCGATGTCCGACGCCTTGCCCTCGGCACCGCCCCACGGCTGGTGGATCATGATGCGCGAGTTCGGCAGCGCGTGGCGCTTGCCCTTCGCGCCCGCTGTCAGCAGCACGGCGCCCATCGACGCGGCCTGGCCTATGCAGTACGTCGCGACGGGGCACTTCACGAACTGCATCGTGTCGTAGATCGCGAGTCCCGCCGTGACGCTGCCACCCGGCGAGTTGATGTAGACGTTGATGTCCTTCTTCGGGTCCTGCGACTGCAGGAAGAGAAGCTGGGCGCAGACGGCGTTAGCCATCTCGTCGTTGACCTCGCCCGATATGAACACGATCCTGTCGAGGAGAAGGCGCGAGTAGATGTCGTACGTCCGCTCGCCCTTGCCCGTCTGCTCGACGACGTATGGTATCATGTAGGATTTAGTGTGCATGGTGCTTGCGCTTCGCTAGTGCCTGGTGCTTGCGCGCCTGCGGCGCTGGTGCTTGTTACGGTTACTTCTTCACGTTCGCGAGGACGAAGTCGATGACCTTCTTGCCCTTCTCCTCGTCCTTGGCCTCGATGTTCTCGGCCTTGGCGATGGCATCGAGGATGTACCAGAGACGGACCTGCCTCGTGGCGGCGGCCTCCGCGTCCTTCAGTATCTTGTCGCGGTTCTTCTCGAAGTAGGACGCGTCGAGCCCGGAGTACTGGGCGCGCTGCGCGAGCTCCTGGAGGTAGCCGTCCATCGCGTGGCGGACCTGGCTCGGCGGAACGTCGAAGTCGGCCTTCTTGAGGAGGAGCTCGACGGCCTCGTTCTCGCGGCGCACAGCCTCGGCCTCGACGGCCTGCTTTTCGAGCGACTCGCGTATCGTGGCCGCAAGCTTCTCGACCGACTCGGCCTTGGCCTTCTCGGCGAACTCGGCGTCGGTGGGAAGGACGCGGCGGCGGAACGCCTTGAGCGTCACCGTGTAGACGGCCTTCTTGCCGCCGAGCCCCTCGGGCGCGGCTTCCTTGGCGAACTTCGCCTTTACGTCGTCCTTCGTATCGCCGACCTTCATCCCCTTCACGGCGTCGAGTATCTCGGGCAGGAAGCGCCCTTCCTCGACCTGCGTCCAGAAGCCCGTGCCGGACGCGACGACCTTGGCGTCGGGCGCGATCTCGAGGATCGGCTTGCCGTCCACGGTGCCGGAATAGTCAATCTGCACGAAATCGCCGGCGGCGACGGCCTCGCCTTCCTTGGCGTCCTCGTACTTCGCGTAGGCGGTGCGCAGGCGCTCAAGCTGCTCCCTCACGGCCTCGTCGGAAACGGCAGTGTCCCCGTCGGCGATCTTGAGGCCCTTGTAGGCCGGGACCTTGAACTTCGGCTTGACCTCGACAACGGCGGTGAACGTGCCACCGTCGGCGTTGAACGAAACGTCCTTTACGTCGGCAAGCGTGATCTCGTCGAGCTTCTCGGCCTTCACGGCGTCAGCGTAGCGGCTGCGGATCATGCTGTGCTCGGTCTCCTGCTTGAGGCCGTCGGCAAACTGTCTGCGGATTATCTCGATCGGGACCTTGCCGGGACGGAAGCCCGGAAGCCGCGCTTCGCGGACGAACGTCTTTTCGACGTCCTTTACGATTCCCTTCATTTCCTCGGCGTTCAACTCGACCTTGAGTTCGACTTGGCACTTGTACTCGTTCTTCGTGCTCGTCTTCATTATGCAGTGTATCTCCCTGATTGGTATAAAACGGTTTTCGGGTATTTTACCATATTTCGGCGACGCCATGTGGGGAAAAATGGTATAATCGCCGCATGAACGGAAACAGACGGCTCAAGTACGCAATGGTCGGCGGCGGCAGGGGATCGTTCATCGGACCCATCCACCGCATGGCCATAAGGATGGATGACCTCGCTGACCTCGTAGACGGGTGCTATTCGCACACCGACGACTGGCGCGCCCTGATCGGGCGATGCAAGGGGAAGATCGACTTCCTCGCCGTATGCACGCCGAACGGCTCGCATTGCGAAATCACCAAGGCCGCGCTCGAGGCGGGGATGGACGTCCTCTGCGAGAAGCCCCTCTCGCTCACGCTCGACGAGGCGACGGAGCTTGAGCGCCTCGCGCGGCGCAGGCGCCGCATACTCGGCATTCCCTTCACCTACTCGGGCTTCCCGATGGTAAAGCTCGCGCGCGACCTGGTCAGGAGAGGCGAGCTCGGGAAGATCGACAAGGTCGTCCTCGAGTACAGCCAGGGCTCGTTTAGGAAAATCGACTTCTCGAAGCCGCTCGACAAGCGCAACGCCTGGAAGATGGACCCGAAGATGGCGGGGCCGAGCTGCGTCGTCGCGGACATCGGCGTGCACGGCTTCCATTTGATTGAGCACGTGACGGGGCTCGAAATCAAGGAAGTCCTCGCGGACCTCTCGTCCTTCGCGCCCGGGAACCGCCTCGACGACGACGCATCGATGCTCCTGCGGCTGGGTGCGCCCGCCGGCGTTCGTTCCGCTTTGCTCACTCGCTCTGGCGCGCGGCCAAAGGCGGTGTTCACCGTCTCGAAGATTGCAACAGGCGAGGAGAATGGCGTCAGGCTCCGCGTCTACGGCGACAAGGCGTCGCTCTACTGGAACCAGGAGGAGAACAACTACCTGTCGGTGAAGTACCCCTTCGCGCCCGAACGCATCTACAAGAGAAACGCGCCGTACATCGGCGAGCTTTCCGCGGCGAGCAAGAGCCTCTCGCGCATACCGGCGGGCCACCACGAGGGGTTCATCGAGGGGTTCGCGAACATCTACCGCGAGTTCTGCGCGGCTGTGCGCGACAGGAAGGCACACGACTTCCCGGGCGCCCGCGAGGGGGTGAGGACGATGCGTTTCGTCGAGGCGGCGCTCCGTTCGGACAGGAACGGCAACCGCTGGGAGAAAGTGTAGCCGATCAGGCGACTGCTAGCAGGTCGTTGCGCCTGAGCGCGCGTATCGCGTCGCAGTCGAGCGTATGCCCCGCGCGGTAGGAGACTACCGTCCCGACGAAGCGGGACGAGCCGCCGATAAGCGCGATGGCCGCCATGAGGTCGAGCGTCGCGCGGTGCCAGACGGGTTCGAGGAACTTGTCGCCGACGGGGAAGCGCGGCTCGGTGTAGAACTTGCGCCTGCCGTGGATCAGGATGTTCCTATCGTTGTAGCCCCAATTGCGCGTCGCAGCGAAAAGCTTTCCGACCGTCTTCGCGAGGATGTACTGGCGACGTGTCGCGTTCGTCCTGGCAAGAGCCGCGTAGCGGAACGTCTCGGGCGTGATGTCGAATAGAATTCTCTGGTTGCCGATGACCGTGTTCCACGATATTCCGCAGTCGATGCGGAGATTCCTCTCGCCGTTCTCGGCGGGGAGGAAGAGAAGGAAGTCGCCGCGACCGCCGCCGAAGGCGACCGGTTCCTTCACCGTGACATAAGTCGCGTCCTCGCCCGTCTCGACGATCTTCGCGTGCTCCATCGCCTTGATGAGGGGAAGCGACGACTGCTCGAAGAGCGGCGGGTCGCCAGAGTTGACCTTGAGAAGCACGTCGTCCACGCCAAGCCCGACCTTGAGCGCGATGATGTGCTCGACCATGCGGAGGTAGTTGTGCTCGGAACCAGAGCGCAGCACCAGGTTCTGCGCGCTCGTCCAGAGGTTCGCGACGTCTACCGCCGTGTCTAGTTGCTCGGGGAGGTCCATGCGGCGAATCCACCAGCCGGGCTTATTGGGCGGCGCGAAGGTGAGCGTCTGCTTTTCGCTGCCCTTGAAAGTGCCGATGCCCGCGACGGGCGCGTCGCCGAGAAGCGTCAGGCGCTTCGCGGGGAAAGGCGACGAGCGATCGGGGGCGAGCCGCGTCTCGTCTATCGGCTGGACGCGGAAGCGCTCGTAGGCCGCCGCGATGGACGCAGACGAGCCGAACACTGTCTTTCCGATTCGGTATGACGGTAGGTCCATGTAGGTTGCCTCGCTTTGGTGCGGCCTTCAGGCCGTGATGCCGTTCTGCTGGGCGACGAGCCCGGCGGCTCCGTACATCTTGCGGAGCTTCGGCTTTTCGATCTTGCCTGTCGGGTTGCGCGGGACTTCCGCGAAAATGACCTTGCGCGGGCGCTTGTAGCGCGGCAGGTCGAGGCAGAAGTCGTTGAACTCCTGCTCGGTGAGCGTCATCCCCTCCTTGACGGATACGATCGCTGCGGCGATTTCGCCAAGACGCGCGTCGGGGAGCCCGATGACCGCGACGTCCTTGATCTTTGAATTCGCGCGGATGAAGTCCTCGATCTGCACGGGGTACAGGTTCTCGCCGCCTGTGATGATGACGTCCTTCGCGCGATCCACGAGGTAGATGAAGCCGTCGCGCTCCTCGGCCATGTCGCCGGTTAGGAGCCAGCCCGGCTCCTTCATTATCTCGGCCGTCGCCTCGGGGTTGTGGTAGTACTCCTTCATGACGCCCGGGCCCTTGAGGGCGAGTTCGCCGACCTCGCCGGGCTTCACGGGCGTGACGCCGTCGGGCCCGACGATCTTCGTCTCCCAGCCGAAGCCGGCGACGCCGATCGCGCCGACGTGGTCGATGTTCTCGACGCCGAGATGGACGGCACCGGGGCCGGTCGACTCGGAAAGCCCGTAGTTCGTGTCGTAGTCGTGGTGCGGGAAGACCGTCTTCCACCTCTTGATGAGGGCGGGCGGCACGGGCTGCGCGCCGATGTGCATGAGCCGCCACTGCGAGAGCCGGTAGTCCTCGAGCTTGACGTCGCCGCGCTCTATCGCGTCGAGGATGTCCTGCGCCCACGGGACGAGAAGCCACACGATTGTGCACTTCTCCTCGCTCGCTGCACGGATGATCCACTCGGGCTTCACGCCCTTCAGGAGAACCGCCCTACCACCGACGAGGAAGCTGCCGAACCAGTGCATCTTCGCGCCGGTGTGGTAGAGCGGCGGGATGCAGAGGAAGCAGTCGTCCTTCGTCTGGCCGTGGTGCGCCTGCTCGACGCGGCACGAGTGCAGCAGGCACCTGTGCTGGAGGACGATCGCCTTGGGGAAGCCGGTCGTGCCGGAAGAGAAGTAGATCGCCGCCTCGTCCTCGGACTCCATCGGGATCGTCGGGGACTTCGACGAGCAGTAGCCGAGCAATGCGCGGTAGGACATCGCAAACGTCGGGCAGTCGTCGCCGACATAGAAGCGGTCGCGCACGGCGGGGACGCGGTCGATTATCTGCTCGACGCGCCCCGTGAACTCGGGGCCAAAGACGAGCGCCGCCGCGTCGGAGAGCGAAAGGCAGTACTTTATCTCGTCGGCCGTGTAGCGAAAGTTGAGCGGCACGGCCATGCAGCCGGCCTTGAGGATGCCGAAGTAGACGGGTAGCCACTCAAGGCAGTTCATCAGGAGTATCGCGACCTTCTCGCCGCGCTTGTACCCACGGCTCAAAAGGAGGTTCGCGAAGCGGTTCGCCTTCTCGTCGAACTCGCGCCACGTCATCTCGCTCCTGAACGCCTCGATGGGCGAGCTCTCGATGAGCGAGTATTCGCGCCAAGTGGTGTGGCGGGCCTCAAGCTCCTGCGGGTTTATCTCGACGAGCGCGACATCGTTCGGCCACTCCGCCGCGTTGCGCTCAAGTATCTCGGTTATGTTGCGGAAGTCCGTCTTCATGCCTGCTTCTCTTTCGCCTTCTCTTTCGACTTGTCCTTCGCCTTCTCCTTCGCGGCCTTGGCCTTATCGGCGGCGGCCTTCTTGAGGTCGGCTATGGAATCCTTGAACTCCTTGGCGGCATCGTCCTTCGGCCATGTCTTCAGGTACAGGCCGATCAGCCTTATCGCCTCGGCGGGATCGGCCTCGCGGTAAGTCTCGATGTCGCTCTTCACGTCGCTCTTCGCGCTCTCGATGGCAGAGATTATGTCCTGCGCCTCGGCCGCGACGCCGGTATCCTTCGACTTCGACTCCTTTTCAAGCCTCTTTAGGACGGGCGCGACGTTCCTGCCGAGCGTGAGCTGCTTTTCGAGCGACTTGAACTTCTTGAAGGTGACGTCGCCGCACAGCGACGCGGGCATGCCTATCGCGCTTATCGCGTCAACGACCTTCGCGGTTCCGTCCTTAATGCCCGCGCCGCCGTAGACGCTGACGCCGCGGTGGTTGACCACGTTGAAGAACGGCGGCTTCTGGTGCCCCGCCTTCGGGTCGGGGTCCAGCGAGAAATTGCAGTAGACGGGGAACGTTACCTTGTTCTTCGCGACGGCCGCCTTTACCTTTGCGGCGTCCTTCGCCCCGGTGTAGCTGCCGACGACGACGAACTTCTTCGTCTTGAAGGAGTTCCACACCTTCTCCACTTCTGGCAGGTACTTGACGCTGCCCTCTTCGGCGGCGTCCCAGTAGTAGACGAGCACGGCCTTGCCGAGCAGGTCTGCCTCGGTCAGCTTCGCGCCCGCGAGGTGCGAGCCGTCGTCCAGGTTCTTCCACTTCGCCGCGCCGCTTGCAAAAATCGCGGAGAGCGCGCAGGCCATGGCAACCATCGCCTTCTTGGTCATCGTTTTCCTCCCTGTTTCGCATTGCCCCCGCCGGCGGGCTTCAGCATGGCCGCAGTCCAGGTGAGGTCAGCAATGCAGTTCTTCGCCTCCTGGGCGACAAGCGGGTTTGCGCTCTTCTTGAGGTCGGCGGAAAGCTCTATCGCCCTCTCGACCTTCCCGACGTCGAGCCTCTTCGCGTTTGCGTCCTTGAAGTCGTAGTCCTTGGCCTGCATGGCAATGCGCTCGAGCTTCGCGACGCGCCTTACGTCCTTGTCGGCGTTCAGCCTCTCCCATGCCTCGTCGTAGTCGGCCGCCTCGACGGGGAACGCCTTGCGGAAATCCTCTATTTCGAGAAGCGCCTTTCCCGGCAGGACATCGATGTCGTAGTCGATGTAGTGCCGCCACTGTTTCGGCGTAGTCGGGCTGCGCATCGCGATGAGCGCGCTCGCGATGACGCCCGACGCGCGGCGGTCGTCCGTGCCGCAGTAGAGTATCCGCCCCGTGCCGCCGACGACGTACATGAAGCCAAAGTGCTCGGGGTCGGTGGCCTTCTGCTCCTCCGTGCGCACTATGTCGGCCTCTCGGTAGATCGGGAATGTGAGCTTCAGCCCGTCGGCGATGCGCTTGATCTTGCCAGCATCCGCCGCGCCGCGATGGCTGCCGACGAGGACGAACGGCTTCATCTTGAACGTCTGCCAGACTTCCTCAAGCCGGCGCATCGCGTCCACGCCGGCCTTGTCGCCGTAGTCGCGGTAGTCGATGCACACGACCTTGCCGCGCAGATAGCCCGACGACGCCATGCGCCCCGCGAGGTAATGGTCGGCGTCGAGGTTCTCCCAGGCGACGGGTTCTGCGGCGAAGGCCGACGACGACAGCGTCGCGACTGCGAGCACGGCTGCAGCGCACGCGCCCCCCACAACGCCCCCAAAAGGCGAAAAACGGCCATCGGTCCTTTTCATGCTCCAACTATTATACCACTTTTTGGTATAATTAGGGACGTGAAATTCTTCCTGCATGCTGTCTTCGCGATTTTCGCGGCGACTGCGGCGCTCGGCGCGGAAGCGCCCGCAAAGCCCGCAGCGGCGGCGAAAAAGCCGCTTGTCCCCGCCTCGGAGTGGAAGATGATACGCCAGATCGCCGTCAACTACGACCTGAGCGATGAGGCGACGTGGCTCCTCGCGGCGATACGCCGCCACGAGAACGGTCGCCCAGGGCTCGAGTTCGGCGTCGGCGGGCCGATGGATTCGGGGCACAGGGCGCACCGCTACCGCGACGGCGTGAAGTCGTTCTACGTCCAGGGGTACTGGGCGGCGGGGACGATCCGCAAGCACTACACCGGCGACCTCACCGCGTTCGGGAAGCGCTACAACCCTCCGCACGCCGCGAAGTGGACGACGGCCGTCACCGCGCTGATAAAGCGCCTGAAGGCCGAGAACGGCTCGAAGCTGCCCGGCGAAAGGCCGGAGAAGAAGTTCATCAGCCTGCCGTAGCCTACCTGACGAGCCTGTAGCCGACTCCCCTGGCGTTGGCTATGAGCTCTCCGGCGCGGCCAAGCTTCGCCTTGAGCCGCTTGGCCGTGCAGCGGACGGCGTTGTCGTCGCCCACGTACCCCTCGCCGCGCAGGGCCGCGAATATCTCGTCGAACGAAAAGCACCTGCCGCGCTCGGAGGCGAGAAGCCGAAGGAAAAGCGCCTCCGACTTGGTGAGCTCCGCCGAAACGCCGTCGCCCGAGGCCGTCATGGTCGCGAGGTCGACGGTGACGCCGCCGAGTGCGACGACATCGGCGCGCGGCCTTGCGGCGGACGCGCGGCGCAGCGCCGCCGCAACGCGGGCGAGCAGCTCCTCGGGGGACTTCGCCTTGTCAATGTAGTCGTCCGCGCCGAGACCGAGCGCGCGCACCGCGCCGACGTCGGACGGCATCGCCGTGAAGAAGAGTATCGGGACGAGCGGGTCGGACTTCCTTATCTCGACGCAGGCGGCTATGCCGTTCATCTTCGGCATCATCACGTCGAGCAGAACCGCGTCCGGGCGGCGTTCCGTGAACTTCGCAATCGCGTCCTCGCCGTCGCGGGCGGTCCTGACGGTGTATCCCTCGCCCTCGAAAAGCGCACGGAAGCCCCTGCGGGCCGACGGTTCGTCTTCGGCGACGAGTATCTCAGCGCGCGGTGCCAAAGCCCTACCCCTTCCTTGTGAGGACGCCGTCTTCGAGCGTGAGCGTGCGGTCGCAGACGGCCGCCGCCGCAGGCGAGTGGGTGACCATCACGAGCGAGGTCCTGCCGTCGCCGGAAAGGTCGGAGAGCATGCGCAGTATGTCAGCGCCCGTCATGGCGTCGAGGTTGCCCGTCGGCTCATCGGCAAGGACGAGCACGGGGTCGGTGACGAGCGCGCGGGCGAGCGCGACGCGCTGGCGCTCGCCGCCCGAAAGCTCGGCGGGAAGGTGGTCGAGCCGCTTGCCGAGGCCGACTTTCCCTAGAAGGTCGCGTGCGCGCGCCTCGCTCGCGGCGCGCGTCGCAAGCGCGGCGGCGCGGCGGGCCATCGTCGGGAGCAGCACGTTTTCGAGGACGGTAAGCTCGGGCATAAGGTGGTAGGCCTGGAACACGAAGCCGAAGTTCTCCGGGCGCGATACGGTGCCGGACGTCGGCTTCAAAAGCCCGCCGAGGATGTTCAGAAGCGTCGACTTGCCGGCGCCGGAGCGCCCGACGATGGCGACCTTCTCGCCCTCGCGCACGGAAAAGCTCACGCCCTTCAGGACCTCGACGGGCTTCTGCCCCGGGATCTTGAATCTCTTCGTCACATCTAGCGTACTCAGTACTACCATTTCAACTTTAAACCTTTGTTGCCATCAATCCACACTGGTTTTAGCCACAAAGAACAGGAGAAGCAGGAGGTGTTGTCGCTCCTGTCCTTTGTGGCTTACACTATCCAAACTACTACTCTCCTGTCACTCCTGTCCTTTGTGGCTCAAACTACTCCAATGCCTTGACGGGGTCTTTTGTCGAGGCGATGAGAGCGGGGATGAACGATGCAAGAAGACCAAACGCATAGACGAACGCGACGGTCCAGACGATGTCGGAGAATATCACCCGGTGCGGTATCTCCGCGAGGCCGTAGACCGACTCGGGGAAGACGGGGACGCCCACCGAGCCAAGCCACTCGACGATGCGCTGTAGATTCGAGAGAACCGCCCAACTCGCGAGAAGCCCAAGGGCTATTCCCGCCGTGCACTGCACGAGCCCGTGCGTCATGAACACGCCCATTATCTCGCGGCGCGAGAAGCCGAGCGCCTTCAACAGCCCGATTTCAGGCGTCTTCTGTACGGTGAGCACGAGAAGCGTGTTCATCACGCAGAAGAGGGCGACGAGAGATATGAGCAGGAGAAGCACCGCCGTCATGTTCTTCTCGACGGCAAGCGCGGCGAAGAGCTCGCGGTCGGCCTCGCGCCAGGTGAGAGCACGGAGAGGGGTTTTTGGTGCTTGCGCGGCCTCGCCGCTGGTGCTTGCGCTTCGCTGGTGCTTGGTGCTTGGCGACTGCGCGGCTTCCAGGACCGTGTCGACGAGGGCGCGGAACTTCGCGGGGTCGGTCGGGCAGTCGGTCTTCACGTGTATCGCGAAGACGCCCTTTTCGAGCCCCATAAGGTCGCGCACGTTCGCGAGCGACGCGACGGCGTAGCCCGAGTCGTAGTCGTACTGCCCACACGAGAATATCCCCGCGACCTTCCACTTTATCGGCAGGAACACCTCGTCCTGCGAGGCGAGCGTCCTCGGGGAGTAGACCGTCACCTCGTCGCCCACCCAGCAGCCGAGCGTCCGCGCCGCGTGGACGCCGAGCACGATGGAGTCGCCGTCGAGGTCGAAGGTGCCCGCACGTGGGGCGCCGATCTTGTATGCCGCCGTGAAGTCGCCCGCGTCCACGCCGAGAAGGACGGGGGCGAGAACCCGTTCGCGGTAGGAGAGCAGAACGCGCGTATCGACCTCCGGCGTGACGCACGTGACGCCGGGAAGCGCGCGGACCGCCGCTGCGACATTATCCTCATTCGCGACAACGTTGCCGCGCACCGGCAGAATGGAGATGTGCGGCTTGAAGCTCAGGATCTTCTTCTCCCACTCGTCGCCGAAGCCCGTCATGACGCTTCTCACGATGATGACGGCGGCGACGCCGAGCATCACGCCGAGAACCGACACGCACGTGATGACCGAGGCGACCGAGCGCTTCGGCTTGAGGTATTTGGTGGCGAGAAAGAAGGGAAAGTTCACTCAGATATCGACCGTGACGGCGACGTCCTTCGACTTGTCGATGGCCTGCGCCGCGTTGTCTCCGGCCCCGGCGTCGTCCTCACCGGCCTTGACCGACGTCGTCGGGAGGTAGCGGTAGTAGACCATCAGCTGGAGCGCCGCGAGGCACGTGTCCATGTAGGGACGGGTGGTGTGCACGTCCTTGTTGGTGAAGTAGCCCTGCTTGTGCTCCTTGCCGGTGTAGTCCTTGACCTTCTCGGGAAGGTCGATGATGGAAGACGGGTAGAGCTTCTTCATCGCAAGGTTCCACTGCTGCCACGTCGTCTCATCGGTCTTGATGGCGCCGGCCTTCATGCCCGCCTGGTACTTGCACTGCGTCGCGTAGTAGCAGTAGTACTGGGGGCAGCTGCCGGGCTTCGTGGCCGACATATGCTCGGGTTCAAACGACGGCTTCCAGTCGCGCATGACCTCGAGCGCGTTGCGCGCCTCGGGCTCGCTGCCGCGCCCGAGAAGCTGCATGGCGAGCGTTCCGACGCCGGCGAGGCCTGTGGTGCCGCCGTTGTTGCCGCTCCTCGGCGTGTAGGTGAAGCCGGCGGACTTCGAGTAGCTGCGCCGCTTGAGGCAGGTGATCGCCTTGTTGATAGCGTTCTGGAGGCCTTCGGGGTGGAGGCCGGCCATCTTGCCGGCCTTGAGCGCCTGGATGGCCCACCCGGCGAAGGAGAGGTCGTCGCGCGTCGAGTTCTTGTTGAGCTTGTAGTCCCATCCGCCGGTGGACGACTGGTGCTCGACGATGCGGTAGAGGCACCTTTGCGCGGCGTCCTTGCAGTTCGGGTTCTTCGTCATGCCGTACGCCTCGCACAGCGCGTACGTCGCGATGAGGAAGCTGTACTCGTTGCCGTCCGTCGGGCTGAAGTGCGGCGCGTTGTCACGGCCGGTGTGGATGTGGCTGATGAGGTAGTCGATCGCCATCTGCACGGTCGGCCCGAAGTCGCGCTTGTACGGCGAGGGGCTGCCCGGGTATTCGCCGTGGGCGAGGTAGGTAAGTATCGCAAGCGCGGTGTTCGCCACGGTGTTATTGCCCTTGCCCCAGCTGCCGTCGGTGTTCTGGTGGGCCTTGAGCCACCACAGCACCTTCATGACGCATGCCTCGGTGTTGGCGTCGCCGTACCCCGCGCCGCCCCTCGTCGCCGCACCGATGGAGCCGGGTGTGCGCGAGCCGGTCATCGACTTCATGGTGACGGGCGACTTCACGATCGCGACCGAATCCATCGGGGCGGGCTTGACGGAAACCTGCGCCGACGGCGGCGACGGCATGGGCGCCACGACCGAGACGGGGTTCGGGTTTGGAGTGTCGACGGTGATCTCGATCTCCTCCATCGGCGGGGGCTCGATGTCGTCGGGGGGTATTTCCTCCTCTTCCTTGAGCTCCTCTGGCTCGTTCTCGATCTGGGCGATGGTGACGTCGATGGTGTCCTTCTTCTGCGACGAAATCATCGTCACGACGCAGAGCACGACGCCGAACACGATCGGCACGACGATTGCGACGAGCGGGGCGGCAAGGCGCTGCAACTCGATTCGCGCGATCTTGTATTCGCGTGTGTCGTGGGGCATGCCGAGCCCCTTGAACATTTCCCTGAGTCGCGTGAAGAAGCCCTTTTCCTCGTACTTCCTGGCGATCTCGTCAAGGTCGATGACGTCTTCAACCTCTTCCTGGATGATTTCTTCGCTCATGTCGCTTTCCCCCGGAATTGGCAATTACAGCGTGAACACGCTGATGCTGAACAGCTCGTTGCGGGTACAGATGTCGATTACGTCCACAAGCGCCATGTGCGGGCTGTCCTCCGCGCACTTGACGATTATGGGCGTCGTCTTCTTGACCTTCGCGATCTCCCTGAGCGCGGCGTCGAGCTCGGAGCGCTTGACCTCGCGCTTGTTGTACAGGATGACCCCGAGGGGGCTGCCGTCGTAGCGACGGCCTATCTCTATGGTGACATTGATGTCGTCGGAGTCGCTCGTCGCCTTTCCCTCCGACGGCGCAGGACGGTTGCAGGTCAGCTTGGAGAAGATGTCCTCCTGCTTGATCGTCACGACGAAGAAGATGATGAGCTCGAACACGACGTCGATCATCGGCGTCATGTCGAGCTGCGGGTTTTCCTGCGGTTTTCTCGCCATCTCGGTGCCTCCGCTACCTCTTGACCCTCTTCAAGCGCTTGCGCGAGTGGGTCTTGTCCTCGCTGACGGCCTGGAACGAAATCCTCCAGACGCCCGCCTCGGTGCACGCGTTCATGACCTGCGCGACCGCCTTGTGCGGCACGGCGAAGTCGCCGCGTATGATGACCGGGAAGTCCTTGTACTTCTTGACGCGCTCCCTGACGCGCCTCGATATCTCGGCCAGGGTTATGTCGCGGTCCCCCATGGAGATGCGCGGCTTGCCCTTCTTCGGCCCGTCCGGATAGAGCCCGATGTCGATCTGCATGTGCGACGGCGGCAGCTCCTCCGGCGTAAGCACTATTCCGTGCCTACCGTCCTCGAGCTCGATGGACTCGTCCTTCTTCTGCGACTCGACGAGCGTAACGACGAAGAAGATGATGAGTTCGAACACGACGTCGATCATCGGCGTCATGTCGAGCTGAGGGTTTTCCTGTGGCTTCTTGCCCATGGCTTGCCAGTGCCGCCCTTACGCGACTGCGGACCCGTCCTCGGGGGCGACTTCGACGTTCCTGAGGCCGTTAAGGAACTCCATCGTGACGGCGGTCATGCGGAGGATGAGGCGGTTCGCGTTGTTGCGCAGAGAGTAGAACACGGTGATCGTCGGGATCGACACGATGAGGCCGCCCGCCGTCGTCCAGAGCGCCTGGCCGATCGACGCGGCGAGCGCCGACGCGTCGCCAGCGCCGCCGGAAGCGAGCGCCTGGAACGTAAGGATCATTCCCTGCACCGTGCCGAGAAGGCCGAGGGACGGGCCGAGGTTCGAGCAGACCGAGACCCACGTCAGGCGCTGCATGAGCTTCTCCTGCTCGAGGTCCGATGCCGCGTTGACCGCCTCCTGTATGACGTCGAAGCCCTCTTCGACGTGCTGGAACGCGGCGGTGAGGATGTTGGACATTACGGAAGGCGTGTTCTGGCAGGCCTCCATAGCCGCCACGATGTCGCCTTCGCTCATCGCCTTCTGCACCTGGTCGATGAGACGGGCGGGCATGAGCTTCTCGGGCTTGATGAGAATGAAGCAGTCGACCGAGAAGTAGATCGCGAGCGCGCCGTCGCCGAAGAGGGCGAACCACAGCAGCATGCCGACTACGCCTGAGCCAAAGACGATGTCAACGAAGCCGCCGCCCTTCTTGCCGCTCGACTGCGCAGTATTGGAACTGACCGCCTCGCCACTGTCGGTGCTCGTCAACTCCTGCCCCATGGACTGGAGTGCCGCCATCGGGGCCACGCAGGTTCCGACGAGGATCATGAATGCCATCAGCGATTTTCTTGCCTTGTTCATTTTGTTTGTTTCCTTCGGTGGTTTGTTAAGGAGTTTAGTTTAGCCACAAAGTTCACAAAGTTCACAAAAGATGTTGGAGCTGGGGTGAACCCCAGACCCCGCGCGCCGCATGGCGCGCCTCTCTGTGATCTTTGTGTTCTATGTGGCAAAAAATCATGGAATAGTTTGAACGGTTAGAGTTTGCGGGCCTGGGAGCGCAGCTGCTCGGCGCGAGCGGCCTGGCCGAGCTTGTCGAAGCAATCGGCGGCGCGCTGCATCGCGTCGATCCTCGCCTCGCGGCAGGGCTCGTCGGCGTACATTAGAACGACCCTCAGGTACGCGTCGGTGAGGGCCTTCCTCAGGCCTTCCTGCGACGCGCCCTCGGAGGCGAGTATCATGTCGCCGCGCACGACGAGCGCGTTGGCGCTTGCGGCGCGGTCGCCGCTCGTCGCAGCCTTCTTGACGAGGCCTTCGAGCTGCTGCATCTTGCCGAGCTTCAAAAGCGCCTGCCAATAGGCCGGGGCGAGGTCGCCCTTCCACGCGGCGGTCTTGTCCTCGTTTATGACGCTCATCGCGACATCGTACGCCTTCTGGGCGTTGTTGGCCGTGATGTAGGCCTCGACGAGATAGCGGCCCGCAGGCTTGTCCCACACGAGCATCTTGTATTCCTGGACGATCTTCGTAAGAACCCCGATCGCCGCCGCGCCGTTGCCGCGCCTGACGCTCTCGACGGCCTTGTCATAGCCGACGGGCTTGTCGATGTCGAGCTCCTCGACGTCGGCGATGGGATACTCGGCGCTGACCATCGTATTCCCCTTCTTGAACGAGACGGCATACGACTTGGAGCGGCTCTGCCACTTGATGTCGCCCTTCTTGGAGTCGGTCGCCGTGCGTATCGTGCCTTGGACCGCCCAGAGCGGCAGTGCCACTGAGGCGGCGGCAAACAGGATCATAAGTCTCTTCATTTGTTGCTTCTCCTTAGGAAATCAATTTTCGGGGGCGGGTTCGGCCGCAGGCGCAGGCGCGGCGGGTTCGGCCGCAGGCGCAGGCGCGGGCGCGGCGGGTTCGGCCGCAGGCGCAGCCACCGTGCCGCCGACCGCCTTGGCCGTGTTCATGGCGTTCTGCACCTCGGTGCGCGACTTGCCGTTCGGGAAGAGGTCGAGGTACTCCTGGCCGAACTTCATGACGTTGTCGGCGAAGTCGCTGCCGAGCTTCGCGCAGAGCGGGACGAGCGTCTCGTAGCAGCGCTCGAGGTTCGCGAGCTCGCCCGCCGACATCTTGTCGGCCGGATGGCTCTCGTCCACGCCGTGCGACTGCAGGAACGCAAGAAGCGTTGAGGCCGCCGTGCGCCCGGACTTCTCGGCCTCTTCCTTGAGGTCCATAGCCTCTTCGGCGGACATCTGGCGCAGCTTGACGTCTGCGGACATGAGATCGACGGAATCCTGCTCCCACTGGGGCTTGTTCTTCCAGTAGTTGCGCAGCTTCTTGACCGAACCGATCGCCTTGCCGAAGTGCTTGGCGCGGAGATCGGAGTCCTTCTCGGTGCGGCCCTGCTCGGACGCGATCTCCACCATGAGGCGGTGCGCATCGACGGCGATGGACATCTTGGACATCTTCTCGTCGTCGAGGAACTGGTCGAGCGAGTCGCGCGCCTGGGCGTACAGCTTCTGCCTGTAGAGCGCGTTGGCCTCGCCGAGACGCGCCCTCGCCACGACGAGGAGCTGGTTCGTGCCGGCCTTGAAGATGGCCTTCTCGAAGGCGTCGTTCGCGAGCGTCCAGCTCTTGGCCTCGATGAGGGCCTCGCCGGCGTTGACGAACTGCCACGCTGTGTATGCGCCGTCGGTGCGGAGCATCTCGGCGTAGATGTCGGTGCCCTCCTTCTTCATGCCCATCTCAATGAGCGCCTTCGCGAGCTGGGGCTTGGCGTTCTTGGCCTCGGGCGAGTTGGGGAACGCCTTGGAGAGGCGGTCGAGCGCGCTGCGCGACCTGTCGGTGTCGCCGAGCGCCGTGTAGATGGTGCCGAGCCGGACGTAGGCGTTGGTCGAGTAGGCCCCCTCGGGATAGGCGGAAAGGTAGTCCTCGTAGCTCTTCGCGGCGTTCTCGCGGAACATCTTGAGCTTGTCCTCGGGCTTCGTCATGCGGCGCCAGCAGTCGCCGACGAGGAAGAGGGCCTGCTCCCTGAGGTGGTTGTACTTGGCCTTGTCGGCCTTGGTGAGCGTGGGGTCGGCGAGCGCCTTGTCGGCCTTGTCGGCGAACGCGCGGAACTCCTTTATGCCGCGGACGATCTGGGCGGAGCCGGCGTTGAGCGCGGCCGTGACCGCCTCGGGCGTCTCGTTCGTCTCGGCGTTGGAGACGATGTCGAAGCCCTTCTTCTGGTACATCTGGGCGAGCGCCATGCGGGCCTGCTCGCGGGCGATGCCGTCCTTCTCGACCTCGACGTACCTCTTCATCGCGGCGATCGCCTCGGCCTGCTCGCCGAGCTTGGAGCGGCAGAAGGACTCCTGTGAGTAGGAGGAGGCGTAGTAGAGGGAGTTGCTGTAGTGCCGCTGGATGATGCCGCAGAACTTTATCGCGTCGGCCCAGCGCTCGCCCCGCATCGCCTCGCCGAGCAGCAGGGAGGCCTGGTTCGGTGCGCTGACGTGGTTGCGGTAGTTCCTGAGGAACTCGCCGTAGAGCCGGTCGGCGCGGGCGAGCTGACCGAGCTGCTTCTCGAACGCGGCGAGGCGCAGCACGGCCTCGCCTGCGACCGTCATGAGCTCGCGGCTGCCGCAGCCGGCGAAGCGCTCGGCGAGATAGCCCTCCATCGCGTCGGCGTCGATGCGCCAGTCGGCGGCCTTGGGGCTGCCCTTGTTGGACTGGATGAGGCCGAGAAGCCCGCGCACCGAGTCTTCGATCGCGGCGACCGACTCGGCAACCTCGGGATAGCGGGTGAGGACGTCGAGATATTCCCTGACCGCCTCCTCGACCTTGTCCTCGGCCATCTTCTCGGCCGGCGAGCGGAACTGCATCTGGCGGACCTTGGCGAGCTGCTCATCAGTGATCTTGGTGGAGATCTTCGCGTCGTAGTTCTTCTCGGCGAACGCCCTGATATTCTCGGACATCTCGCCCGCGTCGGCCGCCCATGTCGACTCGGGATACTGGACGAAGACGTTAAGGGCGTGGTTGAACGCGCCGAGGCCGTTGCGCTTGCCGGAAGGCAGCTTGTCGCCGAAGAGGAGCGCCTTGACGCGCTCGTCGTCGCGCTTGGGCTTCTTGAACTCGGCCTTCGCGCCGTCCCACAGCATCTTGGCGAGCATGTAGCGGCAGAGCGGCATGGGCGAGAACTTCCTCAGGCCCTCGCGCCCCTCGGGATCGAACTCGACGATGGACTGGTGGAGCTGCTCCAGCTGCGGCATGTAGTCGTTGATCGTCTGCTGCGCCTTGGCGACGTCGCCCTTAAGGAGCTCGATGTTGGCCTTCATCGCGATGGCGCGCCCGAAGTAGACCGGGCGGTCCTGCTCCCAGAGGAGCTGGTCGACGATCTTCTTCGCAGGGTCTATGTACTGCCAGCGCTTCTTGACGTCGGGCTGGTCGGTCGCGAGCTTCAGGTACATCTCGGCCGTTTCGCACGCGACGTTGCACCAAGTGTTCGCGTCGTCCTCGCTCTTCTTCCTGTTGATCTGCGAAAGGAGCCCCGCATAGACCTTGACGGCCTCGTTGAAGCGCTTGTCGCCGACGAGGATCTGCCCCCAGGCGTAGCACGCCTGCATGTAGAACTCGCGAATCTCCTTGGTCGGCTTGGTGAACGCCTTGAAGAACTCGTCGTACGTCTTGGAGCACTCGGCCTTCTTGCCCCTGAAGAAGAGGTTGTTGGCAACTTCGAGGCGCGCCGCCCAGTACTTCGGGCCATTGCGGTCGGGGAGCGCGGCAATCTTCTTCTCGGCCTCGTCGAACTTGCCTAAAGAGAGCATGCCGCGGATCTCAATGGCGAAGAACTTGGTCTCGGACTCGGGCCACTTCTTCTTTGTCTCCGCGATGACCGACTCGGCGAAGTCGGGATAACCGTACTCGATGAGCGCCTCGACGTAGCGGATTTCGAACTCAAGCGCGGGGTCGGTCTCCGCGGCGGGGGACGCGGCGGCGGGCGCGGGGGCCGGATCGTCGGCGGCGGCCAAGAAGGACGCCGCAGGCGACAGCAGCACGGCCGCGCACCAGTACAATGCTGATACCTTTCTGCACATCATGCGGACAGTATACTAAATCCTGCGCCTGAAACGCAAGCGAAAACCACGCAGCTGATCGCGCATGGCGACGAGCGAAAGCAGCCCGTAGACGGCCGCGCCGAGCGAAATCAGCGCCGCAAGCGCGGCGACCGCCGGAAAACCAGCGACGAGCGGGCGCGCAGCCGCGACGGCCGCTCCCATCGCGAGCGAGGCGGCGAGCATCTTCGCGAGGGGGCCGACCGACCCTGCGAGGCCGAGCGGGCCGTTGAGCCGCCGCGCGAGGACGACGAGGAGCGCGCACCCCGTCGCGGCGCAGATGACCGTGGAGATTGCAAGCCCGACGTGCCGCCACTCGACGGGCAGGAGCCACACCGCGAGGATGTTGAGCGTCGCGTTCATGCACACGGTCGCGACGGACACCCTTAGCGGCGTCTTCATGTCGTTCTGCGCCTGGAACCACGGCACCATCGTCTTGTGGAACCCGAAGAAGCCGAGCCCGACGGCGTACACGGCAAGCGCGCGCGACACGCGCACCGTCGCCGTCGCGTCAAACTTGCCGCCTTGGTAGACGACGGAGGTGACTTCTGGCGCAAGGACGAAAAGCCCCGCCGCCGCAGGGAGCATGACGAACATCAAGGAGCGCATTGACGACGCAAGCGCGTCGCGGGCGCCGTCAACGTCGCCCTTGGCGAAGAGCCCCGAGAACGTGGGCAGAAGCACCGTGCCGAACGCGACGCCGATCACTCCGAGCGGAAGATCCATAAGCCGCTCCGCGTAGCCAATCACCCCTGCGGCCCATTCGCTCGCGAGCTGGGCGAGCACCTGGTCGAGCGCGTAGTTGATCTGCACCGCTCCCGCGCCAAGCGCGGCTATGCCCATGTTGCGCCAAACAAGCCGCACCTTCTCGTCCGACCAGCCGCTGAACGAAGGGCGCGGCGAGACGCCGGCGCGCCGCATGGCGACGAACATGAAGGCGAGCTGCGCGAAGCCGCCGGCGAGGATCGCCCAGGCAACGAACTTGATCCGCATTTCCACGGTGCCCGGCAGGAGAAGGAGAAAGAGAAGCGCAGCGATCCAGATGCAGTTTAGGAGGCACGGCATGAAGCTCGACGCCTTGAACCTGCCGAGCGCGTTCACGACGCCCATTCCGAACGCAGCGCCGCAGATTGCGAGCATGTAGGGGACGAGAATCGCGACAAGCGCCAGCGTGAGGCGCGTGCGATGCGAGAAGCCAAAGGCGTCCGCGCCGGCTACTGCCCCGAGGACGCCGGCAAGCACAAGCGCGACGACGGCGGCAAGGAGAAGCATCATCATCGTGATGACCGCCCGCGCAAGGCGTGCCGCCTTCTCAATGCCGACGGCCTCGACCTCTCCCTTGAACACGGGGACGAATGCCGCCGTGAGCGCCCCCTCGCCGAAGAGCTTCCGCGCCATGTTGGGAATGGCGAAGGCGAGGGTGAACGCCGCCTGCTCCGTGCCCGCGCCTATGAGGCGCGACTGGAGCATCTCGCGGACAAGACCGAGGACGCGGCTCGCCATCGTGAACGCGCCGACGGTGAAGACGTTCCTCAGTGTCTTGCCGGACGACATCAGAGAAGCGTCTTCGCCACGTTGTAGACGTTGTCGGGCGTGAAGCCGAACTTGACGGCGAGCGTCGGGTACGGCGAGGACGCGCCGAAGTGGTCGAGCGTCACGAAGGCCGTCGTGCGGAAGTCGAGGCGGAAGCGGTCGAGCCCGTAGCGCACGCCGGCCTCGACGACAACGCGGCGCGTCATCTCTTGGGGCATCACCGAGCAGCGGTACTCAGGCGTCGTCTCGAGGTAGAAGCGCTCGATGCACGGGAAGGATGCGACGCGGACGCCAACGCCCTCGGCGGCGAGGCGCTTCGCGGCCTCGACGCAGAGGGTCACTTCCGAGCCGGTCGCGACGAAGAGAATCGTCGTCGAGTCCTGGACGCCTGCCGAATATACGACGTAGCCGCCCTTCGCGACGCCGTCGGCCGTAACGCCATCGAGGACGGGAAGGTCCTGGCGGGTCGTGACGATGCAGCTCGGGCCGTCGGTCCTGAGAAGGGCCTCGACCCAGGCATAGGCCGTCTCGTTCGCGTCGGCCGGACGCCACGTGCGGATGTTGGGCATGGACCTGAGGCCCGCAAGCTGCTCGACCGGCTCGTGCGTCGGGCCGTCCTCGCCGACGCAGTAGCTGTCGTGCGAGAAGACGAAGATCGACGGCAGCTCCATGAGCGCCGCGAGGCGGATCGCCGGCTTGCAGTAGTCGGAGAAGACGAAGAACGTCGCGCCGTAGCCGCGCAGGCCCTGGCCGAACGCCGTGAGGCCGTTGGCAATCGCCGTCATCGCGAGCTCGCGTATGCCGAAGTGGACGTTGCGGCCATCGTATGCGCCGGGACCGATGTCGCCGAGGCCCTTGAGGACCGTCTTGTTCGAGGGCCCGAGGTCCGCGCTACCGCCGACGAGCCCGGTGACGAGCGGCGCGAGCGCGTTCATGACGGTGCCGCACGCGGCGCGGGTGGCGACGGGCTTGGCGGGGTCGAACGCGGGAAGCGCCTTCAAGAGCTCCTTGCGCGAGGGGAGGGCGAAGGACGCAGGCTCGGGGCCCGACTTCCTTGCCTTGTTCGCGAAGCGGTGCTGCTGGAGAGTCCGCGCGCGGAAGACGGCGTAAACCTCGTCGGGGACGAAGAAGCTCTTCTCGGGGTCGAAGCCGAGCGCCTTCTTGGTTGCCGCGAGCTCGTCGGCGCCGAGAGGCACGCCGTGGCAGTCGGGCGTATCGTGCTTCGTCGGGGCGCCGCAGCCGATGTGCGTAGTCGCGATGACTATCGCGGGGCAGCCGACGACCTTCTCGGCGCGGCGGTAGACGCGGTCGATTGCGGCGGGGTCGTGGCCGTCGACCTCGAAGACCTTCCAGCCGTAGCTCTCGAAGCGCTTCTTAGCGTCGTCGGCCATGGCGAGGGCGGTGTCGCCCTCGATGGTGATATGGTTCGAGTCGTATACAAGTGTGAGGTTGTCGAGCTTTAGCGCGCCCGCGAAACTCGCCGCCTCGTGGGAGATGCCTTCCTCGAGGTCGCCGTCGCCGCAGAAGACCCATGTGCGGTTCGCGACCTTCGCCTTCTTCGCGGCGAGCGCAAGTCCGACGCCCATCGCGATGCCCTGGCCGAGGGGCCCGGTCGTCACCTCGACGCCCGGCGCGACGCCGCGCTCGGGGTGGCCGGCGCAGCGGCTGCCCCACTGGCGGAAGGTCTTGAGCTCGTCCATGGAGAGGCCGCCCATGCCGGAGAGGTGGAAGAGCGCGTAGACGAGGGAAGAGGCGTGGCCGCCGGAAAAGACGAGCCTGTCGCGGCCGGCCCATGCTGGGTCCTTGGGATCGACATTGAGGTGCTTGAGCCAGAGGACGGACGCGAGGTCGGCCATGCCCATCGGTGCGCCGGGGTGGCCTGATTTCGCCTTTTCGACCATGTCCGCGCAGAGGCAGCGGATGGTGTTGGCGGCGAGACGGAATGTATCTTCGGTGATTTTCATAGGCGTATATTATACCACAGATAGGAGTTTTGCGGCGGCAAGCGACTCTGCTTCCTTGTGGCTGTGCGCCGACGCCGAGGCGGTGCCGATGCCGTCAACCGAGACTTCGACGGTGAAGACAGGCGCGTGGTCGCTACCCTCGGTCTTGACGAGACGGTACGAGGGGTGGCGCGGCGGAGTCATCGCCTGGGCGCGGATCTGGAGGTCGCCCTTTGGGTTGCAGCCTGCGGCGTCGGCCATCGAGGCGAGGCCGAGCGTGTCGAAGATCGTCCGCGCCGCGTCGAGGCCGCCGTCGAGGTATGCCGCGCCGATCACCGCCTCGGCTGCGTCGGCGAGCGTCTTCGAGTTTTCGGGCAGCGGCGCTGCGCCCTTGTTGCGCCTGAGGCGAGGCGCGAGATTGTGGTGCGCGGCCGCCTCGCAAAGCGCGGCGGAGGAGACCATGTGCGTGCGCTTTACGGTGAGAACGCCCTCCGGCGCGTCGGGCAGGGAGCCGTATAGCCGCTCCGCCGCGATGAAGCCGAGGACGGCATCGCCGAGGAATTCAAGCCGTTGGTTGTCGGCGGCGCCCGGGCTGCTCATCCTGAACGACGGCGTGGTAAGCGCCTCGTAGAGAAGCGCTGCGTTCTTGAAGGCGTAGCCAAATATCTCGTTTTCCGTGTCTGACATTGCAGCATTGGCCATGATGTGTGGTGCCGGAGACGGGACTCGAACCCGTACGCCCGATTACCGGGCTGCGGATTTTAAGTCCGCTGCGTCTGCCATTCCACCACTCCGGCTTTCCGTACAGTCTACCAAATCGCGGCCTTCGTGGCAATGCCCCGCATCGTCTCCCTAAAAACAAAACCCGCGGCGTTTCTGCCGCGGGCTTCGTTTTTTGTGATCACTAACTCACTTAGTTCTGAAGGGCATTGCTGATCACAACCTCGATCTTGTAGAAGCCGGCCGTGGCCTGGGCAGCAGGCGTGAACGGCACCTCACTGCCGTAGGCATAGGTCTCCGTCGGCTCAGCTGGCCATTCAGCCGTCAGGCTCGCCTTCTGATAGACCTTGCAGGTCACGAGGTAGCCGGAGGCAGGCGCATTCGCGAGAGAGACCGTAACCTTGCCATCTGCGCCAACGGTAATCGTCGCATCGAGGTCCTCAACCTTCGCCGAGTTCTCGCTCCAGAGGCCAAGCGCATACGCCTGAGCATAGGTGAGATCCGAGGTCTCAGAGACCTTGTCGGCGAGCGATGTAGCACCCTCGGGTAGGGCGGCCGTAAGTACAGCTTCCCTTTCCGACGCAATGGTGAAGGTATGCTCGCCATCGCCGCTATCATAGCCAGAGCCACCAGACTTCTTCACTGCGGCCGTGACTGTAATATCACCTGTCATCGTGATGTTTTCAGTCGCAGCGCAGCCATCGACGAGCTCGTAGCCCTCGGCAGGCGTACGGTAAACCGTGAGCAGCACCGCATCATCCTTGTCGAACTGGGTGCCCGTTGCAACCTCATCAGTTGCATTCGAGACAACAATCGTGCAGTTATCAACCGGTACGATCGTCAGTGTTGCATAGGTGATTGCCACAACCGTCGGCGTCGCAGCCGTCTTGTCGCTGTCCATCGTGATGGTCTCGGTTGCACCAAGCGTGATCTTGTAGCCATCCTCAGCCGTCCACGTGACAACAACCTCGGTGTTCGAAGGAATCGCCGTAAGGTCAGTAACCTTAACCTCATTCGTCGTCACTGTCGGCGTAGCATGTTCAACCGACGGAACCGTCAGCTCGTAGGTCGGAATAACAGGTTCCGGCTGCGGAATGGGATCCGTTGTGAACTGAACATTGTCGATGCTGCCAGAGCCCTGGAAGCCGACAGAGGTCAGAGTCTGGCTATTATCATCACCAACCGCAATCAAACTCGGAAAAAGCTGGTAGGGAGAGGAAGCCATATACGCCTTAACATTGTCGTTAAATGTAAACGTGGAAGGATCTGCGAATGGGCAGAGCTCCGTGCCAACGAGATTTCCATCAATCTTAATCGCAAAGCCAGAACCCAGCCAGTTATCTTCATCAAGCTGTGTGTATGCAATGACTGTCAGACGATGCCATCCCTCTATGTTTCCATCGGGGAAAGCACCTGTAACCACATAGTTCGTTGAAGCAGTAGTCCCAAATTGGTCCTCTATGTAGCCCGCCTTTACCATAAGGTTGGTAGCACCCGACACCGGATCCACCCCAACCCAGACGCAGAGCTTGTCACCAGGGCCCGCTTCGGGAGCATCGTCCTCGGAGACAGTGAACTTTACGCGCGTGTCAATGTAGATTCCATCTTTAGGAATTTCGTACACAGTTCCACCAGCCTGTGCATAACGCTGAAGCGGCTGATCAAGACCATCGAGCGCGAGATACTTGCTCCCAACATCCTCCCACCGGGCCTCACCAGGCCCATACGCCTTGACCTCTGTGCCTACAACATAGGCATCAGGATCGGTCCCCGTTGTTTCACCAGTAGTGTCCCACTCACGCGCACCACCGTTGTTGAGGTTGAGTGCGTCGCTTACGGTATCACCCTCAAAGGTGGCCATACCTGTTAGCTCCGCCTGAACAAGTCCGATCGCAGTCGCGACCGCCATTGTTATCATTAGTTTTTTCATGTTTGTTTCCTCTCTTTGTCTTTGAAAGTTGTTGCCGGTTTTCTTAGACACCACGTATGATACCAAATTCTCGTATCCCCCGCAAGGGGGAAAATAAAAATTTTTTTCACCCACATGGGGGAAGCGCCGCAGGCCCTTTCCTCTCTATAAAGAAAACCTTGTCGCCAACACGGCAGCGCGGACACCTGAACGTGACCCACGTCCCCTTCTCGCCGACCGCCGGCTTCTCGTCGTCGCGGCGAAGCTCGCCAAGCGTCAGCTCTACGACGCCGGTCGTGGGGCCGTGCACCTGAAGCGCGTCGCCGGGGCGTATCGCGTGGTCCTGTATCTTCACCTGCGCAATCCCCGCCTTGAGGAAGTAGTCCATCACTATGCCGACATGCCGCTTCACGGTTGTCGCGAGAGAGTCTTCGCTGTCGGCGAACTGGTGTGCTCCGGGGCGACCGAAGTAGAGGCCGTCCGCGAACTCGCGGTGGAACACGGTCTTCACTTCCTCGGTCAGCTCTTGCACAAGCTCTGGCGTGTAGGTTCCCGAGAGTACCGCGTCGACGGCGCGGCGGTAGCAACGCACCGTCGTCATGACGTAGTTGGCGTTGCGCGCACGGCCCTCGATCTTGAAAGAGGAAATCCCAGCGTCGATTAGCCTGTCTACAAAACCTAAAGAGCAGAGGTCCTTCGCGGAAAGCACCGTGTGCGGCTCGACGACGTACTGCGCCTTTGCGTCGGCGTGCACGGGATTGCCGTCGGCGTCCTCGTAGAGGTCCACGGCCTTGACGAGAAACCGGCGGCGGCACGGCTGGACGCACTCGCCCCGGCAGGCGCTCTTCCCGAAGATGTCGTGGCTCATGAAGCAGCGGCCCGACTCGGCGACGCACTGCGCGCCATGGACGAAGCACTCTATCTCGACGGGCGACGACGCGCAGATGCGCTTCACTTCGGAGAGCGTGCACTCGCGCGCGAGGACGACGCGCGACGCGCCCTGCGAGACGAGGAACTTAACCGCCTCGGAATTGGACGTCGACATCTGCGTGGAGATGTGGAAGGCCGCGCCGTGCTTTTTGCAGAGCGAGACGACGCCCCAGTCCGAGACGATGAACGCATCGACGTACGGCTTCGCGGCAACGATCGTCTTCTCGACCGTCTCCGCCTCGTCCTCGAACATGATCGCGTTGAGGGCAAGATAGCGGCGAACCTTTCCGCAGCGGCGCGCGATCTCGGGGAGATCGGATTCCTTGAAGTTGACGCCGCTGCGCGCTCGCATGTTGAAGGTGCCGAGCCCGAAGTATACGGCATCGGCGCCTGCGTCGATCGCGGCCTTAAGGCAAGTGAAGTCCCCGGCTGGGGCAAGAATCTCTGGACGTTTCATGGGCAGGTGATGCGCATTCCTCGTGTCGGGTATTATATCAAAACTTCAAGGACCCTCATGCGCCGTGGACCGCCGTCCAGAACTGGTATGCGATGAATCCGCAGCAGGCGACCTTCAGTAGCACGCCGCACACATAGCCAAGGAGCGCGCCGAACGCCCCCTTTAGCGACAGCTCGAACGGCTTGCCCGACACCAGTTCACCCGCAAGCGCCCCGATGAACGGACCCAGGACAACGCCAAGCGGAAGGAAGAAGAGCCCGACGATCGTTCCGATGAAGCAGCCGAGCATCCCGAGGCGCGAGCAGTTGAACTTCTTCGCCCCCAGCGTCGGAACTATCCAGTCGAGCACCAGCACCACCGCCACCACCACGCCGGCGACGACAAAAGTCGAGACACCTGGCGACGAATGGTCGCCTCGCGCAAGGGCGAGGAAAAGCGCCGCGTATGCAATCGGCGGACCCGGCAGCACCGGGAGAAAGCAGCCGATGGTTCCGATTGCAATCAGAACCCAGCCGATCCATTCATACGTTATGTCCATCATGGCGGAATTCCTCCATTCCCATCTTGTCGAACCAGGCGAGCATGCGCGCGTTGCTGAAATCAAGGTTGTGCGCCACCGTGTCGAGCGCATAGAGCGTCGGATCGAAGAGCGGCTCATTGCGGTTGCGCGAAAGCGCCGTCGAAAGCCACGCAACGGGACGGACCGCCCACATCGGAATGCTGCATTCGCGCAGGCGCTTCCCGCCCAGGAACTCCCGCGCAATCTCATGGTAGTATTCGCTCAATGTCGTCCGCTTCGAGTCGAGGACCGTCACGCCCTTCCCGCCCGCCTCTGGCAGCACCATCGCGGCGTGAAGAGTGCGGCAGACGTTCTCCACGTGGGCGAGCGGCCAGCGGTTGCGTCCGCGCCACTTTCCGAAATGGAACACAAGAGGCGAGTTCTTCAAGTACGCGACGGTGCGCGGCGTGATGGAAGTGTCGCCGCGCCCATAGACGACGCACGGCCTTACGCAGCTGAAGCGTTCGCGCGGCAGATTCGCCGCGAGCCACTTCTCGGAGAGAATCTTGTACTTCGGATAAGGATTCTTCACCGTCTCGTCGAAGGCAAGCTCTTCTTCGCTCTCGCCGCTGAAATCGTGAAGCCCGTAAACATCCGCAGTGGAAAGATAGACAAACCGCTTCACGCCATGTTCCATCGCCGCAGCCGCAAGATTCTTCACCGCTTCGTAGTTCGCCTCGCGGAACCATTCGTCGCGTCCGACGTCGCTCGCCCGCGCGGCGATGTGGACGACATAGTCGATCTTTTCCTCAAAGAGCCGCGGCAGATTCGTCGCGTCAGCGAGATCGACGCTTATCGTCTTGATTCCAAGCTGCGTCAAGCGCTCCGCGACATGGCGATGGATCGTGCCGACGACACGATACCCCGCTTTCGCGAAGTATTCGGCGGCATTCGATCCGATGTACCCGCCGGCACCTGTTATAAGAACAATTTCCATAATCTACGCCCAAAGCGAAGTCCAGTATGCCGCCGTTTCCGCAAGCCAGCCCTCGCGCGGGATTGCGCGATAGTCCGGCGGCGGCGAAACCATGCGCCCGACCTTTCCGCCGTACGTGATGCGGAAATCGCACGCATCCTCCGCGGCGAATCCGCCGCGCCCGATCTTCACGGCATCGGCGACAGGTGTTCCGGCGGGAACTGCAAACAGAAGCTCGTATTCGCCAACTCCGCCGACGAGCGCCCAGCCCTTCTCCACGCCGGGCGGAAGACTACGCGCGACTTCCGGCGAAACGGCGCGCTCCGCATCCAGCTCAAGCCACATCCCGTTATTGACGCGGCGGAAGTTCTCCAGCGCGTCGAAAAGCCCGCCGCTCGTATCCGTCGCGAAAAGCGCCGAACTCGGCACGGGCGCACGAAGCTGCGGCTCGGGGATCGTGTGACCAAGAAACACAGCCGCGTTCGCCGCACCGAGCGGACCCGTCGCATACAAATCGAAATCTATGCGCTGCGACGCAACGCGGCAAACTGGCGTTTTGCATGACGCAAATACTGTCGCCGTCCAGCACCATTCCTTCGCCGTGCCTACATCGCCGCCGATGACCTTTGCGCCGTAGTGCGACACGACCTGCTGGACGCCCTGCGCGACGCGCTCATAGAACCTTTCGTCGTGCGAGTCGTCTATGTTCCACGCCTGGACAAGAAACTCCGGCTTCGCCCCGCATGCGATGATGTCTGCAATCGCGCCATACGCCATCACCCTTCCCATGGCCTCCGGCTCAAGGGCGGAGAGAAAATCCTCGCGCTCGGAAAAGGAATCCGTCGAGACGAGCAGATTCGTTCCTTCTAATGGAACTACCTCCGCATCCGCCCCAAAAGGCCGCGTACCATGAATGCGAGAAAATATCTCTATCAATGACTGTTCAGACTTCATGCTTCCTCTTGTCGCTTGCCTTCCATGACGACAATGGCTTCCGGGCGCGACGCTTCATTGCGGCTCCAAAATCCATTTCCAGACAGGGACTATCCTGATTCCGTCGGACTCGCGTTCTTCGTCCCATGTTACGACAGTGCAGTCTTGCACCTTGATTTCGCATCTCGCGTTTTTCAGCGCCGTCAACTCGCGGCGCGCGGTCTCGGAATCCGACAGCTCCCATGACACTTGAACAAGACGGCGTTTCTTCGTCGCCCTGTCAGTTACAAGGAAGTCAACCTCGTCTCCTTTCCTGGTGTTGTAGTATTCAATCTTGTTGAACCCTCGCCGCAAGGCCATGAATACGAGGTTCTCAAGAAGCCATCCACGGGACGCATCGCTCTTTGGCGTCACCGCGCGGGCAAGCCCGGTGTCGACGAGATAGAACTTGTCGGGGTTCATCCTTCGCACGGCAAGCGAATCCGTGCGAATCGGAACTCTGTAAACGAGATAGGCCTGCTCAAGCCAGTCGAGATAGTCCGCAATGTACTCACGGCTGTCGGAGAGCCCCAGTCCCTTCAAGACTCCGGATATGGCGCGAGTCGATATCTTATGCGCAAAATTATGCTTGATGTAATCCAGTGTGTAGCGAAGCGACTGCACGCTCGGCACATCATGACGCTCGATAATATCCCGATAGAGCACGGCGTCAACATATCCCTGCAACGTCTTCACGCGGATGCGGAAATCGTCGCCTTGTACATCCGGGAAACCGCCTTCTTCCAAGTATCGCTGCATCGCATGCCGCAGCACACCGGCCATCCGCGACGAGTATGGGGCCACCGGAATTCCCCCAACCAGGGCATTAAAGCGCAAGAACTCGGCAAAGGACAGCGGGAATACCTCGACATCAATTGAACGGCCGCGCATTTGAGTCGCAATTTCGCCCGAGAGCATCTTCGACGACGACCCGGTCAGGCAGAGCTGCACCAAATGCGAATCCAGAAGCCTGCGGGCATATAGCTCCCACCCGTCGATGTCTTGAAGTTCATCAAGAAAATACCAGCACCTCTCCCTTGCCGCCTCCGGAAACATCTCGGCATGGACGTCGCCAATCAGCTTCAGATGCTCAAGCTTGACGCCTTTTAGCCGATCGTCGTCGAAATTGACGTGGACAATCCGCTCCAGCGGAACGCCTTCCTCGACAAGCGCGCGCATCCTCTGGTATGTGACGTATGTCTTTCCCGTTCGCCGCATTCCAGTGACAACAGTCGCAGAATTACGCTTTTCAAAGTAATCGACATCGCGAGGGCGAACGTCTTCGGGTATCCCGAATTCATAAAACTCGCGCATTATCTCTCCAATGACTTCCTTCATGCCATGAATTATATCACGCGTTCGATCCCGCCGTCAACAGTTCTGGTAAACTTTTTTAGCCACAACATATCTATTATGGCTGAATTTCTTAGCCACAATGTAAATGTTACCTTGGCCCAAGACCAGGGCTCTTCCCATTCTAACTTCGGACTGAACAATCCCATGTGAATCCTAATTTGAGTGTTTGAATTGAGGAACGAGGAGGCGCAGTCGACGGAGCGAGAAGGCAACCATGACCGGCAGCGAACCATGAGGGTCGCCGTCGTATTCAAGCGCGACTGACACATTGGATGAAATGGCCGTTTTGCCGCGAAGGACTCGGATTTCTCCGCAGGGCTTGCCACGATACAGGTTCCAGACAACTCGGAAGCATCCGAACCGTGAAACATCCTTTGCGAACCAAAGCGCGTACTCGTCGTCGGCAAGCGGGGGCAACGCAATTTTGAGTCCACCGGCGATGCGCGGCATTCGCGTAACGAGCGCATGGGCGACATTGCGTATTTCCTCGCCGTTAACCTTTAGGGCATAGCGTCTGCCGCGTATGACTTCGCGCAGAACAGCCCAGAGCGTTCCTATAAAGTCGCCAAACTTCGGGCGCAGCCGATTGGCAGAAGCGGCGACAGCCGCCCCCATCCCCAAGTTCATTGAACAGAAGAACGGTTCGCTGTTCGCGGTGAGTACTGGAATCTCCCGGACAACGCCATCGCGCAGGACGCTGATTGCCTGTTCCGCATCCGTCGGGATGCCATGCTCGCGGCAGAAATCTGGACTCGTGCCGGCGTAGATGACGCCAAACTTGAGCGAAGTGTCCGAATTTTCCATGACTCCGCCAGCCACGGCGTTGATCGTCCCATCACCGCCACACGCGACCACCGCCTCGTATCCCGAAGCCTCGCGTGCAAGGCGCGACGCCTCCTCGATATTCTTCAATGCAACAAAATCGCCTTCGGGCAAAAGCGTGCGTAGGCGCGGCAAAATGCGGACGGAGCGCCCGCCGTGCGAAAGCGGATTGACCAAAACGAGGAATCGTTTCATCTGTAGATTCCCATTTTGTCGTAAACCTTCGTCGGCGTGCCGCCCTTCCATCCAGCGACGAGCTTCTCCGTCTCTGTCCAAGGAAGAGGAAGTTTATCGCTCGCCTTAGAGGCGATTTCGGCGGCGCGGCGCTCGCACGTCCACTCCTCGCACGGCACGGCGAACGCCCTGCGCATCCGCGCATACGCCGTTTCGAACGGCACTTCGTTGAGATTCCCGAATGATATGTTCACGAACTCGCAGGGCTGGACGTCTCCGTTCGCGCCTACGTAGAAGCGGTCGATTCCGCCGCAGCAGCAACCAAGCATCTCCGCGGACTCCTCGTAGACCTGCGCCGTGAGAATCGTCGGGATGCGCGACTTGGCGGAATTGTAGTGCCGCTGCGCGGCGCATGCGATGCGGACGGCTTCTGCATGCAGCGACTTGTCGAATGCCTTGCCCATCCACGCGCCGCATGCCTTCGGATGGATAAGCTGGATGTAGTCGCAGTTGTTTTCCGCGGCAAGGTCCATGATGCGGTCGATTCCGCCGTCAACCACCTCACGGTCGGAGAGCACCGTATTGAATCCGACAAGCATTCCCGCCGCACGGCAGTCGCGCAGGAAATCGAGCGCGCGGCGCCACGATCCCGCAACGCCAGTGAACGCATCGTGTGCCTTTTCATCGACAGAGTGAATGGACGACATGACGCCCGTCACCTTCAATTCCGCGAGGCGGCGGATCTTCTCCGGCGTCGCGCCGTGTCCCGTCGAATTGACCCACACCTCCAGCCCCGCGATTTCCGAAAGAACCACCTCAAGGCGTTCAAAGCGAAGAAGCGGTTCGCCGCCTTCGACAGCCCACGCGACGATGCCGAAGTCGCGCATCTTGCGGACGTTCTCGACGAGGACGGGAAGCGGCAGCTCGTGTGGATCGTCCTTGCGCTGGTAGCAGTGCGGGCACTTGTACGCACACGCCTTTGAAATCGAGAGAACCACGCTTACGGGGCGCGGCGGACGGCAGATGACCTTGTCCTCAAGCGCAGTGAAGAAAGCCTGGGACGGATAGCGCGGCAGATAGAAGTCGAGTTTGTATTCGCCACTGGCGAGTCGCTTCAACTTGTGTTTGTAGAAGATGCGCGTCAGCTGCGACGCCTTCATGAGCGCGGCGGGATGACGCCAACACGCAAGCGACATGCGCACGTAGAAGAGAAACTTCCGAAAGCCCGTTATGTTCTCATTCCTTTTCATCGTTGTACCAGAGGAAGAGAAGCTGGATGGCGACAAGGGAGACGATGGCATAGAGCCAAGTCGCCGCAATAAAATGCAAGAGCAGCATAAGAACGCACAACTGACAATTCAGGCAAGTCGCACGGTGAAACATATAATGCGAGACAAGGCGCTGAAACACGATGACAATCGCGATAATGACGACCGAAAGAAAGAAGCAACCCACATTGAACCACGAAAGGAAATTCATGCGCAGCACGGCGAGGCATGGACAGCATACGGAAACGAACAGCGCAACTCTCGGACAGATCGTCTGAAGCGTCCTTACTCCGGCCGCTCGGTCGCCATCCACGTCTTTGAAATAGCTGTTGTGACACATCAGAAAATGAGCGGGCACAATCCAAACCCAAACAAATTCCAGCTCCTGCGCATTCGGACAGCGCCCCGCAGCGCCAGCTATGGCGAAAAGCGCGCAACATGATATTGCGCAGGCATAGACAAGGCATTTCAACACTGGCACGCGCTTGAGGAGCGAATACGCGATGTTCAAAACGCCGCCGAGCGCGAGGAACGCAAGAGTCCAAGGCGACATCAGATACCCGGCGACAGCGATTGCGGAGAGCCCCGCGGCTGAAACGGCAAACGCCGGAAGCGGATTGAGTGCGCCAGTCACCATCGGACGGTGCGGCGCGTTGATCGCATCCTCCTTCCTGTCGCACCAGTCGCTGAAGATCTGGTTGAAGCCCCAGGCGAAGAACCCCATCGCAAGAAGCCCCGCATCGCGCAACGTCCACGGAAAGTCGTTTAGCGTCCAAGACAACTCAAGCTCATTGTAAGTGCCATGCGCCAGGCACAGCCCCGCCAGCACGGTTGTCGCGGTGACGAAACCGTAGTAGAGCCGCATTGAGCGTAGATAGTAGTAGAGAAACTTCAGCATTTGAGCGCCTCTGTTATTACGTCGGCAGCTTCTTCGACAAGCGCATTCGTGTAATTTATCAAACAGATGATTCATCTCTTAATTGTGCCTCATTGCAATCGCTGTTCCTATCGCTGATTTATTTATCAAAATGAATTTTACACCTTCCCTTGCAGTCCTGCAAGGGTAATTTCAAGAAATATTCATTATGCTGCGAGTTCATCTGCAAGTTATGCTATAATCGTCGCATGGCCGTGATCCTGCATGTCGATATGGATGCGTTCTTCGCGTCGGTAGAGCTGCTCTCGCACCCAGAGTGGCGCGGGAAGCCGCTTGTCGTCGGCTCGGGGCCGCACGAGCGCGGAGTTGTGTCGACGTGCTCCTACGAGGCGCGGAAGTTCGGCATCAGAAGCGCAATGCCGTCGAGGACGGCCTACCAGCTCTGCCCGCACGCGATTTTCGTAAGGCCTCACATGGAAGCGTACCAGGAAGTCTCGGACAAGGCGTTCGAAGTGTTTTCGCACTACACGCCGTATGTCGAGGGAGTCTCGGTAGATGAGGCGTTTCTCGACATAACGGGATCGCTCCATCTCTATGGTGGAAAAGGCGCGGGCGTGCGCGAGAGAGCGAAGGCACTCGGCGAGGCGCTCAGGGCGGAGATACGCCGCGTCTGCGGAGTGACGTGCTCGGTCGGCATCGCGCCAAACCGACTCCTTGCGAAGATCGGTTCCGAACAGAACAAGCCGAATGGCTTTACGCTAATGCCGTTCGAACAAGACGAGATCACGGCGTTCTTGCGCGACAAGCCGATAGGCGTTCTCTGGGGCGCGGGAAAGAAGACGGTCGAATCACTTAAGCCCTACGGCATCGCGACATGCGGCGACCTGCAACGGCTCGGGCGCGGCAATCCGCTCGTCTCTGACGATCTCATAGACATGGCTTTCGGAATTTCCGACGACAAGGTGTACTGGGAGCCGGGCGAAGAAAAGTCGGTGTCGCGCGAACACACTTTCGACGAAGACACTAATGTCCGCGAGGCGGTGCGCGAGACGCTGCTCGAACTCGTGACGGACGTAGGGCAGCGCTTTCGCCGCGCGACAAGGTGGGCGAAGACTGCAAAGCTCAAGATCCGAGACGCGAACTTCAACACGATCACGAGACAAGCCCCCTTCGCGCATCCGGCGCGCGACGACATTGCGTTCCGCGAGGCGGCTCTTGAGCTCTTCGATCGCGAGTGGCCGGCGAACCGAAGGCCGAAGACGATACGGCTCATCGGCTTTGGAGTGACGAACATACAGGACTCGCCTGGCGACGACGCGCCGTCGCTTTTCGCGGATCCAGAAGACGAGATGCGCCTCAAGCGCGAGCGCCTTGCAGAAACGCTCGACTCGCTGCGCGAAAAAGGACTGCTTTAACCTAAATTTAGCTTGTCGGTTTTAGCCACACGTACAGGAGAAACTACTACTCTACTCTCCTGTACCTCCTGTCCTTTGTGGCTAAAATTGCTATTCCGCTTTAAAGCGGCTTAGTCCTTCGTTGAAGTAGCCAAAGAAGAAGTGCGAGGGCGAGGTACCACCCGGCGCAGACGGAAAGCGGCCAGGGCTCGACTGTGAAGTTGGCTCCAGGAATCGCGGCGACGAGGCGCGAGATGTCGGCCATCGTTCCTGCAAGAAGCGCGGCGAAGTTGTTGACATGCGCGGCAAGCCGATCTGAGACGAAGCTCGCGGCGATTCCCGCGATGCCCGCCTTCACGCTCGCGCCCGCTGCGGGGAGAAGGAGAAGGTTCGCGGCGATCCCCCCCGGCGTCACGCGCCCGAACGCATGCGCCGCGATCGGCGTCCCGACTGCCCACGCCGCGAACGTCATGACGAGCGACGCGGCAAGGCGCCCGCGCACGCGCTCGGCCACGAATCGCCCCCAGAGGAAAACGCCGAGCATCACAGCGAACGAAAGCGCGCATCCCGTGTCGAAGAGCTTCATCGGGTCGGTGCCGTAGACGGCAAGAAACGTCAGCGACCACGCGACGAGCGCGTCGGGCCGTCGCCAGAAGGCCGGCGCGGCGAACCACAGGCTCGCCATCGACGCCGCCCTTACGGCGCTCGGGCTCGCGCCGGTCATCGCGACGTAGGCCCACAGCGCGGGGACGAGGACGACGCCGCGAAAGCGGAACGGACAACACACGAGCGCGAGCGCGAACGAGAGCACGTGCGCGACGAGCATGACGTGAAGCCCCGATATAGCGAAGACGTGTATCGTGCCCGCCGCCGCGAAGGCGTTGCGGTCGGCCCTACGTAGGCGCGAGCGCTCCCCCAAAAGTATCGCGCGGTTCAGGTCTGCGGCGGGGCAGTCCCGGGGAAGCCCTATCCCCATGCGCCGCGACAGGTCCGAGCGCAGGGCGGCGAGCAGCGCGGCGCATCTGCCGCAGGAGACGCGGCGCGCGTACGTCCCCTTTCCCCTCACCCACATCATGCGCCGCCGGAAGAAGTCGTCCGTCCCCTTCGTCCGCTCAAGCCAGCCCGCGCATTCCCACGTCTCGCCGGCCTGCGGCAGCGGCGCACCGGATTCTATCGGAAGGACCACCCTGACCTTAAGCGGCCCCGCCGCGCCGGAGAACGACGCCCGCCGCAGGCCGTCCCTGCCGCGCACCTCGCGCACGCCGCCTTCGACACGCACCTCGCGCACGAGCGGCGCGCCGCCCGTGTCCTGCGCCTCGGCGACGGCGTCCTTCCTCGCCTGCACCGCGAAAAGCGCGACGGCGAGCCCCGCCGCGAAGGCGGCGGCGAGGCGCGGGACGCGCGATGGGAACGCGACGCACGCGACGCACGCGAGCACTGCGGCGAACGCCGCGAGCGGCCAGAGCGGCGAGACGAGCGGCGCGGCGAAGGCGCAGGCCTCGCCCAGCGCGAGTGACGCGCAGGGCGCAAGCCATTCAAGGCCGCATGCGATGGACCGGCTCCTGTTCACGGAGCCATCATACCATATTCCGCCGAAAGAAAAATGAATCGAATATGAATTCGGCTCAGAGCTCGGAGACGAGCAGGGACGACTTCGCGGGGACGAGCATGTCGAGCTCGGCGCTGTCGGCGGGCGAAAGGGCTATGCCCTTCTCGGCGAGAAACGCGCGCAACCGCGCGGGCGTCTCGTAGTTGCCCTCCTCGGCGCGGACCGGTGCCAGGATGTCGTAGCGCTTGAAGAACTTCCCCTTGAGCGTGAGGTCGGCGTACTTCGCGGCGCGGTGCACGACGATGGTGAACCTCGGGTGGTCCATCACATCGAGCTTCTGCCCGACGTGCAGGCGGTCGGCCGACGGGAGCGAGTTGAGCTTGAGGAGCGAGGCGAGCGTCGAGCCGTTCTCGGAGGCTATGCGCGTCGCCGAGTCGCCGCGCCGCACGACGACTTCCTTGACCCACTGGCGGTTCTTGCCCACGAAGAGACGCGGAACGTTGAGCTCGCCGAGCCGCCTCGCGAGCGAGTTGTCGAGGTCGGCGACCGCCTCGCCGGGGAGCGCGCGCAGCTGCTCTATCGCCGACACGGCGAGCTCGACGTCGTGCGCGGCCTCGGCCTTTTCGAGCTTCAGCAGCAGGTTCTGCGCGACGCGCGGGCGGTTGCGCACCGCGTCCTGTGGAATCGGCGGGGGCGGCGGCGGCAGGTCGCGCGGCACGGCGTTGGTCGCGGCGGGCGGCGCGG
>CADCAK010000006.1 GCA_902799385.1 uncultured bacterium | reverse complement strand
GCTGCTGTAGGTCCACCCTATCTCGTCGCCGCGCAACTCGATGAGAGGTACGGCTACGAGCCTGCCGCCCTCGACCTTCCACTTGTATATCGCGTGGCGACAGCAGGCGGCGCCAGCCGTATCCACGTCGTACACAGAAACCCTGTACTCGTACGCCCCCCTCGAAGGACGGTAGCCGGCGAAGAGCGAGACCGACCCCTCGCCCGAGAAGTTCTTGAACTCCTCGTCCTCGTCGAAGCACGCCTGCGCGACGAACGTGTAGTTCGTCATAGACGACGCGCCGTCGGCAAAGCAGTACGCCATGTCGTCGAGGTCGTGGAACTGCGCGAGCCTCGTCTTGAACGAGATCGTATCAAGCCCGTTCGGCGTAGGCATCAGGTCAAACGTCACGGACCCCTTGCCGCCGCCCTCCATCTGGAGCGCGAAATTCGTCTGGTTCGTAAGACCCCAGTTTTCGGAAACCCACGTTCCCTGCTCGGCGGACCACCCGTTCGGCGTCTTGGCCTTGGTGAACGAACGACTTGTTCATCCAGAACCCGTCTGGCTGAAGAGTCTGCGTACCGGTGAGCTTGAAGTTCTCTTCCCATCCGTCATCCGTCTTCGGCGTCAAGGCGAAGCCCGCTATTGCCTTTATGTTCGCGTTCGATGGATACCTCGTCACGTTGAAAATTTTCAGCGGCGGCATATAATACTCCACGACAAGACCGTTCCACATGCCCGTTTCGTCAACCTCAAACCCAATGGCGCCATACGGTACATATGCCACGCAATAGGAAGAAGCAAAAGCAAACACAGACCCTACTATCATTGGCTCATCACCACAGAACTTCACGCTCGTAAGTTTGCTGCAACCGTAGAACGCAGAAGACCCAATGCTCGTCACACTGTCGGGTATCGTCACGCTCGTAAGACCGCTGCAGTTGCGGAACGCATAATTCCCGATGCTCGTTACACCGTCAGGGATCATCACACTAGTAAGGCCGCTGCAACCATAGAACGCATATGACACAATGCTCGTCACTGTATATCCACCTAATCTGGACGGTATCGTTATCGCTCCTGAAGTTGACTTTGAGACAGCAGTCGATGATGACGACCCGCCGCCAACGCTGGCACTGCCATCCACAACAGTATAAGTCCAAGTTATGCCGTCAACCGTTTCGGTATATGTTGTAGCGGCAAAGCACGTCGCCGAAAACAAGCATAACGCCAAATATATGATATTGCTTCCTTTACTCATACCAATACCTCCTTCCTATATGACCCTCTCTATATGCAAATCATCACACACCTAGTATACGATCATTATACCGCGAACTTTTCGCAATCCCCTCAAGGTCGGGATATACTGTTGCGGCGTTAATGTTCGCTTGATCAAGTATACGCCACGCGTCGTCCTCCATCCCTGGGACAAACTCAAACTTGATTAGCGACGATGGGAGCTTCCGCTCAACATTCGGAATATGCGATATCTGGCCAATTCCTGCGTCAGGAGGATTGTCAATCTCTTTCTCCTCAACACCAAGAACGGTAGCAAGATTCTTGGAAAATCCGTCAAATGTACATGACATAAGTTCAATGCCTGATTGCGCCATCTGCCGCTTATTGAAGCAGGCCTTATATAGAGGGATGATGCCTAGACCAATATTCTTCTTTTGGTTTATGATATCCTCTGCCTGTTCTAACATAAACTTATGGAAATAGTAGTTTTCAACCTGTGATTCTATCTGCCACCAAAGTTCTTCGTCGCCCCTGAATCTCAGATGCGAGTTGTTTGCATACTGTAAGTATTTTTCTCTCCATCCACTTCGCTCAAGCAATGTTCTGTAGTTGACAGCATATATGGCGCGCGGCTTTCCAGTCATCTTTTCTTCATAAGCGAAAAACAAAGCAACCATTATGGACGTGCTGAAGTCGAGAAGCCGCGTTTTTGCTCCATAATGCTGCATAGCAAGTAATGCGTCCGCATTTGAACTCCATTTTTGGAACTCCTGCGATTTCGCCTTGAAATTTGCGATGGCAAAATGCTCAGCCCGTGACATATTAAGGACAAACGACTGCACATCGGTATCCATACCCCGCAAACGACGAGCGGAAACAATGTCTTTTATATAACGATCCAGCCCGCTATCTAGTAGATAATCGGCAGATTTGTGTCCGCGAAATATCCACTCTCCTCCACTCAAAAGTTTCATTACTTTTGTAAAGTCACGCCAATCATGGAGGATTATCTTTCCTGCAGTCATTTCTACCGCTCTCTTTCCCTGCGCCTTCTCCATTCAAAGGCTCGCCGCATCAAGGCGCAGAAAAAAAAACGTGGCGTGCCTTAAAATCCATGTCTTGAGTGAGGCACGACCAAGTACCCGCGAAAAACAAGAATAAAAGACACACCACGTGGATTGCCACGTAGCGCATCTCACATACTCGGCTTTTTCGCATCAAATTGGTCGTTTTCACTCAAAGCCAAATACGCAAGATTGCGTACGTGCTGCGGGCGTCGGATGCGTTTCCGCAGCTCCTCGGTTCGGCCGCCAGTGTGCGCGGCTTCGCCGTGGCCTTTCGGCTTCGGCCCGAAGTCCTCCATAGCCCTTGCGGCGTCAGAGGACGATATCAAAGATCACGCTCCGTAGGATGTTACCCTTGGAACAGCGTTATTATACCAAAAACCGCTCCGATTGGAGCGGTGAAAATTTTTGGGGGGTTGTTTTGCTCGCGCAGAGACGCTGAGGCGCGTATCCCCCAGCCGAAGGCTGTCCGCGAAGCGGATGCCCTAGCAGGGGTGAGGGTTTTGGATGCCTGCGGCGCTGTGGGGGTCTGGGGGCTTGCCCCCAGCTCTTTGTGCTCTTTGTGTTCTATGTGGCTTAAAAAAAAATCACAAGCCGCCTCCTTTTTGTTTTTTGCCACAAAGAAAACACAAAGAGTCACAGAGTGTTTTGGGGTCTGGGGTAACACCCCAGCTTCTTTGTGAACTTTGTGTTCTTTGTGGCTAAATAACATGAGGGCATCCGCGTGAGATATTTCCCGCCACTCAGCGACCGCAATCGAACAATTCAAGCGATCAAAAACCGCTCCCAGAAAGCCGCTGGACGAGAAACGGGATGGCGCGCTCGAAGCTGACGCCGTACCAATGGCCATCGTCGGTCGCCTTGATCGCCTCGCAGACGACGTCGGCGGCGAGAGCTGCGGCCTCAAGCGCCGTCTTGCCGCGCAGCACCGCGCCTGCGAAGACAGACGCATAGACGTCGCCCGTGCCGTGGCTCATCTTCTCAAGCTTTGGATTGAAATCGTACTGCACCGTCGAACCGTCGGAAACGGCGCTCCCAAGCTCGTCCGGCGAGAAGCTTACGCCCGTGAGGACGACGTTCTTCGCGCCGAGCGAGTGGAGCTTCGCGATAAGCGACTCAAGCTCGCCCTTCGTGTAGCCGGAGAGCTTCGGCTTTTCGCCGACGAGCAGCGCCGCCTCGGTGAGGTTGGGGAGAATGTAGTCCGCGCCATCGACAAGCCGCGCCATCTTCGAGGGGAAGTCTGCGGCAAAACCAGCGTAGAGAACGCCATTATCTGCCATCGCAGGATCGACGACGCGAATCGCGCCCCTCTCGGCGCACGTCTTGAAGATCGAGAGAATCGGGTCGATGTGGCTCTCGCAGACATAGCCCGTGTAGAACGCGTCGAAGCGGATGCCGTGCTCGACCCACTTCGCCTCGACCTTGGCAAGTTCGCCCGTCAAGTCGGCGAAGGTCCACGACTTGAAGCCGCCAGTGTGGTTCGAGAGAATCGCGGGCGGCAGCACCGCACACTCGACGCCGCATGCGGAGACGAGCGGAAGCGCGACAGTGGTGGAGCACTGCCCGACGCAAGAAATGTCCTGTATCGTAAGAAGCCGTTTCATCCTAGGCCTTTCACTTGATGAGCGACAGGAATTCCTGGCGCACCTTCTCGTCGGTCCTGAACGTGCCGAGAACAGCCGAGGTAGTCATCTCGCTGTTCTGCTTCTCGACGCCGCGCATCATCATGCAGAGGTGCTTCGCCTTGATGACGACGCCGACGCCTTCCGCGCCCGTCTCGGCCATCACCGCGTCCGCGATCTCCTCGGTCATGCGCTCCTGTATCTGAAGCCGCCGCGCGTACATGTCAACTATGCGCGCGAGCTTCGAGACGCCGAGCACCTTGCCCTGGGATATGTAGCCGATTGCGCACTTGCCGTAGAAAGGCAGCATGTGGTGCTCGCAGAGCGAGTAGAGCTCGATGTCCCTGAGGATCACCATGTGGTTCGTGCCCGACTTGAACCGCGCGCCGTTCACGACCTTGGCGATGTCCTGCCTGTAGCCGCGCGTCAGGAACGCAAGCGACCTCGCGACCCTCTCGGGAGTCTTCCTGAGCCCGTCGCGCCCGGGATCCTCGCCGAGCTCGACGAGAAGCTCCCTCACGAGCTTCGCGATCTTCGCCTCGTCCGGCGCCTTCGCCGTCCTCTTCTTCATGGAAGCGTCCTGCCGTTTCTCGCAATGCCGCGGCGCGCCGCTCAGTGCACGGGCGGCTGGGGACGCGGCGGAACCTCGAAGCCGGGCTGCATCCTCTCAATGCACACTTCGCGCCACTCGACCGGCATAACCTGCGCGGGCTCGGACTCGCCCTCGACTTCCGCATTCTCCTTGGCGTCCGGCGGGAAGGCGACGTCGATGCGCACGTCGTAGAGGTCGCTCGACGCGACAAGGCTCAATGCCACGTATCCCGAGGGATCCGCCTCGCTCGTCGGCTCGCCCTCGAAGGACACGCCCGTGGCGGCGGCGAGAGACGCGGCCTTCTCCATGAGGAATTCGACCCTGTTCGTCACGGACGCTGCATCGCAGGTGCCGATGCGGGCGTACGCCTTGCGGCCGTCCTGGGACTCGAACTCCTTCGCCTCGTCGCCGAGGAGCGGCAGCCCCTTCGCGACGCGCGCCTTCTCGACGGCGGCGTGGTTACCTTCGAGGGCCTTCTCCCTGGCCTCCTTCCACGCGGCCATCGCCTTGCGGTACTTGTACTCGGCAAGGCGCTCGGCCTGCTCTTCCAGGGGCTCCCACTGGCCGCATCCCAGGCGGCACTTGTCGCTTATGTCGAGCATGCACGACCACGTGCCGTCGGGCTTCTGGCCCACTATGCACATGACGCGCAGGCGCAGGTACTCGGCGATCCAGCAGTTGTCGAAGTCGTGGAACCTCTTCGGCGAGAACTTCTCGCAGAAGATCTTGCGCGTATCGGCAAGGGCGGCCAGGGCCCCGGCCTCGTCGGGATAGTAGGACGAGAAGTACGTCTCGCTCGTCTCCCAGACGTTCTTGTCCTCGTTAAAGTGCGAGATGAAGCCGTTTACGCCCTTGCGCCCCAGGTTCTCGGACTCCTTGGTCCACATGACGAACCAGGGCTCCTCGGAAGTCCTTGCGTAGCCCTCCGGCACGGTCGCGAACGACTCGCCGGGCGTTATGACACCAGCGGACGCGATTACCGCGGCCTCATCCGCGCTCATGGGGTACTCCTCGCAGACGCTCAACACGCGCGTGGGGACCCAGTTCGTCACGGCGGAACCCGTCGTGAAGAACATCTTGTCATCGTCTGCGAGATCGGCCCCTTTGTAGCCGAACCTCGCGGCCTCCTTCTGGCACCCGGCAAGAAGCGCCGCAGCGGCGGCGGCTATCATCAGCTTTTTCATTTTACTTGACCTCCTGTTTGTGTTTTTACAGCACCTTTTTGATGCGCTCGACCGCCTCGAGGACGTTTTGGCGCGAGTTGAAAGACGAAATCCTTATGTATCCCTCGCCCGCCCTGCCGAAACCGGCGCCGGGCGTCGTGACGACGTTCGCCTCCTTAAGGAGCCTGTCGAAGAACTCCCAGCTGTCGCCCTTCACGTTGACCCAGAGGTACGGCGAGTTGCCGCCGCCCGCGACATCGTAGCCGAGGGCCGAAAGCGCCTCTTTCATGAGCCGCCCGTTCTCGAGGTAGAAGTCGACCGTTGCCTTCGTCTGCGCCTGTCCCTCCGGCGAGTAGATCGCCTCGGCGCCGCGCTGGGTGATGTAGCTCGCGCCGTTGAACTTCGTCGTCTGGCGGCGCGTCCACATGGGCCTCAGCTCGACGGGCGAGCCGTCCTTCGCATAGGCGACGAGCCCCTTCGGAACCACCGTGTAGCCGCACCTGACGCCGGTGAAGCCCGCCGTCTTGGAATAGCTGCGGAACTCTATCGCGCAGCCGCGCGCGCCCTCGCACTCGTAGATCGAGCGGGGAATGCCGTCCGTCCTTATGAACGCCTCGTACGCGGCGTCGAAGAGGATGAGCGACTTGCTGGCGTTCGCCCAGTCAACCCACTTCTGAAGCTGCTCCTTCGTTGCGACGGCGCCCGTAGGGTTGTTGGGGTAGCAGAGGTATACGACGTCGGCACCCTCGGCGGACTCCGGACCCGGAACAAAGCCGTTCGACGCATCGCACGTCAAGTAGACGAGCCCCGCATACCGCCCGCCGTCGTTCGCGCCCGTGCGGCCCGCCATCACGTTCGTGTCGACATAGACGGGGTACACGGGGTCGCCGACCGCGATCTTGACGTCGGGCCCGAAGAGCTCCTGGATGTTGCCGCAGTCGCACTTCGCGCCGTCCGAGACGAATATCTCGTCGGCCGCGATGTCCACGCCCCGGTCCTGGAAGTCGACCTTAGCCGCCTTCTCGCGCAGGAACGCGTAGCCCTGCTCGGGGCCGTACCCGTGGAAGGCCTCGCGCGTCGCCTCGTCGTCAACGGCCCTGTGCATGGCCTTCACGACGGCGTCGCAAAGCGGCTCCGTGACGTCGCCTATGCCGAGGCGTATGACTTTCGCGCCGGGATTCGCCGCCTGGTGCGCGGCGACGCGATGGGCTATCTCGGTAAAGAGGTAGCTCGCCTGTATCTTGGAGTAGTTTTCGTTTACGTGCAGCATGGCATTACAGTGGATTGGGGGTTATCGATGGTGGCTGCCCTTCTTTATGCGCGGCATGTAGCCGTCTATGGTCGCGAGGGACACGAAGAACAGCGATAGCACCGCCGGGGACCTCAGCGGACAGTCGCCGAAGCCGTGTATGAACGTGGCGACTGCGGCCATCAGGATACAGAACACTGGGGCGGGCAGCACGAATATCTGCATCGGCTGCGGCGGCTGGTCCTTCGGCGGGGTGAAGCGGTAGGCGGCGACGAGCGCCCGCCAGACCTTCCCTATCGGCCACACTGTCATCATGACGATGGCCACTATGAGGCCAAGCCCGACGACGCCGTGCTCCGCAAGGAACTGCAGGTAGTCGTTGTGGACGTTGACGCCGCCGACCATCTGCAGCTGACGTAGCTCCTTGTCGGTCATGTACTGCAGGCAGAAATGCTTGTACCCCCACCCGCCGACGCCGAATATCGGATGGGACTTCCAGATCTCCGTCGCGACGCGCACGTGGTACTGGCCCTTGCCAGTGACGCGATCGAGGACTCCCGTCGTGTCGAGCGTGTCCACTTCGCGGTGCAGGTCGTCGGGCATGAACGTCACGGCGCAGAGCGATATCAGCGTAAGCGCAATGGCGCTGAAGACCGTGACCTTCACGCGCTGCGACTTCTTCATCTTCGCGAAGAGGCACACGAAGGTATGCAGGAAGAACACGACCGCAAGCCCCGTGACGAGCATCACAGCGGCGCGGGACAGCGTGTCCAGAGCGCAGAAGAAGAATATAAACGCGGGAATCAGGTAGTAGTGCCTCTCCCAGAACGGCGCCGTATTCCTGGCACCGTGCGAACCATGGTGGCGATGGTGGCGCTTGGACGCGCCCGCGCCGCTGGCGCCGCTTCCGCCGCCGGCGCCATCGGCCTCCGCCGGCTTTTCGCAGGCGCCGTTCGCGTCGGGCGCCTTCGCCGGCGAGCGGGAGACGGAAATCTCCACCTCCGACTCCTTGCGGCGCACGTCGTCGAGCTGCCAGCGCCAGAGTCCCACGGAAAGGCAGAACAGCGTCGTGAAGTAGTCGCCCGCCATGTTGGGATATCCGAACGTCGCGAAGAAGTACGTCCCCTGGACATACTCCTCGACCCAAAGCGGCCCCTTCGCATGCGCCACCTGCTGGATCGCGCCGACGATGCCGAGCGCAAGGCCGTTCCACACGACGAGCTCAAGGAGGGCGCGCTTGCCCCGCCTCAGCATCGCGTGCTTCGTCGCGACGAGCGCGACAAGCGACGGCACAAACCACATGACGACGTCGAGGTGCTGCGTCCTGTCGACGCAGAACGGGAAGAATGGTATCGTCGGGCTAGGATCGACGCCTGCCGCTATCGCGGGATAGTCGCACACGGGGCAGAGGCCGACGTTTAGGAACGGAATCGACAGAATCCCGATGAGCACGAGAACCGTCCACACGAGCGGGTCCTTCCTCATTGCGGACCACACCCTCGCCCGCGCCTCGTAGGAAGTCTCGCCGTCGCGCTGCTGCGGGAAGCACAGCATCGCCTCGACGAGAATCGCCGTGAGCCACGGCATGACCGAGACGGTGTACTCGGCGCGCGTGCCGCCGAAAAGCCACGCGAACGCGGCCAGGACGAAAAACACTGCGAGTACGACGACGTTATCGTAGAGATAGCGCATATTCAATCACCTTTCCTGCGGCGTCCTCTTCGGACACCCTGCAAACCTGCTTTCCATGTACGTAAAGGACGAAATCCCCGTCTCCGCCGCAGAGCGCGACGTCGGCGCCCTTCGCCTCGCCGGGGCCGTTGACGGCGCAGCCCATGACGGCGACGCGGGGGAGCCTCACGCCGTCCTTCGCAAGAGTCTCGAGCGCAATCTCGACCTGCGAGGCGACATGCATCAAGTCGACCTTGGTACGCCCACAGGTAGGGCACGACGTTATCGCGGGGCCAGGCTCCCTGAGGCCGAGCGCGCGGAGTATTTCCATCCCGACCCTGACTTCCTTCTCGGGCTTCGCAGTGAGCGAGACGCGGATCGTGTCGCCTATGCCCTCGCCAAGCAGGATGCCGAGCGCGACCGAGTTCCTGACCGCGCCGGGGATGAGCGTCCCCGCCTCGGTGACGCCAACGTGGAGCGGGCAGTCCGTGCGCTCCGCGAGAAGCCGGTACGTCGCAAGCGTCTCGGGGACGTTCGACGCCTTTGCGGAAATCACGACGTCGCGGAAACCCTCGTCTTCAAGTATCTTGAGGTGCCCGAGCGCCGAGCGGACAAGCGCCTCGGGGACGTCCACGCGGCCCGCGTCGAGCTCTTCGCGGAGCGGCTTTTCAAGGGAGCCGAGGTTTACGCCGATTCTGATCGGGATCCCCTTCCCCTTCGCCGCGCGGACAACGGCCTGGACTCTGTCGCGCGAGCCGATGTTGCCGGGGTTCAGCCTGAGCGCGTCAGTCCCCGCCTCTATCGCCGCAAGCGCGCAGAGGTAGTCGAAGTGAATGTCGGCGACGAGCGGGACGGGAGACGACTTCTTCACCTCGCCGAGGACCCTGGCGGCCTCGACATCGGGGACCGTGAGGCGGAAGAGGTCGCAACCGAGCGCCGCGCACGAGCGGACCTGCCCGACGAGCGCCGCCGCGTCGTGCGGATCGACGTTCGCCATCGTCTGGACGCTCACCGGCGCTCCGCCGCCGATGGTCAGCGCACCGACCTTAATCGCTCGCGTTGTCCGTCTCATTCGTGACTGTCGTAATCGCATTCGTGACCGCCTTCTCTGCGGCCGTCGGCTTGTAGGTGTGTATGCGCCAGCTGCGCTGGGCGTCGCGGAAGATGAGTATCGCCATCGCGCCGAGGAGAAGAACCATGAACGTCATCGAAAGCGCGGAGACGACCTTCTCGGGGATGCGCCTGCGGAAAACAAGCGCAAGGAGAGCGAACATTATCAGCCCGCCGTCGAGAACTGGTATCGGCAGGAGGTTCAGGACCGCAAGGTTTACGTTGAGGTAGCGCAGGAACCCAAGTCCGTCCCAGAAGTCGTTCCGCACCGACTTGTAGATGAGCTCGACGAGCAAGGGCGGCCCGCCAAGCGCCTTCGCCGTGTTCTTCATCTCCTTGGGCGTCACAAGCCCCTTTAGGACGCGGAAGATCGACCCTGCGTCCCACGCGAGCTGCCTGAACGGATTCCTCTGCGGCAGCCAGTGCGTCATGCCATTCTCCTTCGGCATGCTCAGCGCGCCGATTGCGAAAACCCCCGTAACCGCATCCTGCATGGGCGAGATAAGCACAGTCCGCTCCGCGCCTTCCCTGTCGCGAATGGCGAATTCTGTCTCCTTCAACCCCGCGATCTGCACCTCGACCTGCATCTCGGACCATGTCGAAACCTTCTTGCCGCCGACCGACAGAACAGTGTCCCCGGGCTTGATGCCGGCCTTTTCAGCGGGGCTGCCTTCGAGCGTACTTAAGATCTCGCACGGAAGCTCCCCAAACCTTTCCGAAGGCAATGCCGAAAGTACAAGCGCGATCACAAAGGCAAGAAGCACGTTCATGCCGGGGCCGGCGGCCGCGACGGCGATCTCCTTCCACGGCGAAATCTCTTTCTTTTCAGTTCCGCGTTTCCCGTTTCCCGTTCCCCCTTCTATCACCTTCGTGCCTTCCGGATCGACGTCGGGAATCATGACATAGCCGCCAAGCGGAATCCAGCTGACGCGATACTCCACCCCGCGCCAGGTCTTCTTCCAAATGGCCGGACCGAAGCCAATCGAGAACCGCTCGACCCTGAGCCCAAGCTTAAGCGCGACGATGAAATGCCCAAACTCGTGGATGGCGATTGCGAGCGAAAAGAAGAGCACGCAAAGCGCAATGTACCCGATTGTGATTAAAATCTCCATGATTTATTTATTATACCAAATACTTGACTGCAGGTGTGAAACAACCCAGTCGCTAGCCGCCCAGACCGCGTCAAGGGAATCGCATGGGATTTCGGGCGCATGCTCCAGGCAGTCTGCGACCGTCGCCGCGATGTCGGTGTACTTGATCCTGCCGTCGAGGAACGCCTTTACCGCAAGTTCATCGGCCGTCGCGAGAACGGCCGTAGAGCATCCTCCGCGCTCGCACGCCTCCTTTACGAGCCGCAGGCAGGGGAACCGCACCGGATCGGGCGCGCGGAACGTAAGCGAGCCGAGCGCAGCGAGGTCGAGCCGTTCGCGCTTCGACGCGAGGCGGCCCGGCCATGTCAGCGCATACTGTATCGCGACGCGCATGTCGGGCGGCGACAGCTGCGCAAGCGTCGCGCCGTCGGAGAATGTGACGAGTGAGTGGACGATCGACTCAGGATGGACGACGACGTCAATCTTCCCGACGGGCACGTCGAAGAGCCAGTGCGCCTCAAGGACCTCGAAGCCCTTGTTCATCATCGTGGAGCTGTCAATCGTCACCTTTGGCCCCATCTTCCAGCGCGGATGGTTGAGCGCCTGCGCGGGCGCGACGGACGAAAGGTCGGCGGGCTCGTCGAGGAACGGCCCGCCGCTCGCCGTCAGGACAAGCCGCTCGACAGATTCGCGCGGCGATCCCTGCAGGCACTGGAAGATCGCCGAATGCTCGCTGTCCACGGGAAGGAGCCGCGCGCCCCTTTCCCTGGCGCGGCGCGTGACGAACTCGCCCGCCATCACCATGACTTCCTTCGTGGCGAGCGCGACATCCATCCCCCTCTCGACGGCGGCCATGGTCGGCTTAAGGCCCGACATCCCGACGGTCGCGACGAGGCATACGTCGGCGTCACTCTCCTCGACGGCGCGAACCGCCGCGTCTTCGCCGCAGTACGCCTTCGCGCCAAGCTCGCGCGCAAGCGCCTCGCACTGCCCGCGCGAATTGCGCACCGCAAGCGCGACGACCTTGAAGTCGTCGGGATGCGAGCGGACGACGTCGATCGCATTCATGCCAATCGACCCCGTCGCCCCGAGTATGACTATCTTCTTCGCCATTACTGCTTCTTGGCGCAGGACTGGCCTTCCTTGGAGTCCTTGACGGCCCAGCCGAGCGCGGCGATTGCGTCGCGGAGCCGGTCGGACTCCGCCCAGTTCTTCGCCTTCCTCGCCTCGGCGCGTTCGTCGAGCAATGCCTTGACTTCGGCGGGAATCTCCTCTTCCTTCTTCTCGTTTTCGAAGAAGATTACGCCAAGCACCTCATCCATGCGCTTGAACACGCCGAGCGTTCCCGCAGCGCCCTTTCCGTTTGCGTCGCGGACGAGCTCGAAGAGCGCCGCGAACGCACGCGGCAGGTTGAGGTCGTCGTTTACGGCGTCAGCAAAGTCCTGAAGGTGCTTCGTCGCCCATTCCGGCGCCTCGCCGTCGGTCGCCTGCTCAACGCAGCGGTCGATCTTGTCGAGCGCCTTTCTCGCGTCCTCAAGCGCGGAGAACGCGAAGTTGAGTCCCGTGCGATAGTGCGCGTTGATCAGGACATAGCGGATTTCGCGTCCGGTGTATCCCTTTTCGAGAAGATCGCGGAGAGTGAAGAAGTTGCCCGCGCTCTTCGACATTTTTTCGCCGTTCACGCGCAGGTGCGCGCAGTGCATCCAGGTCCTCACGAACTCCCTGCCCGTCGCGGCCTCTGCCTGGGCGATCTCGTTTTCGTGGTGGGGGAAGAGATTGTCTATGCCGCCCGTATGCAGGTCGAACGTCTCGCCGAGGTACTTCATCGACATCGCGGAGCATTCGATGTGCCAGCCGGGGCGGCCGCGTCCCCACGGGGAATCCCAGCCGACGGGCCCGTCGGATTCCTCCCACGCCTTCCAGAGCGCGAAGTCGCCGACGTTCTCCTTGTCGTACTCGTCAGCCGCGCAGCGAAGTCCCGTGCGCTGGTTGTCGAAGTCGATGTGGGCGAGCTTGCCGTAGCCCGGGAACTCGCGGACCTTGAAATATACCGAGCCGTCCTCGCTCTGGTAGGCGACGCCCTTCTCCATCAGCTTCGAGACGAGCGCGATCATCTCGGGGATGTGGTCCGTCGCGGCGGGATAGACCTCGGCCGGCTGGATGTTGAGCTTCTTGAGGTCCGCGAAGAACGCGTCCTTGTACGTCTTCGTGTAGTCCGTGAGCGCGACGCCTGCGGCGTTTGCGCCGCGTATCGTCTTGTCGTCCACGTCGGTCAAGTTCATCACCTGGCGGATCTTCATGCCGTTGAACTGGACGACGCGGCGCAGGATGTCCTCGAAGGCGTAGGCGCGGAAGTTGCCGATATGCGCGAAATTGTAGACTGTAGGACCGCAAGTGTAGAGGCGGATTTCGTTCCCCACAAGGGGTTTAAGCTCCTCGACCCTGCGCGTCAGCGAGTTATAGACATTCATCATGCCATATATTATACCAAAAAGCCGCCGCGACGTTGGCGTCGACGGCGACTGTGAGCGATCGAAGCCGATCACGCCTAGGGCAGTTTATGCCCTTTGGACTCACATGGGCACTTGCCTTCTTGACTCTAGACGATCTTGTCGACGATCATCTTCTGGACGAGGATACGAAACAGGGTGTACGACAGGATCGCGCCAAGGACAAATCCAAGCACCGCGCAAATGGCGGCAATAACCTTCGTGTCAAATCCGAGAATGCCAAGGATCGCCCCGACGGCGGCGCCGGCAACGAGCCCCATCATCGTCCCGCCGATTACCGACGACAGGTAAAAGACAATCCATGCCCCAAACCATCGAAACTCCGAAAGCTTCGCCTTGGTGTTCCGATTCGCAACAGTCACGTCGTTTTCCATACAATAAACCTTTCTCTTGGACGAGCGTCCTCCCGAACGGCCCTTCAGAATCAGTCTTTCTTGATGTTCTTGAGGATGCGTGCGACCTGGTCGTCAATGGCCTGCAAGTCGCCCTCGACGGACGCCGGGGCCTTTGCCTTTGCGGCGTCGATCTCAGACTTGAGGGCGGTCAGCCGCTCGAAGGCAAGGGCATCCACCTCCTTTTCGATTTCCTTCCGCTTCTGCTCGGAAAGGTCCTTGGGCTTGACGCCCGCCTCCTTCGCAGCGGCGGAAATGCGCGTGGTGAATTCGCCATTCAGACCGGAGAAGATCTTGCGCATCTTTTCCCTGACCGGCTTCACAACCGAAATGACCGGATACTTCGCGGCGTACTTTCCGTCTGGGTCGTTGGCCAACAGCTCGTCAGCCAGTTTCGCACGGCTCTCAAGCTGCTCGTTGTCAAGCCCCGACAGGAATTTGTCGATCTTCGCAAGACGCGCCGGGTCGCCCTCCTTGAGCTTGGCGATTTCTGCGGAAAGCGCAATGAACCCAGCTGCGGACTTCTTCACCCCCTGCAGGTATTCGACATACGGCTGGGGCCCGCCCCTGCGGTAGCCGGTCTTCTCGACGACCTCGCCTTCGCAATCCATGATCAGCACGGTCGGGTAGCCGGACACCTTGTACTTCCTGGCGAGCTTCGGGTTCTGCTCCTTCGCCTTTTCGGAGAGGAGCGACTTGTTGCTCGGCGAGTCGATCATGACGAGGACGTAGTCGTTCGTCACTCCGCCGAGGAACTCGGACGTGGCAAAGACCTCCTTGTCGAGCTTCTTGCACCAGCCGCACCAGTCGCTGCCGGAGAAGTCAACGAGAAGGAGCTTGCCTTCGGACTTCGCCTGGGCCTTTGCAGCGTCGAAGTCGTCGGTCCAGCCATCGGGCGTAGACGTGGCGAAGAGTGCGCAAGTGGAGACTGCGGCAGCGGCAGACAGCAGATTTTTAATCGTCATGGTCGTATTCCTTTTGTTTGCAGTTTTACGTCGGCAAGTCGCCGACGTTCGTCATGTCGCGTATTATACCAAATTGCCGCGCGTCTGAGCGGAAATTGGCGAGCATTTCAGCCGAAGCGCGGCAGACTTGCCCGACCTGCTCGCGCTTGTTGAGTCCGCAGCCATTGAATGCATCAAATGGACGGCATAAAACGTTTCCACGACTAGGAGTGCGATCAGGGCAATACACCACTGAAACGCGATTACCTGACCGCTCGGGAGAATCTTGGAAGAGATGTCAATTATGGCATGGGCAACGATGACGGATACCAAGTCACCCGTCCTGATGTAGATCGCGCCGAACACCAGACCGACCACAATGGAGTAGCTCACCTGGATTATCACGTTGATAATATGTTGCGAGCCGAGAAGATTTGTCATGTGGACGACACCGAAGAAGATGGCCGAAATCAAAAGCGCAGACATCGGACTGCGGCCGTTCGCCCTCAGGTTGTGGATGAATACACCCCTGAACACTACCTCCTCGAAAACAGCAGGCGCAAGCCCGAGTATAAGCGCACATGCATAGTTCTCTGCACGAACGCCACCCGTCGAAAAGTGCAAGACGATGTTCCATACTGCGAAAAGCAAGGCAGGTAGCATGACGACAATGCCTGAAAGCTGCTTCTTGATATTGAAGTAGCGTATAAATACCAGAAACAAAACGCCGCCCGCAATCAAGCGTCCTATCGCCACGTGCATATTCTGGGCCTCCGCTTCTGCGGAGCACGTCACGCTCGCGCCGAGGGAAACGACCAGCACAAGGATGAACGCGGCAATGAAAACCAGCAGTTGAAAGAGAATAGGATGTCTGGCGCTAAACTTGTCCATGACATTATTCGATAAAGATGTACAGCAGCGCATTCGTATCAAGAAGGTATTTCACATGTACTCCTTGAAACACTCCAACGGTTCGTCAAAATCAGGTGCCATGTAGAATCCATCCTCGTACCCTCCAAGAGTGCGCCCACCAGCATGTCATTTCCTCCGACTCCGCATATTATAGCACAAATCCCCCGTCGGATGACGGGGGATTGGAGTGGTGCGGGAAGAAGCCCGCAGCGAATTACTTGATGAGGAATATCGTGCCCAGCGGCCTGACGTCGAGGACGACGTTGCCGTTCTCGACCGAAACACCCAGTGCCCAATCAGGCTTGTTGGTTTCATCAAGTGAAACTGTCACACCAGCGAACTTGCCGCCGGAGGTCAACGTGAACTTGCCGCCCGCAGTGACAGGCCGGATGCCAGATGCCGCCGCTATTTTGACATTCACCGTACCAGCCACCGTTACAGTCTTGCCCGTCACGTCCAGCACCGGCGCCACCTTATTCTCCGTGAAGTTGAACGCGAGCGCCGCGCCGTCGGCAAGCGTAAGGTTGCCGCCGGGCGCGACCGTGCCGGATTCTGCAACTTCAAGCGTCGCGCCGGAATTGACCGTGAGCGTGCCGTTGTTGTCGGTGCTGACGCTGGGATTGGCGCCGGGGACGATGGCGAGCGTTCCGCCGTCGGCGACCCTAAACGCATTCTTTAGCGAATTGGCGTTAGACGTGAGATCGGTTACGTTGTAGTTGACGACAACCTTGCCGGGGCCTTTTACGGTCGTCAAGCCGTTCGCGCCGCCGCCGTAGATGCCACCCGCAAAGACGGTCACGTTCGTGCCGAGCGTGATTTTATGCCCGTCAGGCTCGAGCACGAGGTTGTTGTACTGGATGATGCCGGCGGAGACGGAGAAATCCGCCGTCGCCTTGATTGTCGCGGTGCCTTTGCCAGAACTCCCGACGAAAAATCTCCGCGACCCGGAAATGCCGTCTTCCCCGATCATCCAATTTGCCTGCCAATTTTGCGCTTGAACAAGGTAGAAGTTGTTGGCGGCTGCGTTATTGACAAGCCCCTTGGCCGAAATCCAGCCTGGCGCGTTCTCGCACGGATAGAGATTTCCCGTCTGTTCGGGCGTTGCAATGATCTTTCCGGTGACAACGAATTTTCCGCCTTCAAAGACATATCTGCAGACGTGGGACTCAACGTCCATGCCGAACACGAGGTCGCCATCGAGCGTGACGGTGGAGTTTTCAGCGACCGCGACCTTTTCCAGATCGCTGAACGACGTCGCCTTCATGTTGTCGTTCGTGAAGATGACAGGCCCCGACCCCATCGTCACGGCGCCGAACGTGGCGTTTGCAATGTCGGCGTTGATCCTCGTCGTTACCGTCACACTGGAGAAATCGACATCCTCGCCGTCTGTTGGAGCGGTACCGCCCGCCCAGTTGCCGGGCGTGGACATCTTGCCGTCTCCTGCAAATCCCGTCCAGTAGTTGTCCGCAACCGTGCCGACCGTGAGAACCAGCGTGTCGCCGACAACCTTCCAGCTTGCCGTTTCACAACCGGTGGAGGGCGCGAACTTCGCGCCGTCCGCCGCCGTCACGCCTGCCACGGAGCAGATGGAGTAAACACCAACAGGGAACGCGCCGCCGTTCAGCGTGAGGCCGACCGTGCCTTCCGCCGGAAGCGTCAGTACACTTGCCGAGAGCGGCACAACGCCGGCAGTATACGCAGCAACATTCAATATCGAGCCAGCCGCAAACGCCACCGGCCCCGCGAAGGTGACAGTGGTGACGGAAAGCGTCGTGCCGCTCGAGACTGTGGTCGTGCCGAGATACGACTGGTCGGCGAACACCCTCGTCGTGCCGGTGCCGGTGAACGTCAAGCCGCCCGCGCCCGTGATCGTATTGGCAATCGCCGAGCTGTTTGCATTGCCGCCGTTGTCGATCGTGCCGCCGTTCTCGCTCACCGTGACCGTCACCACGCCGCTACCGTCCTGTTTTGAAAAGAGCTTGTCAGCCGCGTTGTTGCCGGTGATGACAAGCGTGCCACCGTCGAAGTTGAACGTCGCCAATCCGTCTATGTTACGATACATTCTATGGGCGGACAAAACGCCGCCGCTCTTGAGATTGACAGTGCCGGAGGAATCGGCGCTATTGAGGTTGAATACAACCGAACTGGCCACCGAGACCGTGCCGCCGTTATCGACGGTCAGAACGCCGACGCCTCCCTGACTGACACCTACGAACAGACCATTGTTCTCGACAACAAGGTTGCCACCGCTCTTGACAACCATCGTTCCTTCCGCAGTGTTGCCAATCAACGTCCTTCTGCCTGTATCGCCACCTGTCGTCTTGATGGTTCCTCCGCTGATTTCAAAGTAGCCGCGACCTAAAGCGTCGCCTATGGCAAACCGGCTTGCCGTCGTGATCGTGCCGCCTTCGTGGTAGAACGATGCAAGTGCACCAGGTGCGCCAAGGGAGAATTTGCTGCCGGAGAGACTCCAGTCGCCCCCGGCCTTGTACACGGTGGAAGTCGCCACGGTCCCGAGATGCCACTCGTTTTCACCGCTTGGGATGTTGGCGAGCGTTGCAGTTTCGCCGATTCGCAGCGTGACGGGCTTCGACGCGTCCGTTCCGAACGTAAACTTCGACCAGTCGAGCGCAGCCGTGCCCGCAAGCGCAAGCGTTCCTTCGGAAAGCGTAGTCGCCGCATCCGTACGGTCTTGCGAAAGCGTCAGAGTGCCTGGCCCAGTCTTTTCAATCACGCCGGCCGTGGGCGCGGAGACAGTCGCCGAAACGCCGTTCGACACGACAATCTCGGAGGCGGCCAGTGCCGCAGAGCCGGAGACGGTTGCATCGGCGCGGAACGTGACGGAAGCCGCCGTGACGGCAGAATCGACCGATGCCGCGTCGCCGTCATGCTCGAAGACCGCCCGCGTGGAGTCGTACCAGTTGCCGGGTGCGCCATTCTTCGACCAGTTGCCTGAGGCCTTCCACGATGCGCCGGACGAGCCGCCGTTCCACACGTATTCGCCAGCATACGTATCGACAACTACGACCTTCGTGCCGCCCTCGGCAAGCGCAAGAGCGTAGCGGCTCGCATCTGTCCCCGTGACGCCCATTGCATCGACCTCGGCTTGGGTGAACGTGTCGCTGTCCGTCACTTCAAACACCACAGTGCCGTCCGCAGCGCCGCCGACGGGAATGTTCATCGCAACAGGATTGGCTGCAAGCGCAGTCATAGCCGCCGCCGAGAGTTTGAGAGTCGTTCCCGCCTCGACAACCGTTCCACCGGTATATGCCGGTACGTCGCCGAGCGTAATTGAACCGCCGCCCTTGAACGTCATCGCGCCAGTGCCGACGATGGGCGCATTGGCCAAGACTGCGAAATTGCCACTGTCGATCGTGCCGCCGTCCGCGCCGACATTGACCGTAGTGCCGCTCTTGATGAAATCTGCATTTCCGGCATTCGCCTGAAGCGTTCCGCCGTTGAAATTGATGGTGCAGCTCCCCCTGTAATGGGCAATACGTCTCGTCATAAGGATGCCACCGTTGAGGTTTATCGTGCCATGGCTGCCGCTTGCATTAGCAGAAAACAACTGGTAGCTGGAACCGACTTCGACCGTGCCCCCATTTATCGTCAGTGTTGCCGTGGAGTTGTCAGCGAAGCCCATATAGATATCGTTTGGAACACTCAAGGTTCCGCCGTTGACCTCAACAAGGCCGACACTGCCAGAACTCTCGCCGATATGCATGGCGGCCGCGCTTACCGTGCCGCCGTCCACGACGAGCTTGGAAGAGCAGCCGGCGACGGTGCCAATCGACATCGTGGCACTTGGGGAGAGCGTTGCGCCTTCGCCGACACGCAGGGTAACGGGCTTCGACGCGTCCGTGCCGAACGTGAACTTCGACCAGTCGAACGAACCCACCGTGCCGGTGAGCGCAAGCGTTCCCTCCGCAAGAACGGTGCCGCCAGTGTAGGTCTCGTCCTTCGCCATTGCAAACTCGCCCTCGCCATCCTTCACGACCTTGACGCTGCCCGCGATGGCGACAGTGGAGTTAGTGACGGATTCGCCCGCTGCAACCGCAACGTGCAGTTCTGGGGAAGAGAAGTATTCCAGGCGGTTCAGTTCCAAAAAAGAGCCGTCGTTCGACGACGTGAATGTGATGCGATAGTAACGGTACGAAGCTTCGTTGCCGATAACGTATTCTTCTTTATATGGATTGGAACTGGCATTGTATGCCGCCCATGTAATGTCGGACTTTGAATCGAGCGATGTCCATGTTGCATTGTCGTTCGACCCCTCAAACGTCCACGCCTTCGGCCCTCTGCTATAGTATTTGGTCTTTGTGCTGTTACGTGTCATATACAATCTGTACTTGCCGACTTTCTTTTGCTCGCCCTCGCCGAAGTCGTATGTAACTGCAAGCGGCAGATTTGCTTTCTCAACAAGTATTCTCTTGTCGTTGTCATTCGTTTCTGCAACCAGCTCGGAGTCGTTGAAAAGATTGCGCGGCGTGGTGGTGTTGTCCCTGAGGTTGCCGTTGGCGACATCGTTGCCAGTGCCGAATTTCGTAACCCACGTCACATGCGTCTGGGTCGTATCCGGCGAAGTCAGGTCGGAACTGTAGTTCGCGCTGTTGGTGATCGTACCGTCTCCGGCAAGTCCCTGCACTGTGAGGTGGTATCCCTTGAGATCGACCGTCACACCGCTCGCGACTGTGAGAACGCCATCGACAGTCTCGTAGTCTGTCAGCGTGTAGTTCTCGCTGATTGTGCGATCCCCCGCCCATGTGCTGGACGCTGCCAGTGCAGTGGCGATTGCGATTGACGCAGCAAGACGGCGCGTCGCCCGTTTTGTTGGTGTTTTCATGGTTGTTGTTCCTTTTTCATGTTACTTTGAGAACTTGATGATGAAGCCACCTCCCGAGGCCATGTGGAAAGAGAGCTCTTCGCCTGCCTTGACAGCCGTCGTCTCGTGGATGTACTTCGTCGGGTTTTCGCCAGCATCGTCCGCGTCGCGGAAGATTTCGGCCTTCCACTCGCCATCGCCCAAGAAGCATGTCTTGAACGCGAAGTCGCACGCTTCCTTGTTCGTGATTCCGGCCGCGTACCACGAGCCGTCCTTGGCCTTCCTTGCAACCGCCGCGAACGACTCGGGGCAGCCGCCCAAGCCAATGGTATCGTCCCAGACGACGGGCGTCTTCGCCATGAACGCGAAGCACTCCATGTTCTTCTCGTACTTCGTCGGCGAGTCGCTCAGCATCTGGAGCGGCGACTCGTAGAGCGCCATTAGCGCCATCTGGTGGCAGCGCGTCCCGACCGAGCCGGGATTCGTGCCGTTGCCCCTGTAGTCGCCGATCTTGTAGTTGTCCATCGCGCCGGGCGTATAGTCCATCGGGCCGGCGGTCATGCGGATAAAGAAGCATGCGACGTCGTTGTAGCACATGTCCTTGTCCTTCTTGCCCCACTTCATCTGCTCAAGCCCGTGGATGCCCTCGAAGGTGAGGACATTCGGGTATGTGCGCTGGAGGCCGACAGGGCGATACGAGCCGTGGTAGTCGATGAGCATCCTGTGCTTCGCGCAAGCAGCGGCGAACTTCTCAATGAAGTTCGCAATCTCCGCGTCGCCGCGGTCCATGAAGTCCACCTTGAAGCCCTTTGCGCCGAGCTTCGAGAAGTGCTCGGCGACTTTCTCTTCCTCGCCGTACACCTGCGCCCACGCCATCCAGAGGATGATCCCGACGCCCTTCTTGTTCGCATAGTCGATAAGGTAGGGAACATCGACTTTCGGGCTGTACCTCCAGATGTCGAGCCTGGCGCTCCAGCCCTCGTCGAAGATTACGTATTCGACGCCGTTCTTCGCGGCGAAGTCGATGAAACGGACGTAGGTCTTGGTCGTGCAGCCCTTGCCGTTGTCAAAGTTACTCCACCAGTCCCACGCGACCTTGCCTGGCTTCACCCAGGAGAAGTCGGCGCCTTTCGCGGCAGGCGTCGCGAGCGCATAGAAGATGTCTGCCTCGCAAAGCTTGGAAGGCGCGTCGGCGAGCGCGAAGGCGCGCCAGGGGAACGCACGCGGCGCATCGGCCTTGGCGATGAAGTCCTCCGTCTCCTTGACCGTCACCCAGCGGCCGCCCTTCGCAAGGCCTTTTTCTTCCGGTTTCTTGCCCCAGCCGCCGACGCGCTCGGTCGTCTTAGGGTACTTGGCGAAGAGCGACTTGATCTTTGTGCCGCCCTCGGTCTGCTCTATGTCGCCAAAGTTCCAGATCGGATAGTCGTGGAGATCGGCGTCAACGACGGCGACGGTCTTGCCATTGACCCCGGTTGAGTATACGAACGGGAGATAGATCGCCTTGCCGGCGTCGGTCTTGAGTGCGGACGCATCAGCAAACTCGGGCATCTTCCCCTCGCAGCCGAGCGTACCGCGAACTGTGCGGTTAAACCAGCAGCGAGCGCCCTTTGGAAGCGTTATGTCTGCCTTCTCGCAGTCTACGATGCCCGACTTCTTAGTCTCGAAGCGGTAGGCGACGCCATCGTTGCGCGCGGCGAGACGAACAGCCCAATCGCCAAAGTCTATCAAAGTTTCATTTCCCGAGAGATCGAGCTTGCCCTTCTTGTAGACCGACGTCGGCGCAAAGCCGCTGAACTTCGCAGGGCACACGGCGCAAGGTTTCGTGACTCCTTCCTTGACGCACTTGCCGTTCATCTTAAGCCCGATTTCGGTCTTGGCGACAACGACAACTCCATCACGCATGACCTCGTAGGCGAGTGGATTGGAATAAAGCCGCATCTCGTTCTTCCCGTCGGGAGAAACGGCAGAGTTCACAAGCGTCATCTCTCGCGGCGCGGGGATGAGCGCCGATGCGGATTTTTCATGGCTTACCACCTGCCCGTCGGCAAGGAGGCGCTCGCGCAGTTCCGCGTAGGGCACATCCTGAACGGCGGCGCCATTCGCGACAGACATCGACGCGGCGGTTCCGGCGGCCTGTCCAAGCGCGAAGAAGACCGGCTCCATGCGGATTGAGCCGAAGGCCATGTGCGAGGCGGAGAGGCAGACGGGCACGAGCAGATTGGCGCATTCGCCGCGCTTCGGCGTGATTGCGCCGTAGTCGATGCCGTAGGGCTTCATCCTGCCGCCCTTGGCGCGCTTTGCAGCATCAGGCCCCCATGCGCTGTAGCGGCGGCTATCCTCCACATCGCCCTCGTTCTTGGTGTTGCCCCTTTCCGTGACGACGCGGCGGACGTTATGCGAGTCCATCGTGTATGCGCCCATCGCGACGGGATGCGGCGCTGTGCGGTCACCGCGGCACTCGTGCTCGGTCATCACGTAGTCGCCGACCATTCGCCGCGCCTCGCGGACGTAAAGCTGGCTCTGCCATCCGTCGCCCGGGCCGTCCTTGAACTCGTCCTTGCAAGTTCCCCAGCGCGACACCTCTTTGCGGATCTTCTCAGGGATGCGCTCGTGGTTGGCAAGCGTCCACATTAGCCCCTGCTGATAGTCGAGATGCTGCTTAAAGATTTCGGCGCGGCGTTCGTATGTCGCCTCGGGCCACTCGTAGTTGCGCCCGATGAAATCAGTCGAGAAGCCCAACTTGTTATTCGTGTCGGTCTTGCAGTTCGGCATCTTCGAGTTGATCCACGGGATTGCTGACTCGCCCTTCGCGAAGTTGCGGAAGAGAAGCTCGTATTCACGCTCGTCGTAGTTCGCGGGCTTCTTGAACGGAATGAGGTTCTCCGGGTCGTCGGTGAGGCACATGCGGAAGTTGTACGCCTGCACGCGCTTGTCGCCGTCGCCGTCCTTTTCGTTCGGGTTGAACGGCTCGATTCCTGGGAGAAGTCCGCTGTTTGGATCACCCTCCACCACGTATGGGCTTACGTACCACTTCAGTTGGTGGAATTTCGCCTCGCGGAACTGGACACCGCTGATTGTCTCGCCGTAGACGCTGTTCGCTTCGCGTCCAACGGTGTAGGAAACGCCCGCCGCCGCCATTAGGTCGCCTTCGTAGGTCGCGTCGATGAAGACCTTGCCGCGATAGACATTGCCGGAAAGAGTCTTGAATGTGACAATGCGTCCGTCCTGTTTCACGACGCCCTTCTCGCGGTCGAGCCATTCACCGCGCCTGATGTCGAGCTTGTCGCGCTTCTCCCATACTTCAAGAATCGCAAGCGCGGCGGACGGCTCAAACGTCCACATCGAGTCCGCGCCCATGGTGCCTGCGGTCTGGCCGCTGGGACGGTATTCCGCAGACGTCTGGCGTGTCCAGTGCGCTGGGTCGGCGTACCACTTGGCGATGTCGCGGTAGAACTCGAGCGCAATGCCGCCAAACGCGGACTTGTTGCCGATGTCTGTCTGTCCGAGGCCGCCCGTCGTGAGTCCGCCGATGCGCGTCTCGGGCGAGACGATCACGGCAGACCTGCCCATGCGCTTCGCCTGCACCGCCGCAGAAATCGCAGCGGGGCTTGAGCCGTAGATAACGATGTCGCACGTCGTCTCGGCGGAATACGCACAACTCATGGAAATGGCAAGCGCAGCTGACGCAGCAAGACGGCGCGTCGCCCGTTTTGTTGGTGTCTTCATGTTTGTTGTTCCTTTGAGTTGCTTGTTAGACTGTGTCCGCCTCCAGCACGGTGACGGATTCCAACAAAGTAGAAATGGCTTTCAGATTTGTATGTACAAGAAAGCAAAACGACGGGCGAAGCATCCTTGGATGCCACCCGTCGTCTGAAATCGCGTATATGACCGCTTGGAGAGCCGCTAACGCGCGTTCTCTGCTTAGAGCCCCCCCCCCCCTATCCTAGCGACGGCGCGCGCCACGCGCGTCCTACGCGCATTAACGGCGACGCCTCTCCCGTCGCGATGATGGAGATAGGTGGTCATGCCGCGTATTATATCATATCTTCGCGGACAATGCCGTATCAAAATGAATTTTTCTCACCGCACCGCCCCTTCTCCATGGTCCCCGGACCTTTCGCCAAAGGTAGCGCTACCCCTGACAGCGCGGCACTCATTGGGCAGCCGGGACGGACGGGACTCGGCGTAGTAGCCCCGCGCGCGATCGACGGAAAGTCACTCGACCCGTATCTCGGCAAGGGAGGCGAACTCGCGACCATTGTGCTCGTTGAGCCCCGTGAAGCGCCAGTAGCGCAACTTCTCGGGCGCTGCAAACGCGAACTTCTGCTCAGCCGCGCCCTGCTTCAGCTGCGACGCGACGACTTCGCGCCACGCCTTGCCGTCCTCGGAGATCTCGAACTTGAAGTTCTTCACATTGCCGTTAGACCCATTCTGGCGCTGCCAGATCGACACGCCCTTCGCCGTCAGGTCACGACCCATGTCGACCGTAACGGAGTGCGGGTACTTCGTGAGCGTGACGCCATACTGCGAATGCCAGATCGTCGAGAGGTCGCCGTCCACAAGATGCTCGGCATCGCCTTCGCCCGGCTCTGCCGATGAGCACGCGACGACCGTCGGCACGATGTCCTCGCCAGTCCGCACATCCGGCGGAAGCTCCGGGTGCGGCAGGTAGGGCAGCTTGTTGATGTCCGAAGGCGCCCCGATCATGAAGTCTAGGACAAACGTCTTGTTGTTCCTGACGATGTCCTTTCCGAGCGGCCCGGGGCCGCAGGACGCGCCGCCAAGCCCGCGCACCGCCGCAAAGATGCCTAGTTCCGTCTTGACCACTTCTGGCAGTTCCTCGGGATGCATCGCAAGCGCAAGCTCGGTCGGCGAATACGGAATCGCGGAGAACGCGAACGGCTCGCCAAGGGACATGGCAATGAACGCCCTGCCGCCGCCCGTAAGCGCCGCCCATGCCGCGCCGCACCTCATGCCGGTGTCCTGCGGCTTCGCATAACGCTCCACCATTCCGGCCACTTCCGTACCCCACCATCCGGTGAATGCGCCGCTTATGCGGTCAGGATAGTTCTCGAAGGGGCCCGCTCCAAACCAACTCGCCCGATCAAGGCTCTTGTCAAGCGTCAGGCGGTAGCCGATTCGCGCAAGCTCCATCACGCGCCCGCGCGGACGTATCTCGGACTGGCAAGCCACGTTGCCACCGCCGAAGACCGTCCACTTCTGGACGACCGAGAAATGCGGGTCGTGAGACACGGTGGAACCGGCGGGAGAGAACTCAGCCTGCTTTCCAGTGCGTCCGCCAAAGCCGACAAGATGTTCCTTTTGCTTGCCGCGCACGTCGGCGACGACAGTGAACGACTTGGAGCCGTCGGGATTCGTCGTCACGTCGGAAATCGACGTCGCCTTCTGCACAAGTTCGCGCAGGCCCGCCATCGCCCACCTGTCGCCGAGCCCAACCTCGTTGGAGCTCGGCGCACGGAAGGCGTCAACCGTCATCGGCGCGACAAGATACTCCTTGCCGTCCTTCTTGTATGAGACGAGCGCACCCGACATGCGGTCAAAGCGCACTTCAATGCCGCCGGCCCTGAGGCCGATCGACATCGCATCGGACGTGTCCTTTACTGTTCCTTCCGACGTTACGGCAATCCTGTTTGCCGCGTCGAATATTCCCTTGATGTCGAACTGACCATTCGCGACGACATGTCCCTTCTTCAGCAACCCATCATCTTCGTCAAGGACTATCGCGCACCTCACGCAGACCGCCCCCGGCTTGACCCCCGCGACATCGAACGTCGCGCTCCCGCGCGGAGCAATGTCGAGAGAATGCGATGCCTTCAGCGGTCTTTCCGCCCCAAGCACCGCCACGCTTAGCGTATATCCCGACGCCTGCTTGAAGTAGTTGAGGTTCTTGACCGTCACCTTCTTTCCGTCTTCGGAGAACTTGATGTCGAACGGCTGGAAGACGTGCTTGACTTCGTAGTAGCCAGGCTCTGGACGGCGGTCGGAGAGAATCACGCCGTTCATCACGAACTGTCCGTCGTTCGGCTTGTCGCCAAAATCCCCGCCGTACGCAAGGATCAACCCGTTCCCCGTTCCCGATTCCCCGTTCCCCTTCTTATAAAGCCCTTGATCGACCCAATCCCAAATCGCCGCGCCGAGGATTACGTCAGACGACTCGATTGCGTCCTGATAGTCCTTGAGGTTGCCCATCGCGTTGCACATGTTGTGCGCGTATTCGGAAATGTAGAACGGCTTCTTTGCCTTGTGGTCGTTCGACTTCCACTGAACCCAGTCGACGCCTGGGTACTGATTGGAGTCCATGTCGACGACGGAGTTGTCGCGCTCGTACTGCAAGGGGCGAGAGGTGTCGATCTTGCGGATCGCCTTCGCAGCCGCCGCGAAATTCTCGCCCGGACCCGCCTCGTTGCCGAGCGACCACATCGTGACGCACGGATGGTTGCGGTTGCGGCGAACCATGTCGATGTTGCGCGCGACCGTCGCCTTCTCCCATTCCTTGCGGTGCGAAAGCGACGCCTCGCCGTAGTAGTAGCCGTGGGATTCGACGTTCGCCTCGTCCATCACGTAGATGCCGTAGATGTCGCAGAGGTAGTAGAAGTAGTCGTCCTGCGGGTAGTGCGAGTTGCGGATATGGTTGACGTTCGCCTCCTTCATGAGACGAATGTCCTCAAGCTGCCTCTCGCGCGGAACGTAGTGCCCGTACATCGGATCGGTCTCGTGCCTGTTCACGCCGCGAAGCTTGATCTTCTCGTTGTTGAAGTAGTAGCGCCCGTCGCGCACCTCGGAAGTGCGGAAGCCGACAAGGCAGGAGACGTATTCAAGAGTTTGGAGTTGAGAGTTGGAGTTGGGAGTTGGGAGTTGCGCGTCGTCTGTCGGATGTCGTGCATTCCCGACGCTTAACACCAGCTTGTAGCAATTGGGTTCCTCGGCACTCCACAGTTTCGGCGACGGCACCGTTAGCGTTCGATTGACTGTAGAATGTTTTGTTTCGTGTTTATACTTCGTCCCGTCCTTCGTGTACTTGAAGAACACCTGCTTGCCCGACATGTCATACAACAGGAACTCAAGCCTGAAGAAAGAGTTGTTGCCCTCATATGGCGGCCATCCGACAATTTCCTCCGTTACATCCAACGCCCAGTCTCCATTCAAGTTGTTCTTGTCAACCGGCCGCGGCGTGACGGTGAAATCTCGGATGCGTGTCTTCGGGCGCGCGAGAAGCCACGTTGAGCGGGCGATGCCGGAGAGGCGGAACATGTCCTGGTCTTCGAGATACGATGCGTCCGAATAGCGATAGACTTCGAGCGCGACGACATTCTTGCCGGGTTTCACTAACTTCGTGACATTGAACTCGGCGGGATTGCGCGAGTCCTTCGAGAAGCCGACATACTCGCCGTTGACCCAGAGATAGAAGAACGAATCGACTGCGTCGAACTTGAGGAAGATTTCCTGTCCGTTCCACTTCTCGGGAACCTCGAAGTCGCGGCGGTAGGAGCCGACGGGGTTGCGCGCGGAATAGGCAGTCCAGTCCTTCGGCGGCTCGCCCATAACATCCGGCTGGTCGCGCTTGAAGGGATAGGTCTGGTTCGTATAGATAGGCGTTCCCCACCCGCCCTTTCCGTTCGCGCCATACGCCTGCCAGGAGCACGGCACCTTGATCGTCTCCCACTCCGAGACATCGTAGCTCGGCTTCTCAAAACCAGCGGGACGCGACGCGGGATCGGGCGACCACTTGAACTTCCATTCAGTGTCGGAGTCGAGCGAGATCGTGCGCTCCGAAAACTCGGGCAGAATCTTGAGCGCGCTTTCAAGCGTGTCGAAGCTCGAGAACGCCGCGCGGCGCTCTTCGCGCCCGAACGACAGATTCTCAGGTTCCTTCCACTCAGTTCCCGTGGGCTCAGCGGCGAACGCAACAGTACACGGCGCAAACATCGCAAGTGAATACGCGGCAATCTTCTTCATCGTATCGTTTCTCCTTGTTGGAATTATACCAAAACCTGCGCAGCGCGGCAGGATTTTCACTTCGCAAGTTTTATCTCGATCGGGACGAATGCGTTCGGGTCTTTTGCTCGCTTCATGATCTTGTCTGCGTATTCGTCGCTATAGTAGCGGTCGGTGTCGGTGCGGTCGCGCCGCCCGTTGTAGCGGCGAAGCGCGTCAAGCCAACCGTCGAAGAACCCCTTCGGGCGCGAGGCGGCCGGCCGCGCAGAGGCACCGAAGCCCTTGCGCGAAAGATACTTGATCGCTGCGCGGACGTTGTTTTCGAGAGAACCCTCGTTGCGCTTCGTAGGCTTCGCGAGCCCTACGAGCTCCTTCTCGGCGCCCCAGTCGCCGGGAACGTTCACCTGGAGCGGGTCAACCGCCCACGCCGCTTTGGAGCGCGGGCCGTTGCCGCCCGACTCCTCGATCATGTGCGCCTTGACGAGCGCCGACGTGAGATCGCCGACCTTCGCCGCCTGCTCGGGAGTGCCGCCGGTCCAGCCCTTCTTGTCGGCATTGAACGCCTTGACGAGTTTCGCTATCAGTTCGTCGTGCGCCTGATAGCGCTTGTCCTCGAAACCACGGAACACGGGGAGCCCCGCGCCGCCTGCACTCGTGCGCGGCTTTGTCGTCCGCTTCTTCGTCTGCTCTGGGAACCACTTCGCTATCCACGCCTCGATCTTCTTGACGGTCTTCATCTCTTCGTCCGTCACGAAGCGGCGGTCAATATATAGCTCGCCCCAGTCGTCGAACGAGAACCCGCCGAACGCGGGAGTGTCGATTACATACCGTTCGCTGCCGCATGGCGGCACCTCTGCGATGCCCTTCTTCCTGAGTTCGGCAACATGCTTCGCCTCGCGTTCCCCAGCGCGCTGTTGTATCGCCAGCGCCTCGGCCGCGAGGGGAAGTATCTCGACTATTGCCTGCGGGTCTATTTCAAGCGCCATGCCTTCGGCTGCGGCCGCGCCGAAAGCCAGCGCAGCCGCCGACACGAGCGCCAGCGTTTTCTTCAGCATGTCTTGAACTCCCTGTTCCGCCATGTGTACCACTCCACTATGTTACCATATTTCGCCCTCGGCAACAAGCACGCGGCGGCCAGCTCAACCAGCGGAAGCCCAAGGCGGGAAAGGACGCATAAAGGCCCCATGGCAGTCACTTGACCGAGGCAGCCGGGGCGAAAAGCAATATGGCGGGAGAATCGTCCCGTTGCGCCTTCAGCGCAATGAAGCGGGCGCGCGCCGTGCCTTCGGGTATCCTGTATCCCTTCTTCGACGACTGCTTCACCGTGAGCGACCTCACCCCGACGACGGCGCCAGATGGCGATTCGAAGACGATTCGCATCTGGACGGGGGCTGAACCCCTGGCAAGCGCCATGTTTACGCTGACATGCCTGAGGTCGGGGTCGATGGGCATCGACTTTTCGGCCACCACGAGCGCAGGGTCGTCCACGACATCGGCGGCCTCCGGCGCGAGCGCCCAGACCGCGATCGCAACGACGAGCGCGACTCCGGCGACGATTGCCGCGACAAGGCGCTTCCCGACGGTCTTCTTCGCCTCTCCGCGCTGCATGACGCTCGAGACCTGGAACGGCAGGCGGCGGAACGTGACCGTCCTCTCGTCCGAGTCGTATAGGACGTAGGACGAATAACACTGGCCTTCGGAGTCCCTTGGATAGCCGACCGAGCCGGGATTGACGATGTACCGCTTGTGGTCCTCGACGGTGAAGTCCTGCGGAGCCGTCTTGTAGACCGCCCCGGAGCGTCCGGTCAGGAAAATCGCCGGTTCGTGCGTGTGGCCGACGAAGACGAGCCGCGCGTCGCTCTTCGCGAAGTTCGCCTCCGCGCCCTTTTCGTCGAGGATGTAGTAGAACTTCGGCGGATCGAATACGTCGCCGTGCGCGGCCACCGCCCCGTCGAGCGTGCATGTGTAGGGAAGCGACCTCAGCCATGCCAAGTCGTCACCCGACAGCACGGCGCGATGGCGTGCGACGGCCTCCTTGGCAAGGTCGACAAAAGTCGATGCGTCGCCGCGCCCCGAAACGGCGTCGTCGTGGTTCCCGGCGAGGACTATGGCGCATTCCTCCCTCGCAAGCGCAACCGTCTCGGCAGGAAGCGGACCGTAGCCGACCACGTCGCCAAGGCAGACGACCTTCTCCGCTCCGCACGCCCGCGCATCTGCGAGGACGTTCCGGAACGCCGCAAGGTTGGCGTGGACGTCTGAGACAACCGCGTACTTCACAGCACCTTCGGCCTCCCGGCGGCGACCTTTTCGGGCAGCATGCGGTTGACAAACTCGTTCATCCGGAACGGCAGGACGGACAGGACCCACGAGGCAAGGCGCATCGGCCACGGAAACGCGACAAGGCCGACGTCGCGATCGACGCGACGCAGGATGATGCGGGCGGCCTTGTCGGCCTCCATGAAAAACGGCATTGGACACGTGTTCCTCTCCGTGATGCGCGAGCGGACGAACCCCGGGCAGACGACGGACACCTTTATCCCCTCGCGGCGCAGCATGCCGCGCAAGGCGAGCCCCCATGTCTTGACGCAGGCCTTCGTCGCGGAATACGCGGGGCAGCTCTTCAAGGGGCCGTAGCCCGCGATCGAGGCGGTAATCGCGATCTGCCCGCCGCCACGGCGTCGGAACGCCTCGATCGACGGAAGGACGGCATTGACAACGCCGCCGATGTTTGTCGCGAAGGTGCGCCGGACGTTCGCCTCGTCCTCGACCCCCGTCCCAACCCCAGCATTCGCAAAGACGCGCCCGAGCGGCGCCTCGGCGTCGCACGACCTGATCCAGCCGCGCATCGCCGACTCGTCGGCCACATCGACCGTGTCGGCGCGAACCACCGCGCCGGCCGCGCGGCATGCGTCTGCCACGGCGTCGAGCCGCGCACGGTCACGCCCACAGAGGAAAAGCCTGTCGCCGCGCTTCGCGCATTCAATCGCAAGCGCCTCGCCGATTCCAGAACTTGCGCCGGTTACGAGGACATTCATGTTGAAGGGGATTATAGCAAAAAAGCCCCAGCTTGTGGCCGAGGTTTTTTTCTTCGTGAGCTGGTTGCCTCGCAGGGACTCGAACCCCAACAAGCAGAATCAGAATCTGCGGTGCTACCATTACACCACGAGGCAAACGCCTTTCTTTTCAGATTGGCGGGGTCGACGGGGCTCGAACCCGCAACCCCCGGATCGACAGTCCAGTGCGCTAACCAATTGCGCCACAACCCCGTTTCTCCGAAAAGTGGCGATAGTATACCATAATTCTCCGCACACGCGCAAGGGGGAAAATTCGAAAAAATGAAAATGCGGATCCGGGCGGCTACATCATGGGATCGGGCGAGAACTCGCCTTGCTCCGGCGGCGGCTCCGAAGTCCTGTAGTCGTCAACGCCCGTGCGCTCTATCTCGCGGTCGCCAAAGCGCGTGAACTCGCGGTAGAAGTTGACCTTCACCTCGCCCGTCTCGCCGTTGCGGTTCTTCGCGACGTCGATTATCGCGAGCTGCTCGTCACCGGCGTCCTTCGACGTCGTCGTGCGCGACGGGCGGCGGAGGAGAAACACCACGTCCGCGTCCTGCTCGATCGCGCCCGAGTCGCGGAGGTCCGAAAGCTTCGGCTTCTCCTCCTTGTCGCCGCGCTGCTCGTTAGCGCGGGAAAGCTGGGAGAGGACAATCACCGGAATCTTCAGCTCCTTCGCCATCGCCTTTATCTGCTGGGATATCATCGAGACCTCTATCTGGCGGCTTCCCATGCGCGCGGCCTCGCGGCACGTACACAGCTGCAGGTAGTCTATGACGATCAGCTCTATGCCGTGCTGCCTCTTCGCGCGCCTTGCGCGGGCGCGAAGGTCCATCACGTCGAGCGCCGCCGTGTCGTCCACGTAGATCGGCGCGCCCTTCAACTCCTCGGCGGCTATGGACAGGTTCGAGATGAGCATCTGCTTCTCGCTCTTGGCGCAGAGGCCGCGATTGAGGCGCCACATGTTCACGTGCGCGCGCCCTGCGATCATTCGCCTCGTCAACGCCTCTATCGGCATTTCGAGCGAGAAGATCATCACGGGATGGCGCTTGCCGCCGTCGGACTTCACCGGCACGTTGTTCATGTCCATCCCAAGCGCGCAGCTCTCGGCTATGTTCATCGCGAGCGACGTCTTGCCGACCGACGGACGGGCGGCGATGACCACCATTTCGGAGTTCTTGAGCCCCTGAAGCTTCTCGTCGAGGTGCGTGAGGCCCGTCGCAAGGCCGTCGAGCGACCTTCCGTTGGAGTCGAACATCGCGTCGATGTGCCTGTAGCTTTCGTCCACGGCGGAAGCCCATGGCATCGTCGAGTCGCGCCTGAGCCCGATTTCGATGAAGGACTTCTCCGCGTCCCCGAGGACGGCCTGCGCGTCCGGGTACTCGCCCTCGTCGTAGCATTTCTCTATCGTCGCCGTCGCGCGGTCGATCATCGTGCGCCTCAGCTGCTTCGCGAGGATTATGCCGATGTAGTACTCCGCGTGGGCGGTCGTAGGAGTCTGGTCGATGAGCGACTGGACGTACGCGGCGCCGCCGACGGCATCAAGACGCCCGTCGCGCGAAAGCTCCTCGGCAAGCGTCAGCGCATCGAGCGGCCTCGATGCGCGCGCCATGGCCGTCATCTCCCCGTATATCGCCCTGTTGCGCGGATCGAAGAAAGTCTCCGGGACGACGCCCGCCGATTGGCAGACGTCCATAACGCGCTCTTCGCGCCCCGTCGTGTCTAGCAAGATCGAGCCGAGCACGGCCCGCTCGGCGTCGATGTTGTGTGGCGGCGTCTTCATGTCGTTCATGCGGGCAATTATAGCATATAGCGGCAGAATATAATCGTCGCTGATGTCTACAAGTATCTAACAGATGTAAACAGGTTGCCAACACCTGCGGAAACGGTCAAAACAAAGCGCAAACACCGCTTACTTGCTCAAGATATCAACAACCGCAGCGGCGGCGGATCGGAGCTGTCCTGGCGTGTGGGCGCTCATCAGGGCGACGCGAAGGCGCGCCGCGCCGCGTGCGACCGTCGGGTAGCGTATCGCGGGGACGAGAAAGCCGAGGTCCTCGAGCGCCGCGCTCGCCGCCAGCGCCCTTTTCTCATCGCCCACGACGACAGGAACGATAGCAGTCTCGCCGCAGACGGCGACGCCGTGACGCGCAAGTTCCGAGACGAAAAGCGCGACATTCTCCCGCAGCTTTGCCACGCGCTCCGGCTCGGCTACAAGAACCTCAAGCGCGGCAAGCGCCGCCGCCATCGCAGGCGCACCCGGCGCCGTCGAGAAGACGAACGGCCGCGACATGTTGCGAAGATACTCCACAAGAAGTTTCGACCCGCAGACAAAGCCACCCTCCGACCCAAGCGCCTTCGAGAGAGTTCCCATAAGGACATCAGGAAGGTCGCAGCCAAAATGCTCCGCAAGCCCGCGCCCCGTGCGGCCGACGACGCCAGTCGCATGCGCCTCGTCCACCATGGAGAATGCATCGTGGCGGCGTGTCACCTCCAAAAAGCGCGGCAAATCAAGAATGTCACCGTCCATAGAGAAGACGCCATCCGAAACTGCTAGGCGACGGCGATGTTCGCGGCAGGCGCCAAGCTTTCGGTCCAAGTCCTCCATGTCGCCATGGCGATAGACAAGCACATCTGCACCCGAAAGACGGCAGCCGTCGATGATCGAGGCATGGTTCAATTCATCGGAGAGGACGGCATCGCCCTTCCCGACGAGCGCGGAGATCGCACCCACGTTCGCCATGTAGCCAGTACCGTAGAGGAGCGCGGCTTCCGAGCCCTTGAACTTTGCAAGCGCGCTTTCGAGCCGCACATGCGGCGGCTGCGTGCCGGTCGTGAGACGCGCGCCGCCCGAGCCTGCGCCAAACTTGCTCGCGGCATCCGCCGCCGCCTTGACGACGCGGGAATCTCGCGCGAGGTCGAGATAGTCGTTAGATGCGAAAACGACGAGCTCGCGACCGTCGACAATCGCCGTCGGTCCTGTCGGCCCTTCCAGCGTACGACACCGGCGCGAAAGACCGGCTGCCTCACGCGCGTCGAGCGCATCCGCAAGACTATCGAATCTTCGCGGCGCTTTTGCCGCAGACGAAAGCGTCGGAACGTCATCGACGAGGACAGGAGTCTTTTCAAGAAACTCAATCGTCTTTGCGACTCCGTCGCGCGGGCCGCGATAGAGGAAAATGCGTCCGCCGTTCGGGTCGCCCCTCTCCTTGAGGACGGTGATTCGCCGGTAGCCGAGTTCACGAGTCGCGACATACCCCGTCACATAGTCAGGGTCGTCCGACACGCAGATTTCGGCTATTATGTTAGGCGCATTCTGGACCTTTGTAGCTAGGACGATCGCCTCGGCATAGTGGTTCTTTACGCCAGCCGTTCCCATTGCAAGCGACGCGGCGTCGTCCATATATGTCGCACGGACGCCACGCGACCGATCCGGCTCAAGCCGCTCGAGAGTGTCGGCATCGAGCAGCATCGCGCCACGAAGCGAATGCGTCTCGGAAAACCGCGCCATGATTTCGTCGGCATTGCCGATTCCCGCTTCAGCCAAGAGCCGTGCGGCGAGTGCGCGCCCTTCAACCGGCGTTGCGACGACATGCGTCTTGACAGGAAGCGCCTTGAGACGAAGAATCTCTGCGGGAAGAGACTCAATCTTGACGTTGATGAAATCGGGCGTGCCGCGCTCGTGCGACAAGGCGCGCTCGACGAGTCGCGACGCAACCTTCGAAATCGACGCCGCAGGGACGATCTTCTCCGCGCCGGAGACATGGCGCCCGTCGCTCGACGCGCGCATCTTTACGGAATACGTCTCACTCATGGAAATCACCATCCTCCGGCGGCGGGCCGGGCGGCGAGGCCGCGAGGTTCATAAGCGCAAAGCCGATGCGGTCGATGGTTCGGTCGTCCGCAACAAGGGGCGGCATTGAGTATATGAAATTGCCGAACGGACGAAGCCAGACGCCGGAATGGCGGATGACGCGCGAGATGTCGGACTGCGCGGGCATGCGCCGCACTTCCACGACGGCCGCTGCTCCAAGAATGCGCACATCCACTACGTTGGGCAAAGCCTTAAGCGGCATGACCCGGCGGGCGAAGACGCTTTCGATCCGTTTGGCGTTCGCCTCGTAGTCGCCCTTTGCGAAAAGATCGAGCGAGGCGCAGGCCGCAGCGCAGGCGAGGGGATTGGCCATGTAGGTGGGCCCGTGCATGAATGCCGACGGACGACCATTGGAAATCGTGTCCGCGACTTTCCCGCTCGCAAGCGTCGCCGCAAGTGTCATGTGCCCACCAGTCAGCGCCTTGCCGACAGTCATGATGTCAGGCACAATGTTTGCACGCGAATGGGCCCACAATGGGCCTGTCCTGTAAAACCCCGCCGCAATCTCGTCGAAGATGAGCAGCATCCCGCGCTCGTCGCAGATGCGGCGCATCTCGCGCAAATACTCAGGGTGGTAGAAGTTCATCGCGTTCGCCGCCTGGAAGACCGGCTCGCAGATGATCGCGGCGATTTCGCCGCCGTGTTCGTCGACTACGCGGCGAAGAGACTCGGCGTCTGCGTCATTCCATTCGCCCCATGTCGAGATGGTCGGCTTCTCCGCGAAGAAGTGCTTCGTCATTATCCCCTTGAAAAGAGTATGCATTCCGTCGGGGTCGGAGAGCGCCATTGCGAGCGAGGTGTCGCCGTGGTAGCCGCCCTTCAACGCGAGAAGGCGGTTGCGCTCTGGGTGCCCAAGCGCGTTCTGGTACTGGACAGCCATCTTTGCGGCGACTTCGACGGAAATGGAACCAGAGTCTGCAAAAAACACGCGATCAAGACCGGGCGGCGCAATCGCAGCAAGCTTCTCTGCGAGTTCGACGGCGGGATCGTGGGTGAAACCGCCGAACATCACATGGCACATCTTCTCCGACTGACGGCGGATCGCCTCGACAATTGCAGGATGGTTGTGGCCATGGGCGACGCACCACCAGCTCGACACGGCGTCAACGAGCTTCAGACCGTCGGCAGTCACTATCGCCACGCCGGAGGCCGACTTCGCATGAAGAACCGGCGGCGGATTGCCAAGCGAAGCGTATGGATGCCAGATTCTCTCGCGGTCGTACTCAAGCGGCGTCATTTGCGATTCAAGGAACTGCTTTGTCATGCAGCACAGTATACCACAATCTCTGCGCCATGTGTACAACATGCTCCGCCGCCAAGCGCCATTAGGCGAAGTGCGGTTGACCTTTGGAGCAAAATTGAATATAATTCCCCGCATGAAACGACGCGCTGCACTTATGGCAATCGCAATGACGGCTTCTTGCGGATGCCGCATTCTTGAAACTGGCTACGGCGACGACAACATCGTTGTCCGCTCGTCTGCCGACGCCGTCTCCGCCACGACCGGCGCGGCAAAGTCGACAATTGCCTGGGCAGGGGCGAAAGTGATGTCCTTCGGTGACGATCTCGACGCGGACAGGCAAAAACTTTTCATCTCGATAGGCGAGCACGCCGCTGCCGCCTACCGCGGCCATCCAGACCTCCCCGAAGGATATCGCCCACTTTCGCCAGCCGAGTTCGAGAAACTTGCGCTCCCCTCGCAACTCTATAGCTACGAACCAGAGACTGGGTTTGTCGAAGATGCGGAAGGCGCGGGCTTCGGCGTGCGGCTCTCCCACGCCGAGAATGAAGACACTGCTGTCGTCGCATTCAGGGGATCAAACGCGCCCGGCGAGGACGAACATTGGATGCAGGACTGGGTTGTCGACGCCCAGCAAGGCGGTGGCGGAACGCCGAAACAGTATCTGCACGGCTCGGAAATACTCTCTGCCGTCAGACGCGCGTTCCCAGACTCCAAGCTCGTCGTCGCAGGCCACTCCCTCGGCGGCGGAATCGCCGCGTATTCGACGATCAACCTTCCGAGCCCTGGCGACATTCTCTGCACCACCTACAACGCGGCGGGAATTTCAAGCATAACTCTGCTCACCCTTCCGAAAGACGTCACTGCAGAAGCGGCAAAGCGCATTTCCAACATCCGCAGCAAAGGCGACCCCGTCTCCGCGATTCCAGGGACGCAGCTCGTCGGGGATATCTTCGAAGTGGACAATCTCCGCTTCGCGAACCACTCTATCGACGGACTGCTCATAGACATGCGCCGCCGCGCGGAGGGTCGCAGGGCTGGCTGGCTCCGAGACTTATTCGATGACTGAATTTTAGCCACATAGTACACAAAGGACACAAAAGCCTTCTGTGTACTTTGTGCTCTTTGTGTTCTTTGTGGCTAATTCCTTTTAAGTTTTAGCCACATAGTACACAAAAAACACAAAAGCCCTCTGTGAACTTTGTGTTCTTTGTGGCTAATTAATGTTTTAACGTCTTCAGAGTAAGACCAGCAAGATCCTTACCCTTCTCGCGAAGAATAAACGACGCGATGTAAGCAACGGCGACGCAGACGACAAGTCCGATTCCGCCCAAGAGGAACGGATGGAACTTGAGTCCAAAGACATCGCAGTGAAGTATCTCGCAGCTGAAGCAGACGAAGTAGTTCGCCGCAAGTCCGAGAACCGCCGCAATCCCCTTCACGCGCGGCATGAACACGCCCATGAAGAAGAGCCCCGTAAGTCCCGCCGTCAGCATCGCTATGTACTTGTTGAAGTTGTCGAAGAGCGCCGAGGACTCCATCCTCGCAAGAGTCAAGGCCGCCATGATGCCGATGATGCCGACGACATACGTGCAGACCTGCCCGCACCTGATCTGCGCCTTGCCAGAGATCCCCGGATTGAAGCGCTTCACAAAGTCGGTGACGACGGCGGTCGATGCGGAAGAGAGGTTCGCCGAGAGGGTCGAGATGGTCGCCGCGAAGACCGCCGCGATGACGAGCCCCGCAAGCCACGGCGGCATCTCGGTCGCCATGAAGATCGGGAGAACCGAGTCTCCCTTCGGCATCGTGACGTCCATCGCCTCGGGGTGAGTGTGGTAGAATGCGAAGAGCGCCATGCCGATTCCGTAGAAGACGATCTGCGCGAAGACGCTCATGCAGCCGTTGAACCAGAGCGAGCGCTTGGTCGCGTTCTCGTCGGGCGTCGCGATGTAGCGCTGGATGACGCACTGGTCGCTCGTGTAGGAAGAGAGGTTCGAGATAAGTCCCTGCACCGCGACGACCCAGAAGACGGGCTGCGTCAGGATGAAGCGGAAATCCCACATTGTGTTCTTGTTGTAGGTGCTCGCGACGTTCCAGAACGTCGAGAAATGCGCACCGTCACCGCCCGTCTTCATGATGAGAAGAACAAGAACCGATACCGCGCCGCCCATAAGGACAATGCCCTGGACAAAGTCGGACCAGATGACCGCCTCAAGCCCGCCGAGCGAGCAGTAGATCATCGTGAGGATGCCGCAGATGAGAATGCATGCATCGATGGAGATTCCCGTAACGGCGTTGAGCGCAATCGCGGGGAGCAGCGTAACGACCGCCACGCGGCACACCATGAACACGACGAACGCCGCCGACCCGAAGAGCCTCACACCGAGGTTGAACCGCTTCTCGAGATACTCGTATGCGCTCGTGATTCCGAGGCGGCAGAAGAACGGCAGGTAGTAGTATATCGCCACAGGCGCCATGCCGATGATGAAGAACGCCATCACGAAGTAGCGCCAGTCCTGGAGATACGCCTGCGTCGGAATCGCGATGAACGTTATGGACGAGAGCATCGTGGCGAAGATCGACATTCCGGCGACATACCACGGGATGCGGTTTCCTCCGCGGAAGTAGTCGTTCTCGTCCTTCTTCTTGCGGATGAAGTACACCGCCATCCCCACCATCAAAAGGGCATACACTCCTACGACCGCCCATGCCGTCGCGCCGAACTTGCCGGTCTTCCTGAAGCTCGCTATCGACACGGCGTCCGTGCGCTTCATGGGCGCGACTTCGCCGCCCGCGATGATAATCGTGTATTCCCCCGGCGTCTTGCCGGGCTTGATGCCCGCGGCCGCCCCGCAGCGCGGGGAGTCGTCAGGGGCGATCTCGCCGTATTCGCACCATGCGTCGGTCACGCAGTTGTATGCGTATATCTTCCTCTGCCATCCGAGCTTCACGGGGTCGGTTTCCGTAGAGCCGCTTACCGCGCGGTCAATCCACCCCTTCTCTCCGAACCCGCCGACGAGAAGAATGTGCTGATGCCCGCTCGGCAGAAACGCCGCACCGATGGTGGTCACGCCCTCCGGTAGGTCGGCGAGCTTCTTCCATTTCATCTGGGCGGGATGGGAAATAAAGTCGGGATTGTCGTATACATCGTCAAGTCTGAGTTTGGGGTTGCCTTCCTTGCTCTCGCTCCACGGCATGCGTACGCTTGAAAGAACAACCCCATAGACGTCCCTGAGCGGCTTCTTCGTCTCCTTGTCGTAGCCACCTGCGACAATTAGCATCTTCTCCTTCTGGTCGCCGTTCTGGACGGCCGCCACAATCTGCTCGCGGGCAGGTCCTGGCATTTCGCCTATTTTCACAAACCTGCTTGCACCCCTCTTGAGGTCTATACCATAAACGTCCTTCGACGCAATTACGAAATACAGACCGTCGTGATATGCAGCCGCCCCCATCTTGACGGGTTTGGGCAACCGCAGTCCCCTGACGACATCAAATCTCTTGCCGCCATCCTCGGTAAGCATATTGCCGACAATGTCAAATGTGTTGGTGAACACCGTCTCGCCGTCAGTTCCGCCCGCGCAAAAAAGACCAAATGGCGTCTCGCAACAGACGCCTTCGGCGATGGGATGCGGCAGTTCGCCGACCTTCGACCACTTGCCGTCCTGTTCGCGGACATTTATGTCCGCGCTATACATCTTCTTCCCGCCCTCGAAATAGCTGCCGCCCGCCACTATGAACCGCCCGTCGGGCAAAAAGCCAGCGAACGGCCTTGCGACCTTTGCGGGGGCTGCCTCGCCCGCCTTCCAGTCAACCTCTACGGGCGTGGCAAAAACGGCAGAAGCGACGGACGCCGCAGCAAACAGAACTATCATCTTGATTGCGTCGAACATATTCATGTCTCCATTTCTAGTTGCCAAATTACAACACCGGAGTCAGCCCTCACTCAACGAAGACGCTCCATGTCTCGGAAGAAATCTTTGGGCAAGACGCCACGCCAATACCGCAACCATCAATCACAAGCCCATTCACTTTTACCGTATACTTCTTGCCAAGCATGCTGAACAGATTGAAGCTGCCCTTGAACACGCCTGTCTTCGCATCGTACGAGAGCTTGAGTCCCGACAGGTTGCCAACCCCTCCATTCGTGTCCGCAAGCCAGTCTCCAATACACTCGGCGTTTCTGGGGCACGCCTTCCACTTGACTTTTGCAGCCTTAGGCAGAACCCATTTTGTCCCGTTCATTTTCACCTCGACAGGCTCGAATAGCGGAAGTAGCAGATATTCGCCATAATGCTCAGAGTCAACCACATACTCAGCTAAATCATAATCGTACCCCAGCTCGAATATTTCATCGTAACCAAAATCGAACATGGCCGTTCCATAGAGCTGGCCGCCTACGTCGGCGCTCCACACGGCATTCGGCGAGCACGCGGGGCGCGCGCCGGCGTAGATCGGTTCGCCGAAGAAATCGTCTCCGTCTATCCTCACATAATAGCCTTGCCGAGGCCAGCGGACCTCTATTGGACCACCCTGGGTGACATCCACCGATACACCCTTGTACGAACGCTTCTTACCGTTAAGAGGCGTAATGGTCAGCGAGACCTTGGCGATTCCTTTCTTGTTTGCCTTGCCGCATTTAAGCGTCGCAGTGCCGTCAATGAGATCGCATACTTCGCCGAACACCCCGTTCAGCGTCCTCGCCTTCTTCCAGGCAGATGGAACGCCGTCGCCTGAACTCGTCTTCTCCAGACTTCCCGAGACAGGACACTTGTCGGACCAGTCATCCTCTTCTTCGTCGTCATCCTCGAATTCCATGATTGCGCCCGAGGAAGTCCGATATATCGAAATGGAACTCCACGACGAGCCATCGACCTTCCCGCGCTCGTCATACCACTTGAACCCTACCATCATCCTGACCTCGCCATCGGCGACTGTCATCGATTTGGACTTTCCCGTCGCCTTTCCGCTTGCGCCGTCAGAGAACGTGATGCTCCCTGACGCGATGCCCGTATCGGAAATCGCAATCACCGCCGACCCCGACGCACTAAAACTAGAGTCGTTGCACCAGTTCTCGACCGAGCCCCTGTATGTGCCGACCGCCCATTCAGGCAGCGTCGCCGAAATGGCGCCAAAGGCGCAGGCCGTACCTGCAATCACAAGCAGCAATTTTGCATTCATCTCTGACTCCTTTGGGGAATGTCCGTAAAAAACAGCAAAGACAACCTCACTTCACCGCCTTGAGCACGTCGTCTCTCGGCACAGTGGTGAAATTGATCGTCGCGTAGCCAGCGCCCTCGTAGAGGATGCCGATGTCGCCGTTTGGGAGAATGGTCATGTCGGAGTACGCCGCGCCCTTCGGCTCGATGCAAAGGCCGTCAGTCCACGTCTTGCCGTCGTCGGCCGACGCGCGGATGTAGAGAAGCGCACGGCGGCTCGGGCTCTTGCAGTTGGAGAAAAGAAGTGCCTTGCCATAGCGCATGATCTGCGCGTTGCACTGGGGATCCTCGAGCGTCTTGTCGTAGCGCGACTCCCACGTCTTGCCGCGGTCCTTCGTGACGTGGATCTGCCGCCCGCCGCCGCTCCAGCGCGAGTTGATCATCCACGAGCCATCCAAAAGCTCCACGACCTTGCACTCGTCGCCGTTCTTGACGGGCTTGCCGAAGGGCTTCCACGTCTTGCCGTGGTCGTCCGAGCCGAAGAGCGCGTTGCCGTCGTTCACGTGGACAATCGTGTGGAGAAGCGTGCCGTCCTTCGTCTGGATGCCAGAGCCGGACGTGATGAAGATAAAGCCGCCCTCGCTGTCGCGCTTCCCGAACGGCCATTCGGGGAAAGCGATGTCGCTCGAGATGTCGCGGGGCTCGGACCACGTCTTGCCGTTGTCGGCGGACTCCTGGACGTAGAACTGGAACACGCCGTGACGCTTCTTCGACTCCCACACGTTGTAGAAAAGGAAGATCTTCTTCGTATCCGCGTCGACGATGAACGACGGGTCCGACCCCGCCCAGTGCTCGTTGTCGTTCCACGCCCACTTCCAGGTGAAGACCGGCTCAGTCCACGTCTTGCCGCCGTCGGACGATCGGCGAACGGCAATGTTGATCGGCCTCGCGTGGTTCAGGTCGCCGCCGCCTTCGTGCCTCGCGTCGCATACCGCGACGAGGTCGCCGTTTGGCGCAGTGCAGAGCGCCGGAATCCTGTAGACGGCTGTCTTGACGCCCTCGACGGAGTCGTTGCTCTTGAAGAGGACCTGCTTTGAATCCACGAGCGCGTCAAGCGCACTACAGGCGTCAGGACGGGGGCCGACCTTCGTCTTTGCGTTTGCCGACAGCTTAATGTTCTTGTTCTCGGTGTCACCCCCCGTCGTGAGGGCAAAGCCGTTCTCGACCACCTCGGCATCGATCGTCATAATCGGGTTGCGGTCGGCGGTGAAGCATCCGTCCTCGATCGCCTTCCACTCTCCGCCAATCGGCTTTGCGAAATAGTTCGTGAACTTCGCGCGGCGAACCTGCCCGCGCGACTCCTCGGTGCGGCGAAAGTCCTCGACGAAACTGTAGACGCCCCTTACGGCGTGCGCGCCCTTCGTCTGAAGCGTGCTGAAAGTCGCGATCTTGAACCAGGCGCCGTCGCGGAAGAGGTAGCCCGTGAACGCCGTCCTGTAGTCGCCGTCTTGGCGGGCGTGCACGGCGAAACGGTACGTCTCGCCCTCCTTCCAGTCAAGGGGCATAACGGACTTCCCGCCGGTGCCCTCGCCACCGAAGCGGCTGATCGACACGCCCTCGCCCGCATACAGGTTCTTCGTGCGCACCTTCTCGTCTACGCTGTCGGGCCGCGCCTTGAAGTCGAACGGATCGCCCGGATCCCACACGGAGAAGATCGCGACCTTCTTGCCGTCGTAGAGTTCCTGAATGCCGCAGTAGCCGCAGCTGAAGCAGATGGTGGCGAAGTAGCTCCCGGGAACGGACTTCTCGACCGTCACCTCGCCATAGACCCATTCGGCGGCCGGGGCGGGATGCCACATGTGCACCGAACGCGCGGACGTCGGACCTGGAGCCGCAACCGCAGATACCGCGATGCAGTGCGCGAGAACAGCAAACGCCTTCTTTATTTTGTCCATATGATGCCCCCGTTTGAGTTTTGGAGTTTTGGAGTTTTGGAAGTTTAGGTAATTATACTATATGCCCGCACAACAAGGCAACCGTTATTTTCGCCCGATGCTTGCGCCAAGCGCCGCAAGCCGTGCACCTGGTGGGACTTGAACCCACACTCCTTGCGGAACTGGAACCTAAATCCAGCGTGTCTGCCATTCCACCACAGGTGCGAAATCAACCGTCGCGGCGAAGCTTGTCGCGATGTGCGAAGAACACCCTCGTCTTGTTCGCGAGCGACTGCGCCTCGGGGAAGTTCCCCGGCGTCGACATCTTCTGGAACTCCTCGAGCGCGGCACGCTGCCTGCGGTCGAGGTTTGAGGGGACTTCAAAGACTATGCGGGCGTGAAGGTCGCCGGGCGTGCCGCCGCGCAGCGACGGGACACCCTTGCCGCGCAGGCGAAACACCTTTCCGTTCGGCGTCCCTGCGGGAAGCGTCAGCTGCGCCGTGCCCTGAGGCGTCGGTACGTCGACCGTCCCGCCAAGAGCCGCGAGGACGGGAGAGACCGGGATGTCCACGCCGAGATCGAGGCCGTCGCGGTCGAAGATGTCGCTTTCCCTGACGCCGATGTGAACGTAGAGGTCGCCGTTCTCGCCGCCGCGAAGACCGCCGCCGCCCTTCCCAGCGAGACGGAGGCGCGAGCCGTTGTCGATGCCGGCGGGAATCTTGAGCGAAATGTGCCGCCTGTTCGTGACGTGACCGGTGCCGCGGCACGCGCGGCACGGCTTCTCGAGAACAGACCCCTCTCCGCCGCAGTTCGGGCACGTCTGGCGCACCTGGAAGAATCCCGAGCCGCCGATTACGACGCCGTGCCCACCGCAGGTCTTGCACGTCACGCGCTGCGAACCCTTCGCGGCACCGGTTCCATGGCATTCGCCGCACTGCTCGGGGAGCGTGATGTCTATCGTGCGCGTCGAGCCGAAAAGCGCCTCGTCGAAATCAATGTCGAGGCGGAAAGTCATGTCGTCGCCGCGTCGCGGCGCATTTGGATTCGCCGCCCTGCGAGACCTGCCGCCGCCGAAGAAGTCCTCGAAGCCGCCAAAGCCGCCGCCGCCACGCCCGCCGAAGAGGTCGCCGAAGGCCGCGAAGATGTCGTCCATGCTCATGCCGCCGGCACCATAGCCGCCGCCACCGCCGCCCTCGAACGCTTGATGCCCGAACTGGTCGTAGCGCTGGCGCTTCTCAGGGTCGTGCAGGACGTCGTATGCCTCAGCCGCCTCCTTGAACTTCTCCTCCGCCGCCTTGTCGCCGGGATTGCGGTCGGGGTGGTACTTCATCGCAAGCTTGCGGTAGGCGGACTTTATCTCGTCCGCCGTCGCAGTCTTCGCGACTCCAAGCACCTCGTAGTAGTCTCTCTTATCCGCCATACCCAATCACTTTTCCCCGCCGGGCCTGCCCGACGACACGACGACTTGCGCGACGCGCAGGACCTTGTCCTTCAGCATCCAGCCCTTCTTCGACTCGATGGAGACCTTGCCTTCAGGGACATCGGGCGACGGAAGTGTGGCAATCGCCTCCATCTTCTCGGTGTCGAGATCCTTGCCGACGGAATCAAACGGCTCGGCGCCGTGTTCCCTGAGCGACTTAAGAAGAGTGTCGTAGACGAGCTGGACGCCCTTAACGAAGGGATCGTCCTTGTTCGCCGTCGCGTTGGCGAGCGCAAGCGAGAGGTTGTCCACGGCGGGAAGGACGTCTTTAAGGATGTCCATCTCCGCATAGCGGTATGTGTCCTCGCGGTCACGCGCCGCGCGCTTCTTGTAGTTGTCGAAGTCTGCGAGAGTCAGTGCGTAGAGCGCCTTCCAGTCAGGCTCGACCGGCTTTTCGGATTCAGCGGGCTTTTCGGATTCAGCCGGTTTTTCTTCCTCGGCGGGCGTCTCGGCTTTGGCCTCGTCGCCAGAATCCTTGGGCACCGCCGCCTCAGCGCCAGACTCACCCTCGGGCTTGGCCGCCTCTTCAACTTCTGCCGTTTTCTCGGTCTCTTTCTCTATCTTTTCTTCTGCCATCACTCGACTTCAAACTTTCAACTTTACACTTTTAACTTTACACTCTCACTTGCCCTGCCTTAGCAAGCATCTTGGCCTCGACCGACTGAATCTCGGCAAAGCCCTGGGAGCTGTGCGGGTTCAAGCCGTTCGAAGCTTCCATGGAGCTGTCGGCCTCGTTGTAGATCGTAGCCTTGAGGCCCTTGAGCGACTCGAAGAAGATGTTGCCCTTGTAGAGCCCGAGCGTGACGTCGGCAGTCGCCTTGTCGGCCCACACCTGAATCGCCGCGCGCGCCGCCTGCGTCGCGGGGTCGAACCAGCGTCCGTCGTAGATTTGGTCGGCGACGAACTTGGAGAGCTCCTGGAACATCTTGGTGGAGCGGCGGTCCATAATGCCCTCATAGATGTACTTGAGCCCCCACGATAGGACTTCCATTCCGGGCGCCTCGTAGACGCCGCGCGACTTCGTGCCGATGATGCGGTTCTCAAGCGCGTGCTTCATGCCGATGCCGTTGCGGCCACCGATCTTGTTCGCCGCGAGCATGACCTGGTAGGGCGTCATCTTCTTGCCGTTGATCGCGACGCAACGGCCCTTGACGAACGAAAGCGTGATCTTCTCGACTTTGTTCGGCGCCTTCTCGGGCCACACGCCCATCGTGGGCTTCACGATGCGCATCGAAGTCTCCATCGACTCGAGGTCTTCCGCCTCGTGCGAGAGCCCCGCGAGGTTAGCGTCGGTCGAGTATTTCTTCTTCGTGCCGACGAAAGCGACGATGCCGCGCTTCGCGAGGAACTCGACCATCTGCGTGCGGCCGGGGAACTTCGCGAGGAGGTCGGCGTCGCGCCACGGAGCATAGACACCGAACTTCGGGTCCATAACGTTCGTGTAGCGCTCGAAGCGCATCTGGTCGTTGCCGCGGCCCGTCGCGCCGTGGACAAGGGCAACGCAACCCGCCTTCTTCATCGCGGGGAGGAGCTTCTGCACAGTGACCGCGCGCGCGATTCCGGTGGAGTTCCAGTATCCGCCGTCGTACATCGCCTGGCACTTGACCGTCTCGAAGCAGATGTCGGCCATTTCCTTCGTGACGTCGACGATCGTCGTCTGGACGCCCGTGGGCGCCATTTTCTTCTTGATGTCGTTGATGTCCTTCTCGTCGGGCTGTCCGACGTTCGCGCTGAACGCCTTTACCTTGACGCCCGCATCCTGAAGGACGCAGCAGATTGTCTTCGAGTCGAGTCCGCCAGAGACGCAGACGCCGACGGTTTTGCCCTTGAGATCAGCAAGTTTCATTGTTTTGTCTCTCCTTATGAAATTTGGAGGATATTATACCACAATTTTGGCCGTATTGCGGGTTCGCGCCTTGAGGAATATCCTGAGCGGTGCGCCTTCGAGCCCGAAGCGCGCGCGGATGTTCTTCTCGATGTAGCTTAGGTAAGCGGGCGTGACGAGCTTCGGGTCGTTCACGAAAAGACGTATCGTCTGCGGATTCGTCGATACCTGCAACCCATAGTAGATCTTGAGCCGCCTGCCCCTGACCATCGGCGAGACGGTCTTCTTGGTCGCCTTGACGATGGCGTTGTTTAGCATGCCGGTCGGGATCCTCTCGCTCGCCGACGCGGCGGCGCGGTCGATCGCTTCAACGGTGCGGCGGATGTTGTAGCCGGACTTATTGGAGCAGAAGACTATCGGCGCGAAGTTCAGGAACGGCATCATCTTGCGGACGGCCCCTGCCGCGTCCTTCTCGCTCGTTATCCCCTTCTCAATGGCGAGATCCCACTTGTTGAGCATGAGGACGCACGCCCTGTGCGCGTCGAGGATCTTGCCCGCAATGCGCTTGTCCTGCATCGTCGGCCCCATCACCGGGTCGAGGAGGAGGATCACGACATCGGCCTCCTCGATCGCCTGCTCCGAGCGGAAGAGGGAGAAATTGTCGACGGAGGTCTTCGACATCTTCGTGTGCGGCTTCATGCCCGCCGTGTCGACGAGCATGTAGCGCCGCGCCTCCGGCCCCGAGCCGATCGTGAAGGGAACCTCGACGGCGTCGCGCGTAGTGCCCGCGATTTCCGAGACAATGACGCGCGGCGCGTTCAGCAGCCGGTTTATGTACGATGACTTGCCGGCGTTCGGGCGGCCGACCACCGCGACCCTGAGCGGCCGCCTGCCAGACTCCTCCTCCGGCGCGACCGGCGGGAGCTTCGCGACGAAGTCCCTCACAAGCGCCTCTACGCCGCGTCCGTGCTCCGCGCTCGTCGCGAACACGGGAAGCCCGAACCTCTCGAACTCCGCTGCGCGCCAGTCGTTGTCGGGAGTGTCGCACTTGTTCGCCGCGATGACGCAGGGGACGCCCGACTTGCGGACGCGCTGGATGACTTCGGAATCGAGCGGCGTGATGCCCGCGCGAGCGTCCACCACCACGACGCACACGGCGGAGTCCTCAACCGCGAGCGCGGCCTGGCTCTTAGTCTCCTCGTCGAGGGGGTCGTGCGTGACGCTACGGTCGAACGCGATGCCGCCGGTGTCGACGAGCATTATCTTGCGACCAAGGACGTCCACCTCGCGCGTCACGCGGTCGCGCGTCACGCCTGGCTGGTCGAATACGATGGCGACGCGCTTCCTCGCGATGCGGTTGAAAAGCGCGCTCTTGCCCGTGTTGGGCCTGCCTACAAGTGATACGACGTTCATCTCTGGCTCCTTGGCGGAGTATTATACCAAAACCACGACATGAAATTCGCCCGCCCAGAAAATGAAGAGACGTAGGCCCGCCGCGCTACTTGCGGACGAACGACACGGAGCAGGGACGGACGCCCGAGACGGACGCCGTGAGCTTCAGCGGAAGCCCCGAACCGCCCGTCCTGCGGACGACCACGAGCGCGCGCCCGTAGTAGAGCGGATGCGACGAGGTGTCCGTAAACGAATCGAGCCCGTCGTGCGAGCCGTTGCCGACGGCGACGATCTCCCCCGGCCCCTCAAGACTGAAGTTCACGCGGTCCTTCGCGAGCGGAAGCACCGTGCCGTCTTCGTCCTCGAGCTCGACCTTCACGAAACCGAGCTCTCCATCCGCGAGATCCGTCTGCTCGGGCGTCAACTTCACTGCCGCCGCCTTGTACGCAGTCTTGCGGAAGTCCTCGCCTATGGGACGGCCGTTCCTGAACGCAATGACCTTGATCTCGCCAGGCTCGTACGGGACTTCCCATACGAGGCGATAGCGCTCCGTCACCTTGTAGTAGTTTGGATCGCCCTTCTTGACTATGGCGCCGGCGTCCTTGACCTTCTTCCTGCGGCCGGCGCTCTCGCTGTTTACGAAAAGCTCCGCCTCGTCGCCGCTCGTGTAGCACATTACCGTTACCTTCTCGCCCTCGCGCCCGTCCCAGTTCCAGTGCGGCAGAAGGTGGACAGTGTCCTTCCTGTCGTTCCAGTACGAGCGGTAGAGCCAGTAGCGGTCCTTCGGCATCGCGCAGAGGTCGCAGATCCCGAAGAAGGAGCTTCTGCACAAGTTCGGGTTCGGCGTCGGCTCGCCGAGGTAGTCGATGCCCGTCCAGACGAACTCGCCCGCTATGAACCGGTCGCGCTCCATCCTCGCAAACTCCATGTCCGGGATGTCCGACCACCTTGCGGAGCAGCGGTCGTAAGAGTCGATGTCCACGACCGTCTTCGGGTCGTAGCCCGTTGGATTCGCCGTCGGCACGTCGGGGAAATAGCCCCAGCTCGAGAATGCGGACGCGGACTCGGAGTATACGATCGGCTTGTCAGGGTATTTCTCGCGCATTGGCATGTAACGCGCGTTGTAGTTCCATCCCGTCAGGTCCATCGAGGCGTAGTCGCCGCGGCCAGCGGACTGCTCATGGCAGCAGCCGATGCCGACGGGACGCGTGGTGTCTTCTGAAAGGACGACTTCGCGAAAGAGCTTGCAGCGCTCATCGTAAACTCCCGCCGGGTTCTTCTCGCTACGCGGCGGGATTTCGTTTCCAATGGACCAGACGACGACGCACGGATGGTTGCGGTCGCGGCGCACGAATGCCTTGAGGTTGCGCGAGACGAGCTCTTCGGGCGGCTCGCCCGGCGCAAGCCCAGCCGTTCCATTCCACTTGTCGAAGCACTCGTCCCACACGACGATACCCATCTCGTCGCAGAGGTCGAGCACTTCCTCGGCGGGCGCGTTGTGCGAAGTCCTGAGGGCGTTCACGCCCATGTCCTTCATGATCTCGAGCTGGCGGCGCATCGCGCCCTTGTCGAACGCCATGCCGAGCGGCCCGAGGTCGGAGTGCAGGTTCACTCCCTTGAGCTGCACGCGGCGACCGTTCAGGTGGAAGCCGTCGTTCGCCGTGAACTCGGCGGTGCGGAAGCCATAGCGGTACTTCTTGCCGCAGATCGTCGTCTCGTAGAGCTTCGGGTTGGCCACGTCCCAGAGCACCGGCGCCTCGACCTCGAACTCGTTGACAATCGGGGTTGCGCTCACGGGCGTGAGATATTCGACGCGCACCTTCGCGCGCTCGGGCGTGATTTCGGGAGTGGTGATCTTGACCGAGCCCCAGATTGCGCGGTCCTCCGCGTCCTCGACGACGAGCTTGACGTCGCGGTAAAGCCCTGCACCAGGGTACCAGCGGCTATTGTGCCTTGTCGTGTCGGCCTTTACAAGAAGCTCGTTTTTCTCGCCGAACTTCAGTTTCGCGGAGATGTCAACCTCGAACGACATGTAGCCGTAGTCCCAGCCGCCCACCTTCTCGCCGTTGAGGAACACCTCTGGGCTCGCCATCACGCCGCCAAACCTGAGCGCGACGAACTTGCCGGCCGCGTCGAACGGCAGTTCTATCGTGCGGCGATAGTATCCCACGCCCTTCCACGGGAGCTTGCCGGTATTGCCGTCGAGCTTTATGTCGAATGGTCCGGAGATCGCCCAGTCGTGCGGAACGCGGACGGACTTCCATTCCTTCCGGTCGCGCGAAAACTCCCATCCGTCGCGCAGGACAAACTCGCCCTCCGAAGGACCCCGCTCCGCCGCGAGCACGGCCTTGACCTCATCCTCGATCGCGGACTTCGCACGCTTGTCGGACGCGAGCACATAGCCGCGCAGATAGTACGGCATCCATCCCTTCGTCCACGACGTGTCCTTGAAGGGGGCGTCATAGAGGGCGCCGTCGGGAAGGACGTCATCAGTCGTTCCAGCCTTGCCGTCCACGCCTCTGGAGTAGAGCGTCGGGTATTCGCCCTCGCCGTTGTTGACGTACACGTAGTCGTGCCCCCATGGATCCTTCACGACATGGTTGACGTACGGGCCGTTCCAGCCCTTCTTCTGCGGCGTAATCGCCGCAAGCGCCTCAAGCCCCTCTTCGTTCGACGGATATCTTCCGACATGGTAGCGGTAGCGGCCAAGCGCCACGGCGATCGCATCTACCGACCTGTGCGCGAGCAACTGCGCGCGGGAGATTTCCTTCGGGCCGCCCCTGCCGACGGCGGAGAGGACGAGCGAACCGAGGATGGCCAGACCCATTATTACGACGGCGTAGAATACAATGCCCTTCTTAAACGTCGGCGCACCGCCGGCGAGAGCCGCGCGTTTCGCGGCATACTCGCGCTTTATCGCCTTGATGGCGGCAATCTTCTTCCTTCTCTGGGGGTCCTTCGCCGGGAACTTCCTCTTCAACGCGCCGTAGTCAACCATACAATCCTCCTCCTTTTTCCGGTATTATACCATATCCAACTGCCGTTTACACGTATCTTTGCGCCCTATGATTGTTGCTTCACAGCCGCGTTATTTATCCCCCGTAGCCCGTCAACGCGAAGGAGGTTCGTTTTAACTGTCTACGGGCTTATTCCTTTCATTTGCAGTTTCACGGTTTGAGATTCATGGCGCTGGCGAAATGGGATTGAAGATCGTCAGGCTTGGATAAATGGTCTTGAAATCCGCCTCGTTACGGGTAATGAGACCGCCTTTTTGCATGGCGTATGCACCGATAAGAATGTCAGCAATCGGACGTTTGGCTGTCTCTCCAAGTCGTTTGCGCAACACATGTTCATACCATGCCTTGTGCGCGGCAAGAACAGTCCCTCTGCTTCCCGCAAAATCAAATTCTATTCCCAAGTCGGAAAGAACCATATCTTGCTTCGCAACATCTCCAAGGAACGAAGGCGCCAGTTCTACGTATGTTACAGGCGCTATGACAAGACCCTCGGCACGCTTCGCGTCGATGGCATCGGCTGACTTCGTCGAAAACGCACTGTCACCGCTAAGCACGTCGATGATTACGCACGTGTCTACAACCCACTTGCTCATTCCTCTCCCTCGCGAAGCTCTTTCATGATTTCGGCGGTGGTGGTGCTGCCATTGTAATTTCTACGGCAAAAGCCAATATAGTCATGCGCCGTCTTCACTTGACGAGGCTTCTCATTAGAAAGGGCATTGCCAACCTTGACTAGAATTACACGATACAGGCCGCTATGTGGCGCGGAAAGCTGAAAATGTCCGGCGTCAACCGATACGTTTTCGTACCAGACACCATCAGCAGAACCGACATCTGCTACGGTTTGCATCCAATCTTTTTTCTCCATCAGTCTTGGCATGTTTCTTCCCTCCTTGACACCAGTTATTATACCATATCTCAACGTCGCGCACTTGTTGGATTGTGTCCAGCAAAAGCGACATCTTGTACTGCGTGATATTACACCATATTTTCGTAGCGACAGCTTGCAACATCAAATTGTTGTTTCACGGTTGCCGCCTTATCGTTTTAACTGTCTATGGGGTTATTCCTTTCATTTGCAGTTTCACGGTTTGAGATTCACGATGCTGGCGAAACAGGATTGAAGATCGTCAGGCTTGGATAAATGGTCTTGAAATCCGCCTCGTTACGGGTAATGAGACCGCCTTTTTGCATCGCATAAGCACCTATCATTACATCGGCGATAGGACGTTTCTTCCCCGTGCCGGAACGTATGCGCAGAATGTGCTCGTACCAAGCTTTATGCGCGGTAAAGACTGCGGCGGCGTTCCCTCCAAAATCAATGTTCACACCAACATTACGAAGGAACAAATCCTGCATAGCTCGGTCTCCGTTGAACGCTGGCGACAACTCCACGTATGTTATGGGCGCAACAGTCAATTCACCCTCTTCCGCTTTCTCGTCCAACGCCTCTGCCGCCGCCTCTGCAAAAGGCTGCATTTCGTCTAGGATGTCCAGAAGAACACAAGTATCGACGACCCAATCCATCAGTCTTCACCCTCGCGGAGTTCTTTCATCCATTCCTCTGTCGGCCTTGGTGCATGAAACCTCTTCCCGAACCCTATCATATCCCTTGCCGATGTCTTGCGCCGTTTTTCGGCGGGCGCGGCTATTTCCACGAAGATTACATCGAAAGAGCCGGTTTCGGGCAAAGCAAGAAGAGTTTCACCTCCAGAACCGACCACACGTTGGCGCCAAACACGGTTAGAACGCCTCGCGCTTTCCAGTGCAGTCGTCCACTCTTCGCGTTCCATCAGTTTAGGCATAGGGCACCTCCTCAATCTCCCTGACGCTACCAACAAATTTCCAGTTCCGCTTGCGGGCAGGGGGAACCATCGAACGAGAATCCGACAACAGCGCCGAGATAAAGGCTTTCGCCTCTTTCTCGTCGCGAATCGCAAAGTTCGCCGTTATGCTTGATGTTGCCATTTTTCTACGTCGCTTTCTGTTTCAGGGCACAGTATCCCTAATAAGAGAGCGTAGACAGTCTAACATAATCCGTGGCGAAAGTCCATGAGACGGAGGACATTTCTGACCCCTACGATTTCGTTATTATTCTCACGCGGAGGCGCGGAGAGAGGGGGAATGGGGAATGGAGGATTGCAGGCCGTTCCCCGTTCCCCTCAATGTGTCGTAAACGCAAAAAACGGGCGGGCTTAAAGCCCGCCCGCCATAGCGCATCGACACTAACGTGCGTTAGTGGCTGCCGTACTCCACTTCGTACAGTGCGCTGCCGCCAGCGGTCGTCACGCGAACGGCGCCGTCCTCGCAAGGAGGCTCGCCGAAGTTGAGCCGGGCCGTGAGCTTGCCGTCGGCGTAGGCCGCCTGGACCGCGTGCCACAACGCGCCCGTGTCGGTGAGCAGCTCGATCTGCGTCGCCGTCTCGATGTTCTCGCCCGTCACGTCGAGCGTCGAGTCGGTGACGTTCACGTAGCCGTCGCCGTCGCCCCTCGTCCCCGCGCTCGTGATCGTCGGCGCCGGAACGGGGTCCTCCGCGTGCAGGTACTTGACCCTGCGGAACGAGGTCTGGAGCGGGCCCTCCGCGTCGCCGCCGCGCGACTTGACGACGAGCTTGTAGTCGCCCGCCTCAAGAAGCTCTGCGGTGTGGGCCGTGAAGAGCTGCTTCGAGATCACCTCGTCGACCGCCACGGGGAACGTCGTCCCCTGCGAGTTCTGGAGGAACACCGCCCCGCCCTCGTCAGAGAGCACCATGTTGAACCCCGACACGCGGAAGACGTGCTTCCCGTGGATGAGGTTCATCGGCTTCTGCTCCTCGACGTCCATCACGTTGTCGACGCGCACCTTCGTGATGTCCGCGTCGGTGATTATCTTCGCTGTCTCGTCCGCAAGGGAGAGGCGCAAGCCTTCATCGAGCCGCAGCGCAAGCTCTAGCGAGTTCCTCTCTGGGTCGAACGCCGCGTCGGACGTCGGGAACGACCCCGTGATCACGCCGCAGACGACGCCGATGTCGGTGTGGACGCGCACAAGCGACTCCTTCTCCATCGCCTCGATGGCCTCGAACGCGCCGCCGAGGATCGCCATCACCTGTATGGGCGGCAGTCCGCACTTCGCGCCGACGACCGCCGCAAACGCGGCCATCGCCACCGTTTCCTTTGCGATGTAGCTTCCGAGATACGGAGCGGACTCCTTTGTCGCACCCGTGTTCTCGTGTATTACGACTTCATGCCTTGCCATTGTAATTTTCCTTTCTTGTTTTTTGCCACATAGAACACATAGAGGCACATAGAAAACTCTTTGTGGTCTTTGTGTTCTTTGTGGCTAATCATCACCCAACTACCACCTTCCGCGTCGCGACGGTCACGCCGAACTGGTCGCCGAGGCCGCTCCTCGTGTAGACCTTGAGCGTGTACTCCCCTGCGGGAAGCGCCGCTTCGAGGTGCGCCTTGACGTTCTGCAAGTCGGAGAACGTCATGGTCGCCTTCGTCTCGACGCCGTGCGCATCGACGAGGGCGACGTACTCGTCGTCCTTCGTCTCGTCCGGCGCGAGGTTCGCGCCGGCGATGGAGAACACGTCCGTGCCGGTGATCTCGTCGTAGACGCGGGTGGTCTCGTCGAGGACCGTGTTTATGACGGGCTTCGCGCCCTCGGTGTTGTTCTCGGGGACGACCGCCGCGAGGATGGTCTTGAACGGCTCCATCTCAACGGCGTTGACCATGAGGATGTTGCGCCCCTTGACCCACGGGCCCGTCAGCCCCTCGAACGCGCCGCGCACGGAGTTGCGGATGGACGCCACCCCGTCAACGAACGTAATGTTGCCCCTCGCCTGGTTCTCGCGGATGTACTCAGCGACGGCCATGAACACGGCGCGGACGGCAGTCGGCTTGTAGCCGGTCTTCTCCGCGACGTATTCGTACGCCTCTCGCCTGGACATCGTGCGCTCGTGCTGCAGGATGCCCAAATAGAACGGCTCATGGCCCAAATGCTCCGAGCCCTTCACCGTTATGAACTTTGCCTTCATCTTGTTNGAGGTTGCCGACCCCCGCAGGGGGCAGTGCCGATCCCAGCAGGGAACAGCGCCGACACCGGCAGGGGCAGGCGCGACCCTACTCTATCGGCGCGGCGGAAGTTCCGAAGAACGGGTACATCTTCATGTCCTCCCCCTTGAACTCGGCCTTGCCGATGTAGCAGCCCGCGAGAGTGCAGAGCGCGGCGGCAGTCGCGGCGATGGCGAATATCTTTTTCATCCCGCCACCTCCTTCACGTTTACTGTTGGCGCAGAGCTCTTCGGGACGAAGCCGGGACGAAGCGCACATACACGGTGCACTTCCCGTTGGAGTTCTCGCGCCGTTCCCAGCTCTTGACCTCCATGCCCTTTATGGCTTCATGTAGTTTCATTGTTTGTTTCCTTCCTGTCCTCCGTAGCCTCTTGACCACCGTAGCCTTGGCGTAGGTGGTTGGCGAAGGAGGATCGGTTTGTTTTTAGCCACAAAGAACACAAAGAGCACATAGGCTTGCGCTCCCCCGTGTCGCTTTGCGGCTGAAGAATCGGGGCGCTATCGCTGCGGAACCGTTCCGCAATCGCGCACCCCAAAATTGTTGCCGCGCTTTTTACTCTTGCGCGGACGCGGCATTCCCGCGCAAGGCCGTTTTCGTTCAGTTGTCAAAGATCGAAGCCCCGAAGGGCTTGGTAGCCGCCCCTTGCGGGGGTTCGCGACCCTTGGGGAAGCGAACACGCCGAGCGGAGCGAGTGCCGAGACGGGTTCCGGACTCGGTTACCCTCTGTGCCCGGAACCACATGTCCCCTCAAGTCTTATAGCGAGGTTTTTGGCAGAGGTGGAAAGTAAATCTTCTAACATTCTTGAAATTTCAGTATCACGGCAATTGCGACAGTCGGAAGAGAAATGATATAATGTAAACATGTCTTTCCCATATACAGACACTGAATTTCAGCGAAAGCTGAAGAAAGCGGCCAAGTTTTATTGGCAAACGCGACAAGGGCAGGCAACAGCGCAAAGAAGGCGCGGTAAATCCGATGCCGGAACGCGCGGCCAAGTCACAGGTGGACGCCATCTGGACGGATTTGCCAAGCTCGTCGAGGATGTCTGCATAAAGGCTGGATTCAAAAAGTCCGAGATATTCTTTGATAGGGCCGTTCCAGTCCCAGGGTATTATCGTCCTCAGAAGAACTGGGACATCGTGGTTCTCCGGGATGGCAGGCTTGTCGCGGCGATAGAGCTGAAATCACAGAGCGGGAGTTTCGGCAACAACTTTAACAACCGTTCCGAAGAAGTTCTTGGCGTATCGCACGATTTTTGGACGGCCTACCGCGAACGTGTGTTTGGAGTCACGGAAGCGCCTTGGCTCGGGTATCTGTTCTTTCTTGAGGATTCGCCCGCTTCCGGCCGCGCTGTCGCTCTTGCCGACAGTCCTCTGCCTCCGCTTCCGATATTCAATGGCACAAGCTATCTCAGGCGATACGAGATTCTTTGCGAGCGGCTCGTGCTGGAGCGCGATTATACGGCGACAGCGCTTCTCGTGTCCGACAAGGATACGGCTTCCGTTCGTGACGGCGGAGCGTCTGTCGGCGCAATGCGCTTCTTCACGTCTCTCTACAATCACCTGATTTCAAGATCGTGAAGCGTCAGGCCGTAGTCCCCGCACATCGAACGACAGGCGCCGTTTTCACGCGCCCCGAAGTCGTCGCATACATGATGCGCGAGACAAAGCGGGCTGGCGGATTCCGCAAGTGGGGAAACTTGAGGATTCTCGAGCCTAGCTGCGGCGACGGCGCCTTTGTGCTGCCGCTTGTCGATGCGCTTGTGGCGGAGTCGCCTGACTGGCATGACACCGCCCTTGAGGACTTCTTGACGGCATTTGACATTTCCAAGGAAAGCCTTTCCCGTGTCCGCAAGTCGGTCAATGCAAAGCTCGTCGACGCCGGCTGTCCGGAAGAGGTTCGCAAAAGGCTGTTGAAGCGCTGGTTCTTCTGCGAAGATTTTCTTCTGCACGATTTCGGCGGCAGGCGTTTTGACGTGGTGATAGGCAATCCGCCGTACATACGTTTCGACAATCTGGCACCTGAGAAGCAGGCCGCGTACAAGGCGAGGTATTCGACTTTCACGGAACGGTGCGACATCTACGTTCCTTTTTTCGAGCGGTCGCTTTTGCTTTTGTCGAAACGCGGGGTTCTTTCGTTCATTTGCACCAACAGGTTTGTAAGAAGCAGCTACGGCAAGCATCTTCGCCGGATGATCTGCGAGGATTTCCATGTCGCGCTTTACCTGAACATGGAGCATGCGCAGCCTTTTGAAACGGAAGTCTCCGCCTATCCTGCCATATATGTGATAGACAGGCATGTCGGGCGCGAAACACATGCCGGCGAAATCGTCTCAATCGAAGGCGGAGCGCTTTTGCATTGCATGACTGGCACGGCCAACTCCAGTCTTTGTCGCTTCGACAAATGGTACGGCAAGGACGAGCCGTGGATTACGACCGATAGCGCCGAACGCAAAAGGCTGGAGCATATCGCCGACTCGTTCCCGACAATCGAGGAATCCGGAGCAGGAACCGAAGTTGGCATAGGAGTTGCCTCCGGCGCGGACGAAATCTACATGGATCCGCAGACGAAAGCGGAGCTTGAGCAGTCCTGTCTGCTCCCGATCGTGACGTCCGAAGACATACGCGGCGGGAACATTGAATGGAACAACCGGTACATGCTCAATCCGTATGACCATCAGGATGACAGGCTGATGCTTGACCTTGCGATGTTCCCCAAGGTCGGCGCATATCTTAGCCGCAACGCCGAGAAGCTAAAGTCCCGCTATTGCGCTAAAAAGCATCCTGACGCATGGTATAGGACGCTAGACAGGGTCAAGTACAGCACCCTCAGGGCGGCAAAGATACTTTTGCCCGACATCCAGCAGGGCGGGAATGTGGCGTTGGACGAGCGTGGGGAATACTATCCGCACCACAACGTCTATTGGATCACGTCGAAATCCTGGAACCTTAAAGCCCTGTGTGTCATAATGCGCAGTTCGTTCGTCACAAATCAAGTTAGGCGCGTTTCGACACAGATGAGAGGCGGCAGCATACGCTATCAGGCACAGAATCTCCGAAACGTGCACATACCGGCATGGAGCAGCCTTGACGCGCAAGATGTCGATTCGCTCGTATGCCTTTACAATGAGCAGGACGTTGCGAAAATCGACATCTGCGTCGAAAAAGTTGTCTCAAAGGCATGCGGCCGGCGTCGTCCGAGAATTTCGGAACAGTGCTTTGACTTTGCATAGCAAGAGCCAGCCGCATTGCCTGATTTCAATAAAGACTATTGCATGGAGAGTCTTCTCTCAATGCAGCGAATCTTGAAATTGAAACCTTGTCGTGTAAGCCCCAGCTCGCGCCAGGTCGCGCCATGGAGGACGGCGGAGGCGAATCGTCGATCCTTGGGCGAGAGGCGGCGCAGGGCATCGGCGATTTGACGCGACTTGTCGCGCTCGTCGTACCGGGCGAAGATTCTTTCCTCGCCCGCACCGCAGTCTGAGAACACTGCGATCTTGCCGGGATCGTCGAACTTCTCCACATGCGCGTCGAGAGACACGAAAGCGGATTCGAACGCGCCCTGCCGCGTCTTGCGCCATGCTCTTTCACGGTCGGCCTCACGCTTGAGCGCCTTGCGATAGCCAATGCTCATGCCGCACCTCCCTTCTTCGGGAAGCGCTTGTTGAGCAGCTTCTGGAAGGACGAGGCGGGATTCCAGAGACGCTTGCCTTGACGTTCAAGGTCGCGCATCTCCGACGCCTTCTGCTCGAACGCGTCAAGGAACCCACTCAGCCCGACGCGGTTGGCGATCTTGAGCCACACGCGGCGATCCGAGGACTTGCCCTTCTCGCCCTTGCCGGACGAGAACGCCGCGACGGCCTCGTCGACCGCAACGCGGATCGGGTCGAAGTCGCCTCCGAACTTCGCAACGCGCCACG
>CADCAK010000005.1 GCA_902799385.1 uncultured bacterium | reverse complement strand
CAACGACTACCAGATTGATTACGCGACAAATGCACTGAAGAGGATCGACGCCAGAATTCAAGCAGAGAGGAAGGGGGATTGAGCATGGTGGCATCAGTGTTATTGTCGTCACTTTGTCTTGCCGCGGTCTTCGCCGTGCCGGAGATGCCGGAGGCGGAGTGGGACGACACTGAGGTCGTCACGAACGCCGCGCTTCCGGCGGCGCGCGCCGATTCGCGCGTGTTCGCGTTCACGCTTGAACTCGACGCGACGGCAAGCAACAACGTCGAGGTTGCGTTCGGGCACGACGCGGATCACGACGGCGTTCTTTCGCGGGACGAGGCAGGTCTGCTCGTCGGCTGGGACTGCGGAGAGTGGAAGGTCGTAGACTGCGCCACGGGTGACGAGATGGTAGAGCAAGGAACAGAAGGGCGCGTGTCGCTTGACTGGCGGCTCGTGTTCAACGCGGCAGATGTGCCGCGCTCGCTTTCGGCCACGGCGAGCGGCAACCCCGCATTCGCCGCGCTCGCGGCAAATCCGCCGCGTGAAATGGTATAATACCGGCGTAGGGAATGAAACACTTGTCAATAGTCTTGTGTTTGGGCCTGGCACTGGCGGTACATGCGTCTGCGCGGGTTGTCGTGCCGTCGCTGCCGGAGGCGGTGACGCCTGATGCGGCGATCAACCGCGACACGAACAATTGTGTTTTGTGTTTTTGCCGGGTGAGCTTCCTTTATGGTATAATATGCTCGTTTTCAGGAACTTCACAAGGAGAGTGAACTAATGGACGCGAAGACATACTGGAAGAATTGGGCGGCGAAGTGCCGCGCAGACCTCGTGGACGACATCATGCCGTTCTGGCTCAAGAACGGTTGGGACCGCAAGAACGGCGGCGTATACACGTGCGTCGACCGCGACGGCAAGCTGATGGACTCGACGAAGAGCGGCTGGTTTCAGGGGCGCTTCGCGTTCACCTGCTCCTACGCATACAACGCCGTCAAGAAGGACAAGAAGTACCTCGCGGCGGCGAAGTCAACCCTCGACTTCATCGAGGCGCACCTCTTCAACAAGAGGGGCCGCGCCTACTTCTCGCTGAAAGCCGACGGCACGCCTCTCAGGATGCGCCGGTACGTCTTCAGCGAGTGCTTCGCGGCCATCGCCATGAGCGAGTACGCCAAGGCGACTGGCTCAAAGGAATACGCGAAGAAGGCGCTCGCGCTCTTCAAGCGCATCAAGAAGTTCATGGCCGACCCGAAGATGATGCCCGCGAAGTTCGAGCCGTCGTTCGAGGCGCAGGGCCACTCGCTGACGATGATCCTTATCAACGTCGCGCTCCGGCTAAAGGACGTCTGCGACGATCCGATCCTCGACGAGCAGATCGCCGAGTCGATACGGCTCCTCAAGGACAACTTCGTCCATCCCGAGTTCAAGGCGCTCCTCGAAACGGTCGGGCCGAACGGCGAGTTCATCGACACGATGATCGGCCGCACGATCAACCCCGGCCACGCCATCGAGACGAGTTGGTTCCTCATGGAAGTTGCCGAGAAGTCGGGCGACAAGGACCTCTTGAAGCTCGCGCTGACGATCCTCGACTGGTCGCTCGCGTGGGGCTGGGACAAGAAGTTCGGCGGCATCATAAGCTTCCGCGACTGCAAGAACTTCCCGCCGCAGTGCTACGAGCAGGACATGAAGTTCTGGTGGCCGCAGTGCGAGACGCTGATCGCCACGCAGTACGCATGGAACTTAACAAAGAACGCAAAGTGGCTCAAGTGGCACCAGAAGGTGCGCGAATGGACATATAAGCGCATGCCCGACAAGAAATACGGCGAGTGGTACGGCTATCTGCATCGCGATGGCACAGTCGCCCAGCCCGCGAAGGGCAATCTCTTCAAGGGGCCGTTCCATATCCCGCGCATGATGACAAAGTCCATAGAGCTTGCCGCAGCTGCAGTCTGATTTTTTTTGCAGTTTTTCTGCTTGCGGTTTGCCCAAAACTATGTTATCATAGTGCACGAAATCTCCAAGAGCTCTACTCTAAAACACCAAACGAGACAGGACTGGTTAGGAAAATATAGTGCGCGAACAACTCAAAATCACGCGTAGTGCGATGCGCGACGCCGCGTGCGGCGGTTGTGCTTTCATTCCTTTTCCCTGTTGCGGAAAGGGGGCGGCGTGAGAGTCTATCTCGATAATTGCTGCTACAACCGCCCATTTGACGACCAGAACCATATGAGAACAAGGTCTGATGTCGAACTGAAATCGATTTGTTTTAATGCCCTCGCCAAGTTGGTTGGACATGTGGATATGGAACGCTTCATCGTCATGATGAGTCGAGAGCCGCGAGACTACACACTATGGCGCCAGAGCCAATTCTGCGACGGCGATGAGACAATCGAAGAGCTTGGCGAAAAGATAATGGCGTATGAGCCACCATGGCGCAGGGAACACTCTGCGGCATCAAACGAAGTTATAGACAAAATTCAATAACCACAAACCAACCATTTAACAACCAAAGGGGGAAAAGAAATGAGAAAGACAATGAAAAAAATGACACAGGGCGCGACGCGCCTTGTCGCCGCATTGTCTCTCGTTGTCCTTGCCCGATGCGATAGGTGTTTGGTATAATAGCAAGTGTTCAAGGCGCGGGATCAAGAAATAAAGCCGATGGCTAGAAAGCAAATATACGAGACCGATGAGGTTAAGGCATTCGTGGCAGGCATGTCACAGGCGTCGCGGCGCAAGTATGCTCTGGCAAGGCAGAAACTGGCGCTTGATGGTTGTTTGCGATACCCGCTTGCGGAAAAGGTTATTGGATTTGAGAATCTTTTTGCCATAAGAATACTTGCCGAAGACAACGAGCGTATGTTTTATTTCTATGCTATCGAAGACATTATTGCAGTAGTTCACGCTTATCGAAAGAAGACAAACCGGATTCCGGCAACTGAATTGAAAAAAGCATTGGCAATAAAAAAGAGATTGACGGGAGGTGTATAATGAGTGTTAAATCTGAACATATTGTAATCACTCCGGAAATGCGAAGGAGCATGGCCGAGACAAAGGCGGAAATGGACAAATGTATGGCGGATCCCTCTTTCCGCGCTGAACTAAGTGCGCTTGATGCGGAATATAAAGCGCAGGATTATGCTCAATCTATAATGCGCTCGCCAGATTTTGCAGCGGCTAAAAAGTTCTTCAAGAAAATCAAGGGCGAAGTGCGTATTGTCTTTTCGTTTAACGGAGCGAATTCGTATCGCGAGGAAATCGCGTTTGCATAGTTTGCTAATTACAACCACTTATCAAACCTTTAAAAACAAGGGGGATAAAAAATGAGGGAAACAATGAAAAAACTAACACAGGGCGCGACGCGCCTTCTCGTGCTCGCACTTGGCCTCGGCTGGGCGTGCTGCGCCTGGGCGGAATATGTGGCGGGATGGGATTTGTCGGCACTTGGCGGCGCTGTGACCTGGAGTAATTTTGCGACCTCGATGGCTTCGGATGGCACCGATATGCTTGGAGGCGAGGAGCAAACGCTTGCCAACGATAAATCTTTCAGATGGACGGCACCGTCTGGCGACAAGTCCTTTACGCTCCATGCGGTTGTCTCCAATATCCCGTCTGGCGAAGTTCCGCTTATCAGCTGGATTCTTTCAAATGAAAACGAAATCATCATCGGTAAGTCGGCAACCTCCGACGGTGTAGCCACGATCAAAAATGCGTGGGCAAACGACAGCAATACTGCTACATCCAAAACATACTCTGGTGCTGGCGAAACTTATCAGTGGGCGGCGGATTCTGGCGAGCATACGCTGACGGTGGTTTACGAAGCTGTGACTGCTAAGACCACGCGGTTTTACATAGACGGCGTGTTGGTCACGCAGGTCACGGGATTGCTCTGGAACGATGTAGCGCATCGTAACATCGTGTTTGGCGGTACCTCCACGACTGGCGGTCTCACGCCTTACAGCAACGTTGCCAACGGCATGGTAATAAAGAGCGCCTATTATCGTCAAGGCGTCCACTTTGCCCCGATTTCTTCCAATACGCTTGCGTCTAACGATTTCACGTTGAATATTAACTCTAACTTCGTGAACGCCGATGGTTCTGTGACTATTGACGGAAAGGGACTATCCGTTGATTTTTCCGCCGCGAATAAAGCCCCAAACAATACCAAGCGCATCACTGCCGTTGTGGAAGTGGCTAATGTTCCAGTTTCGGGAACGATTCTCGACTATAACCTTGGTAATGCTTGTCATGTTGGACTTTCGATTACGGCGGCATCAGGTACGGCGAGAACGCTTAATCAGTCTTGGCTTGTCAACAATTCAGGCACGGCATGGGGAGATACAACAAGTTTCAATTATGCATCCCATGCGACCGCCGGCAACTCGACCTTCTCGTCCATTGCATTCGCGTGGCGTTATGTCAGTGGTTCGGACAAGGGAGCTCAAACCTTCTTCGATGGGGCGAGCGGAATTGCTGAGTCCACGGGGCTATACACTTCACAATATTTGCTTACGGGAATGTATGTCGGTGCCTTGCGCGGCTCCAATGCGCTTGCTCGTGGCATGCGGATTCGTAGCATCAAGCTTTACACGACGGAGATGGATGCCTACGGCGCAGCTGCGACAGCTTCGGATGTAATCTTGACGGATGGCTGCACGGCTGCATTCAGTTCCGGCGCGACCTACAAGTATTGCGGTTCAGACTTTACGAACGGCTTTACGATTGATCTCGCGGGACAAACGGTCGCACTCGGTACCTATCCCGGCACTTCCGGCTTGATTACGGTCAATGATTCTGTTAGCGGCGGGTCGGCGACGATGACACTTCCCGAAGGATTCACAGGTTCTTTTGCCGGTACGGGTAAACTGTCGGTAACGGCACATGGATCAATTCTTCCAAGTTCTGGCGGTATGGATCTCTCATCCGCCACAATTACGATTCCAGACGCATCGGGTACGGTCATTGCGGGCGACTCCGTTACCATCGGCAACAGCGGCATTCAAGTGGCACTTGCTTCAATGATTAATGACAACACGGTGATGGTGAAGGCATCGAACATACCTTCGACCTCCTGCCGTCTTATCGGATGGATGACCGGCAAATATAATAGCAAGAATATCGAAAACTGTGCGTATTATGACGATTCTAGTTTCAATCAGTGCTATTACTTGGACGGAACTTGGCAGAATAACTATAGCACTAGCGGTGATAGCCGCTCCTGGACGCGGGATGCTTTGGATCACTGGATAGAGATTTCCTATGCGCGTGCCGGTGGCACGTACACTTACTTGGATGGTTCACAAAAGGTTTCAAGCACGGATCTTAAGTGGGGTAGCAATTCTACTTCAAAGATTACCATCGGCGGCACTGCCACAAGTAGCACTTCTCCTGCGACCGGCATGGTGATCAAGGAGGTGGCGATTCTTTCCAGTGGCTTGAGCGATAGCCAGATGTCAAAAGTTACGGCTGCGCTGAACAATGGCTGGACAGTGAATGCCGCCGGTACGACGCTTACCTCATCGGAGTCGTTTCATGCGCTTCCTGGTTATGAGAATGTCTCTGCTGTCGGCACTATGTCGGTGGACAGTGATGGAACACTCGGTATTTCCGGACTCACGGCGGTGCAGGTAGGTGACGGTGCAACGTTCGACGTAAGCGCGGTTAGTGGGTTGACTCAGGTTATCGTGCTTTCGGGTGGTGAACTGACAATTGGCAAGCAGCGCCCTGGTTCGGTTGTTGTCACGACAGGCGGTATACTCAATGTTTCTTCGATTCCCACGGCAAGCGAATGTATCACGGGTTATATACCCACTGCGGAACTTTCCGTGGAAGACAGCACTTATTTCACAGGTACAGTCAAGCTTGACGGCGAAACGGTCACACCGGTTGTTGATGGCGGCACTGCGACGTTGACAGGCACGGCGGTGGCAGGCGATCCTACATACACTGGCAATGGCTGGTGGTGGGATTTCGAGTTCAATGGCAATGGCAATAATATCGGATCCAATGGAACAGGCCTGCAGTGGGACGCTTCCCGTCCGACAGTCTCTGGCGGAAGTGCGGAAGAACTTGGCGATTACACTGCTGCCATAGCTGGCAACCAGATGGTTCATCTTCTGGCGCGTCCTTGGCGACATGTGGGCGGTGAAAATGTAGCAAGCGATTATCCAACAGAATTTACAGCTGTTATGTTCTGCAAGGCTGGCACTACAGCAAATGGAGTGCTTGTGGCCTTTGGTTCCAGCACTCGCGGCACATCGACGAAGACCATTGCCTTGGCAACAGGCGATCATCCTGAGAATGGTGAGATGCGGTTGGTGCTGATCAATGGCAAAAGCTCTGCGGCTGTGGATTTGGTTCAAGGTGGGTTTACTCTTGATAACATCACTTCAGCCAACCATCTCTACGCGTTTACGGTTCAGAACGTTGGAAATGTGTCTCATGTCGCCGTATATGCCGACGGTGACCTTTTGACCACCTATGTATCTGATGGAATCATAGCGCTGGGCAATGGTTTCCAGATAGGATCGATTCATGGATCAATTACGTCCGCGATGCAGCTTAACTATCTTGCGGATGGTTCAAGTGGCGATCCTGATGAAGCGACGATGGACTTCCTGCGTGTGTCGAATGTAGCTTTGAGCGACGCAGCAATCAAGGCTCTGGCGGCAGAGTATCGCTATGTGTCGCCAAACGGCATCGCCGAGCGTACGCTGTCGGCAAATGCAACCTGGACGGATGAGACGAACACCTCATGGTCGCAGAAGACGCTCAATGAAGATGGTTCCACTACAACAACTGCCCAGGCCGCGCCGAACAACGGCACGGTCGTGGAAATCACGGCGTCAACGGATGTTCAGTTGACCATGGACCTTGCCTCGAATGTCTCCTACGAAAAGGTGACATTCCAGGGGGACGGTGCGATTACCGTCAAGGCTGGTGGTACGGCACCTACGGTGACGACTCGCACATACATCAATACCGATGTCACGATGGATATCGCAGCGTTCGCTTCTCTTGGTGCCACTACGATTGCCGATGGCAAGACCCTTACGGTTGTGCCTGATGAGACGAGCACGCTAAACGCGGGCATTGCTCTTGGTATTCGTGGCGAGACTTCAACCATCGTGACAGGCACTGTCACTCTTGGCGAGGGTTCGCAAGTGGTGCTTCCGTCTTCTATGGTTTCTGTTTTTGCAAGCTATGGCTTCACGCTGACATTGACGCCTGATGCCTCTGGTCGTTATGTTTACACCATTGCGCGTGACGACAATCCTGTGTATGTGACCAAAGCCGCAAACAGAACAATAACCTATGCGATGTATCCAGATGCGGTAGCAGGCACTCCTGCCGCCATGGCGCTTACATTGCCCGCAGAACCAGCGACAATCCCGAATGATTTTGCATATACTGTTACATTTGTGAACAACCACGCAAGTGAATCGCTTGCGGTTGCCACTGCCATTTCCGGCGGTAGCATCGCGGTGTCGTCCGGCACGGTCGAACTTTCTGGTGATTCGTCCGTCGCCAATGTTTCCGGCTCTGGAACGGTACAGGTCACGGGATCGCTCGCGGTTTCTGGAACTTTTGCAAATACGCTCACGCTTGCCGGTGACGGAACCGTGATATTTGCGACGCTTCCGGCTTCTGCGCTTACGTTCGGCACTTGGACGGGCACGGTGGTCCTGCCGCAACTAGCCAGCATAGCCGGAGACTCTTTCAGCTTCAACAGCTATGGCGTTGAAGGTTCTACGGTTCGTGTTTCTGGCATCGGCGGCGGTTGGCTCAAGAGCGAGGAAGTCAATCCTACGATTGACATTCCTGAAGGCGTCACTTTGACGATTTCGGACTTCTCGGCCAGCTTCAATAACACTTTCAAGGCGTTGTCGGGTGCTGGCACGTTTGCCGTAACCTACAATACGGCCATTGATACGACATCTGGTTCTTGGTACTCGAATTACTCAGCCTACTTCCTTGTCAAGAATGTGTCGAACTTCACCGGCTCGCTGACGACAGCAACTCCTGGCATCGTAATTGGTTCGGCCAAGCCTGAATATAGGACGGCTGGCGGAAAGATTATGCTCACGACCAGTGCGACAATCGCGACTGGCAAGACCTGGACTGCTACGGAGGGAATCGTTCTCGCTGACGCGGCTGTTACGTTGACCAATACCGATGGTGCGCTCTCGCCGACACCAACGACGACGGTCGAGAATTCGTATGTCAAGTCTGTCACCGATGCCGGTGCGACGATATACTCAGTGCAGGCGTATGTGACGGTTTCAATTCCATCAGATGTCGAGCACGCGACGGCTACGGTCAATGGCGATGCAGTTGCTAGCGGAAGTTCGGTTCAGGTCGATGTCGGCACAGATGTTACGATTGATTGGACTGCCACGAGTGGATATAAGATCACAGCCGGTGCTACGCAGACAATCACTAGCATTGCGGGTAATGTGACTGCGACCCCTCCGACGGTTGAGGCGAAGGGGGCCACCGTTTCGGGCGTGACGTTCGATTATGGCGCTGATTTTGCGACGGCGACTGTGACTGCAACGGTTTCTGGCGATGCCACGGTCTACACGCTCACTGTCGACGACAAGGTGTACGAGGGTGCGGTCAGTGGATCGACTGTGACGTTCTCCGATGTTGTCACTGGGCGTGCTGATGCCTATGACAGCTTCGACTACACGATATCTGCTACGGACGGCACTTCGTCTGTTGTCGTTTCGGGCGGCTCTGGGTCTGCGACCGTCGCCGATTCGACGAAGTGGATTGACGAAAGGGCGGACACGACGGGAACTGCTGCGGCTGGCGGTTCGTGGACAACTGCGGTGACCTACAACGACAATGTCGCGAGGGTTACCGACAATAGGTTCACGGCGAGCAACTGCTCGACGGGTGATCTCGTAACGGTTGCCATCAAGAATGTCGTCTACGCCGAATTGAGCGACACGGGAGACAAGACCTTAATCTCCGCAGATTCACAGGGCGCGTTCGCGCTTGGAACGAATGTGGTCGGGGATGTCGTCACGACGAACTTCATGATCCTCGCAATGGAGAATGATGCGTTTGTGTGGAAGCCGGCGGAGTGCCCCGCCGTCACCGCCGGAACAAACATCGAGTACAATATCGTGTTCACATTCGACTATGCGCACGGGAAGTATTCGGTCAGCGTCAACGACTATCCGCTTTCCGTCAACAGCGAGACGACCTTCGATCTCTGTTCGCCGAAGTCTGAGGTCTCGTCCATCGACTTCAAGGGTAGCGGAACGTTCGGCTCGCTCACGGGCGTCGAGTCCACCGGCTACATGGTCAGGGATAGCGCGGGCCACTGGTATGCCTCGGTCGCAGACGCGATTGCCGCGTACGACAAGAACAACGGGCCGTACTACATCTTGCACGACGCCAACCCGCCTTCGGGCTGGAAGATCGTCACCGAGAATGGCGTGAAGGTCCTTAAGAAAGTCGTGACGGGCGTCTTCTTCATGACGTACTGATCGCCTCTTCAGATTCCTGCGACTAGGACGGTTATAGCTCTGGGGGTGCTACTCCCAGAGCTATAACTTTGCTGCACCATGGACAGTCAAGCCGTTACCCCGCCGGACTGCATTTTTACTTTAAAACGGTGGAATATCCCCAGTTTTTGACCCATGAAGCGAGGCTTGAGCTCAAAGACAGGGATCTTGCGGAGTTCGGGCTCATGCGCAAGGTCAAGGACGCATGGTTCGAGACGTGAAGGCTTCCCGTGGGTGCGAGGGCTTCTTACTCCCGGGGATGCGAGGCTCATACTCCCGGGGATGTGAGGCTCTTACTCCTGGGGATAAGAGGCTCGTACCCGTAGGTCTAAGAGGCTCGTACCCGTAGGAGTAAGAAGGGGTCGTATCTCAGGGTGGGTGTGCCCAATCAGAAGAACATGTCCGCACTCGTCGTCGCGGTCGCAACCCTTCGAAGCGCGCAAAAACGCGCGGGCCTCTCCAAGGGATTGGTAGCGTTTTGCAAAGGTGGGGATATTCCAGACTTTAAAACTTTAAAACGGTGTTGCAACGAGTGCAATATCATGGTATCATATTCACAAAACTTGTGAGAGGCCTCACTATTCTGGCTTCGACTACACAAGCGGAATTAAGGAAGGAACATGACCATGACAACGCGAACCGGACACGACCAAATTCTTGGCATCATGTTGCTGAAGTAGGTGGGCAATGCTTGAGGTCTGCATAGATTCGGTGGAGTCGGCCATCGCCGCACGAGAGGGCGGCGCGGATCGGCTTGAACTTTGCGCTGCGCTCGTAATCGGGGGGCTCTCCCCGTCGCCGGCACTGTACGAGGCGGTGCGCCGCCGCGTGGACCTGCCTGTGAGGGCGATGGTGCGCCCGCGCTTCGGCGATTTCCTGTACACGGACGCCGAGAAGGAGGTCATGCTTGCGGAGACGCGCACCTGGCGCGAGCTCGGCGTGGAGGGCGTCGTAACAGGGGCGCTTTCGCCAGACGGTGGCCTTGACGCTTCGTTTCTCCGCGAGTTCATTGCCGCGTCCAAAGGGATGCGCCATACGCTGCACCGCGCGTTCGACCTCTGCGCCGACCCGTTTGCGGCGCTTGAGGAAGCGATAGCCATCGGCTTCGACACGATTCTGACGTCCGGCCAGCAGTCCTCGTGCCGCAAGGGCGCGGAGCTGATAGCCGAGCTTCACCGTCGCGCCGCAGGGCGCATTGAGATACTCGTCGGCGCAGGGGTGGACGCGTCCGCCGTGAAGGACCTTGCGCCCGTCACCGGTTGCACGGCCTTCCACATGTCCGGCAAGGTCACGCTCGAAAGTGGAATGTCGTTCCGCCGCGAAGGGGTTCCGATGGGACTACCGGGGCTCGACGAATACTCGATTTGGCGCACCGACGCCGCCCGCGTCCGCGCCGCACGCGAAATCATGCAGACAATTTAACACGGTAGGAGGTTACGATGAAAACGACAACATACGGTAATCATTGATTTATGAAAGGATAGCTCCAAATGATAATCATACTGAAGAAAGAAGCCGCTGAGAGCCAGGTCAACGGACTCCTCGCGCTGCTCCAGTCGAAGAACATCCAACCGCACGTCTCTCGCGGCTCCCTGCAGACGATAGTTGGTTGCGTAGGCGACGTAAGCCACCTCGACCCGGGAATCCTTGAGGCGCTCGACGGCGTAGAGTCGGTCCAGCGCATCCAAGAGCCGTTCAAGGCCGCGAACCGCAAGTTCCACCCGGAGGACACCGTCATCGACTGCTCCGGCGTGAAGGTTGGCGGCGGGAATTTCTCCGTCATCGCGGGGCCGTGCAGCGTCGAGTCCGAAGAGCAGATAGTCGGCATCGCGAAGGCGGTAAAGGCGTCTGGCGCGACGATGCTGCGGGGCGGCGCGTTCAAGCCGCGCACATCCCCGTACGCGTTCCAGGGGCTTGGCAAGGCAGGAATCGACATGCTCATCACCGCGAAGCGCGAGACGGGGCTGCCGATTGTTACCGAACTCATGGACTTCAAGGACATAGAGCTCTTCAACGACGTAGACGTCATCCAGATCGGCGCGAGGAACATGCAGAACTTCAATCTCCTCAAGGAAGTCGGTTCCTACACGAAGAAGCCCGTCCTGCTGAAGCGCGGCATGTCGGCGACGCTGCAGGAGCTTCTCATGAGCGCCGAGTACGTCATGGCGAGCGGCAACGAGAACGTCATTCTGTGCGAGCGCGGCATCCGCACGTTCGAGACGGCGATGCGCAACACGCTCGACCTTGCGATCGTGCCGTACCTCAGGCGGCGCACGCACCTGCCGGTCGTCGTCGATCCGTCGCACGCGACCGGACACGCATATCTCGTGGAGCCAGTTTCGGTTGCTGCAGCCGCAATCGGCGCGGACGGACTCATCATCGAGGTGCACAACGACCCGCCACACGCCAAGTGCGACGGCGCCCAGAGCCAGACGCCGGAGATGTTCGACTCGACCATGAAGAAGATTCACGCATGGTTTGCCCATTGTCCGCGGGAAGGAATTGTGGTATAATCATCACCATGAAAATCAAGTTCATAGCCAACATCAAGGGTGTATACCTCGGGTATTCGTTTGGACCTTCCGACGTCGTGACCATCGGGCGCGAGATCGGAAACACCATCGCGCCCATAAACGTGGACGGTTTCTCACGTCGCCATGCGCGCATCTTCTTCAAGGACGGCGCATGGTATGTCGAAGACCTCGGCAGCATGAACGGAACCTACCGCAACCGCGTCAAGATAGAATCTCCGGCAAAGATCGAAAAGGGAGACTCGATCAGGTGCGGGCTCATGGAGATTGCGTCGTTCGACTTCGAGTCTTCCGCCGAGCCGGCGCCGGTGACTGCGGCCGAGCCGCCGAAGCCCGCCGAGGCGCCGAAGCCCGTCTCTCCCATTGAACCGGTCGCAGAACTGAAGCCTGTCTCTCCGCTTGAGACCGTCGCACCGCTTGAACCAGTCGAGGAACTCAAGCCCGTTGCACCGGCCGCAGCGGAAAAGGCGCCGACTCCGGCAACGCCCGCAGCAGCGCTTCGCAGGCCCACGATTCCCGGCCTCAAGCCTGGGCTTAAGCTCCCGCAGAAGGGCGGCAATGCGCTTCCCGCAGGCCTCAAGCTGCCGCCGAAGAGCGGTGCGCTGCCCTCTGGGCTAAAGCTTCCGCCAAAGCCCGCTCTTAAGCCTGGCATCAAGATCCCCGGCAAGGGGGCTTGATCGTTTGGCCGATAGCGGTCTTATGTGAGGGGGCATTGATATGGCGGCTACGCGCAGGCAGGCCCGTGAATGGGCCATTCAGATGCTGACGGCGGCGGACCTGAATCCGCCGGACGACGTCGGGCGGTTCATGGTTTCCTTCTGGGAGGAGCTTTCCTCGTTGGACGCGGACGAGGGCAGGGCGCGGCCGAAGGGCGAGATGAAGGATTTTGCAGAAGCACGCGCTGCGGGTGTCCTTGCCAACCAGAAGGAGATAGACGCAATACTCGTGCCGCTTCTTGCAAAATGGGATCTTTACCGGCTTGGCACAATCGAGCGCGCCGTCCTCAGGATGGGCGTTTGGGAAATGAAGTGGTCTGACATCCCGAAGCCGGTGGTCATCAACGAGGCCATCGACCTCGCCAACTGGTTCTCGACACCGAAGTCGAGGACACTCATCAACGCCGTCCTCGACAAGCTCGCGAAGGGATAGGGGTCAGGAGTTAGTGAAAGACGCCGAATATATGGAGAGGGCCGTCGAGCTCGCGATGCGCGGGCTTGGACACACAAGGCCTAATCCCGTGGTCGGCGCAGTCGTCGTGAAGGGCGGCAAGATAATCGGCGAGGGCTGGCATAAAAAAGCCGGTGGCGATCATGCCGAAGTTGCCGCGATTAAGAACGCGCTAAGAAGGGGCGGTAGGAACGGGACAACCGGGACGGACGGGACTGGAAACCGATTTCTCAAGGGCGCTACAATTTATGTGACATTGGAGCCGTGCTCGAAGCCGGGGCGAGTTGGCGCGTGTACCGACGCAATTATCGCTGCTGAGATATCGCGCGTAGTCTACGCCATCCCAGACCCCAATCCGAAGAATCGCGGCAAGGCAAAGCGCGCACTTTCCAAGGCGGGCGTGAAGTGCGAGCGCTTCAAGGGCGATGCGGAAGTGTTGCAGCTTGCCGACGATTTAATCTGTGATTTCCGCAAGCATGTCCTGACGGGGCTTCCGTATGTTACCGTGAAGATCGCGATGTCGCTGGACGGCAAGATATGCGACGATAGCGGCAACGCGAAGTGGATTTCTTCCGCAGGTTCGCGCCGTGCGACAGGCGGTAAGCTACGAGAGATCCACGACGCAATCATGGTTGGTGCCGAGACGGTCAGAAAGGACAACCCCTCGCTGCTTTCGCACGGCAAGCGCAACGACGACTTGATTCGCGTCGTCGTTTCCAAGAGCGGGAAGCTTCCGAAGAACGCGAAGGTGTTCATTGACGGCGCTCCCAACAAGACGCTCGTTTTCGACGACGCAAAGAAGGCACTTGTCGAGCTTGGCAAGATGGGCATCGTATCCGTCCTTTGCGAAGGCGGACTTGCGCTCGCGCGTTCGCTGGCCGAAGCGGGGCTTGTCGACGAGTGGCTGACAGTTCTTGCACCGGTGGTCATTGGCTCGCGGTCGATTGTCCGGTCCATTCGCGGCGCGTTTAACGAATCTGAGAGTTGTTTCATGCACGGAGACGGATTCATTGCCACTGACTTTGGAGACTGACGCATGTTCACCGGACTCATCCAGCGAATCGGAACAGTCAAGCGCGTCTCGCGCGGGGCGGGGCTTGTTCTCGAAATCGCTGTGGACGAGAATTGGGCGAAGCCGCTTGAAGAGGGCGAGTCGGTTGCTGTGAACGGCGTGTGCCTTACGGTCGTCAAGTGCGACGGTTCGCGCTTTACTGCGGATGTCCTTCGCGAGACCGAGTCGCGGACTGGTCTCGCCGAGCTCGTTCCTGGTGCGAAGGTGAACTTGGAGCGCGCGCTTCGGGCGGGTGACGCGATGGGCGGGCACATCGTGCAGGGACATGTCGATTGCCGCGGCACAATTGCCGCGAAGACGCCGAAGGGGCGCGACTTCCAGCTCAAGGTTAGATGCGGACGCGTCCTCGCGGCCGAGTCGGTCCTGAAGGGCTCGATCACGATCGACGGCGTGTCGCTCACGATTTCGGGACTCGGCGACGACTGGCTCGCCGTCGACCTCATTCCGACGACGGCGAAGGAGACGACGCTCGGCATGAAGAAGGTCGGCGACATGGTCAACCTCGAGGGCGACATCGTCGGCAAGTACGTCGCGAAGCAGACGAAGTCGGCGGGTCTTACGGAAGAGGCTCTTCGGAACGCAGGATTTATGTAAAAGAAAGGATGAGAAAATGACGACGACAGAAATAGCGCTGGCCGGGTATCTTGCCTTTGGACAGCTTATTCCGCACGGACAGCAGGAAATCGTGAAGCACGCCGGGCTTCAGGTGATCCACGCCGACGGGGCCGTGACGCTGCGGCTCATGGAGACGGGGCGCGAGGAGAAGACGGAAGGCGCCGCGAAGGTCGTGGCGATTCGCCTGAAAGACGAGCACTATCCTTTCGAGGTCGTGCGCTATGTCAGGAGCTGGAACGACTGCGACGCGGTGGAGACGTGGGTGGAAATCCGCCATACGGAGCCGGGGCCGGTTAGGTTGATCCATGCGGACAGCTTCGCGTCGCGCATCGACGCAAAGGATAGCGTGGTCAAGGTCCTCTCGCTTGCCGGAAAGTGGGGATGGGAGGCGAACGTCCGCGAGTCGGAGGTTGCGGCAGGACAGTCCGTCCAGCTTCTTTCCCGCGCCGGTACGCGCGACGCATGGGAGTCGAACGCTGGCATGATGGTGTCGTTTGGAACGGACGTCGGCGAAGAGCACGGCAAGGTGCTGGGCGTCGCCCTTGAATGGACGGGGACGACCGAGCGCAGGATTCGCCGCGACTGGGACGGCAAGACGACCGAGGTTTTCGCTGGAATCGACATGACGACGGGGCCGTACACGCTCGATCCTGGCGTCACGTTCGTGACGCCCCGCGCGGTGCTCGTCTGGTCGGAGCGCGGACGCGGCGAGGTTTCGCGCCAATACCATCGCTGGGCGAGGCGGCACCTCATGCCCCACGGCGGCGACCTGCATCCCGTCCTGCTCAACAGCTGGGAGGGCTCGTATTTCAGCTTCACCGAGCAGACGCTTCTCGACATGATGGACGGCGTGAAGGAGATGGGCGGCGAGATGTTCGTCCTCGACGACGGCTGGTTCGGGCGCGGCAAGTACGCCCGTGACAACAAGAACAGGGACAAGACCGGGCTCGGCGACTGGACCGTGAACCCCGAGAAGCTTCCGCGCGGACTTGGTTGGCTCGCAGACGAGGCGAACGCGAGGGGCCTCAAGTTCGGCCTCTGGGTCGAGCCCGAGATGACGAACGTCAGGAGCTGGCTTGCCGAGGAACATCCCGATTGGATCCTTCGCGAGAGGAACCGTCCGCTCGCGCTTGGTCGCGGCGGCACGCAGGTCGTGCTGGACATGACCAATCCGGCGGTGAGGGACAACCTCTATGGACAGCTCGACGCCGTATATTCCACGGTGCCGACGCTCGCCTACGTGAAGTGGGACTCCAACCAGAACATCGTGAACCCCGGTTCGGCCTACCTCGCGGCGGATCGCCAGCCAAACCTCTGGTACGACTATACGATAGGCCTCTACGAGCTCCTGGCGAGGTTCCAGGCCAAGCGCCCCGGCGTTATGGTCCAGGCGTGCGCGTCTGGCGGCGGCCACATGGACTTCGGCTTCCTCAGGTACGCCGACGAGTTCTGGACGAGCGACGACACGGACCCGCTGAGGCGCGTATACATCCAGTGGGGAGCGTCGCAGTTCTATCCGGCGTGCGCGATGGCCTGCCACGTGACGGACTCTCCAAACCACCATACAAAGCGCAAGACGCCGCTCAAGTACCGCTTCGACGTCGCGATGACGGGGCGGCTCGGCTTCGAGCTGCATCCGAAAAACCTGACTGCGGAGGAAGTCGCGTTCGCCAAGGCTGCCGTCGCCGACTACAAGCGCATTCGTCCCGTCGTCCAGCAGGGCGACCTCTACCGCCTCGCCTCGCCCTACGAGAAGCCGCTTTCGGCGATGATGTACGTTGATGAAGCGAAGTCGGCAGCGGCTCTCTTCGCCCTCGGGCTTGACCGCGGGGGAGATTTCTCAGAGACGTTGCGTCTTAAGGGGCTCGACCCTGCGGCAAAGTACGATGTCACGGAGATAGACAGGGGCGGGCGTCTTCATGCCGAACTTTCCGCCGAACCCGTTTCCGGACGCGATCTGATGGAGAAGGGCGTCGTAGTGCGTCTTGCGGGCAAGTACGACTCGGCTGCATTCGAGATTCGCAGGCGTTGACTTCGATGCGCGGCAATTATGATATAATATCTGCATGAGAACGGCTAAGATTTCGCGCGACACGAAGGAGACGAAGATTGCCCTTGAGCTGAACCTTGACGGTTCTGGCGAGGGCGAGATATCGACGGGCATTGGGTTTTTCGATCACATGCTTGAGCTCCTAAAGAAGCATGCGCTTATCGACCTCACCGTGAAAGCTGACGGCGACCTCAAGGTTGACTACCACCACACGGTTGAGGATGTCGGGCTCGTTCTCGGCAAGGCGCTCAATGAGGCGCTTGGCGACAGGAAGGGGATCGTCCGCTATGGCTTCGCGTCCATTCCGATGGACGAGGCGCTGTGCGAGACTTCGCTTGATCTTGGCGGCCGTCCGTTTCTCGTCATGCAGTGCGCGATGAAGCATGCGTTCGTCAAGGACTTCGAGGTGAAGCTCGTAGAGGAGTTCTTCCGCGCTGTTTCCGTCGAAAGTCGCTCGAACATCCACCTTCGCCAGATCTACGGCGACGAGGCGCACCACGTTTGCGAGGGGCTTTTCAAGAGCTTTGCCCGCGCGCTTCGCCAGGCGAAGGCCGTCGATCCGAACGAGAAGGGCGTCCCCTCGTCGAAGGGAGTCATCTGACATGGTAATACTCCCCGCAATCGACCTCAAGGACGGCAAATGCGTGCGGCTTAGGCAGGGCCGCGCCGACGATGTCACCGTCTATGGCGACGATCCGGCGGCGCAGGCAAGGGATTGGCGCGAGCAGGGCGGCGAGGAACTTCACGTCGTAGACCTCGACGGCGCATTCGCAGGCGCGCCGAAGCATGCCGAGACGATAGCCCGCATAATCGAGGCGTTCGGCGGCCCCGTCGAAGTCGGCGGTGGCCTTCGCGACCCCGAGTCGCTTCGCGCCGTCCTCGAGGCGGGCGCGAAGCGTGCGATAATCGGGAGCGCCGCTCTCGAAGACCCCGCTTTCCTTTCCGAGGCGCTTGAGCTCTATGGCGACAAGATCGCCGTCGGCATCGACGCGCGCGACGGCTTCGTCCAGACGAAGGGCTGGGTCGAGACGACTAAGGTCAAGGCGACAGAACTCGCCGCCGCCGTCGCCAAGGCCGGAGTGAAGACGATAATCTACACCGACACCGCGACGGACGGAATGCTCGGCGGACCGAATCTTACTCAGATGGCGGCGATTTGCGACGCCGCGCCGACGTGCCAGATAACGGCCTCTGGCGGCGTAAGCTCTCCGTTCGACATCGAGAACCTGAAGGCGCTCGAGCGCTCGAACCTGCGTGCTGCGATTGTCGGCAAGGCGCTCTACGACGGGCGCACGACGCTCAAGGAGATCAAGCGCGCCGCGCTCTGACAAAATGACCCAGACTCCGGCTCCCGAATCTTTTCTCTTGAAGTGGCGCGGCGACGTTCTGTCGGTGACGCTTGCGCTTGATGCGCCGCGCAAGGGACGCGCGGCGTTTCGCACGAACATCGGCCACGCTCGTGTACGTCGGCGCGAGATCATCGCCGAGACCGAGAGGGGCGAGACGCCGCTTGCCCGCGCGTGGACCGACATCCCTCTCGTGGAGACGGCTCCCGGCGTCTTCAAGGCCGACATTCTCCTTGACGAAGTCGGCATCTTCTCCGGCAAGGCGTGCTTTTTCCCCGAGGGGTCGAATGTCCCCGAATGGCCAGAGGGGCGCAATCTCCACGTCAAGGTCGAGAGTGCGGAAACGCGGGCCAACAACACGATCTACACCGTCTTCCCCCGGCAGTTCGGCTCGTTCCGCGAAGTCGCGCGGCGTCTCGACCACATCATGGACAGGATGGGCTTTCGCATTATCCAGACGCTTCCGCCTTTCCCGGTCCCGACGACATACGCCGTAATGGGCGAATACGGCTGCCCGTTTGCCGCTACCGACTTCTTTGCCGTCGATCCGGCGATGGCGGAGTTCGACGAGTTCACGACTCCGCTTGACCAGTTCAAGGAGCTTATCGACGCAGTCCATGCCAGGCATGGGCTTTTGCTCGTCGATCTTCCGGCGAACCACACCGGCTGGGCGTCGACGCTGCAGACGCACCATCCCGACTGGTTCCGCCGCGAGGCGGACGGGCGGTTCCACTCGCCGGGCGCGTGGGGCGTCAAGTGGGCTGACCTCGTTGAGCTCGACTACTCGAACCCCGAGCTTCGCGCCTACATGGCGGACGTCTTTCTCTTCTGGTGCCGCAACGGAGTGGACGGCTTCAGGTGTGACGCTGGGTACATGATTCCGCTCAAGACATGGGAGTACATCGTCTCCCGCGTCCGCGAGGAGTATCCCGACACGATTTTTATGCTCGAGGGGCTTGGCGGTGACCTGAAGCTTACCGACGATTTGCTTGCCGTGGCAAACCTCGACTGGGCGTACTCCGAGATATTCCAGACCTACGACCGAGGTGCGTTCGAGTGGTATCTACCTGGCGCGATAAAGAGGAGCGAGGCCTTCGGCACGCTTGTCCATTTCGCCGAGACGCACGACAACGATAGGCTTGCCAAGAAGGGCGAGACGTATGCGCGGCTTCGGGTGCAGCTTGCGGCGCTTCTCTCCTGGCAGGGCGCGTGGGGAATAGCGAACGGCGTAGAATGGTTCTGTCGCGAGAAGATCGACGTCCACGGCAGGAATGACCTCGCGTGGAACAGCGAATCCAACATGGTCGACCTGATCGCGAAGCTCAATCATATCTTGCGAAGCGATCCGACGTTCTCCGGCGCGAGCCGCCTCTCGCTCGTCACGCGCGGCGATGGCAACACGCTTGCGGTGGTGCGCAAGGGCGGAGATGAACCGGGCGGCAGGAAGGTGCTTGTGCTCGCCAACCTCGACTGCGTAGCACCGGCGGCGATCGACTGGGATCGCGCCGAGTTTCCATACGGCGAGGCCTTCGACTTGCTTTCCGATCGCAAGGTCAATACTTCGGGTCCGGTACCGCTGGAGCCGGGCGAGGTTCTCTGCCTCGCTACTTCCGCCGCCTTGGCAAAGTTGGTTCAAGCGCCGCGCCAGGAAGCCAAGACGCCGAAGCCCGCCTTCCACTGGGTGTTTCCGCGCGACCTCCACCGCGTCGTGTGCGTTCCCGAGAACGAATGGGTGGAGGTTTCGGCAGAATGCCATTTTAGGGTGCGCCTTGTCGATCCCAAAAGGGGCAAGACGCTTAGGGTGTACCGTTCGCGCCCCGACGGGCGGCGGCACGTGGCGATGTTCGACGCGCCGCACTACAAGGGCGACGGCACGCATTGCCGCGAACTCGAGATAATGGTCGTCGTCTATCCCGAAGGCAAGGCGATGCGGACGAGCGCGAAGTTTCTCGTGCCGCCGACGCCAAGGCTCGCCGCCGCGAGACTCGTAATGTCGGGCGACGAGGTGCGCAGGCATCCCGAGTACAGGACGATTCTTTCCAACGGCGCGGGCGCGGCGTCCCAGGTGCGCCTTGGCTGGGGCGATGTCGCAAGCCAGTACGACGCAATTCTCGCGGCGAATCCTAATCCGGACGTGCCGTCCGACCGGCTGAACCTCTGGACGCGCACGCGTTGCTGGCTTCAGCGCGAGGGCTACACGCGCGAGATAGACGCGAAGTGCGTGACGTCGTTCACGGCAGACCCTGCGGGAAGGGGCGCGCGCTGGGACTTCCTCGTTCCGTGCGGCATGGGCCATTCCGCCTCGTTCTCGTTCGTTCTCACGCTTGCCGAGGGCAGGAACGCCGCGCGGCTCGTCGTCTCGCGCTACGAGCAAGGCGACAACGACGTCGGCGACCAGGTGCGGATAGTCTTCCGCCCCGATATCGAATGGAGAAGCTTCCATTCTACGACAAAGGCATACGCAGGGCTCGAAGATCTTTTTCCGGCGAAGACGCGCGATATGGGAAGCGGCTTTTCCTTTGCGCCCTACGAAGGCAAGTTCGAGATGACGGTGGAGAACGGCGCATACCACCACGAGCCGCAGTGGTCCTACAACGTCCCCCATTACGAGGAAGCCGCGCGCGGACAGGACGGATCGGGCGATCTCTACAGCCCCGGCTGGATATCTGCAGACCTCAAGATTGGCGAGCAAGTCGTCATGACTGGCGTATTCCACGGCGATTCCCCCTGCTGCAAGCCGGCCGCGCCGTTCAGATGGTGCGCCGACCAGCTTCCTTCCGTAGTGACTGCGCCGATTCCAGACGCCCTCGCTCGCTCGCTCGACCTCTTCATCGTGAAGCGCGACGACCTCAAGACGGTTATAGCGGGCTATCCGTGGTTCCTCGACTGGGGGCGCGACACCTTCATCTTCATGCGCGGCATGATAGCGGCGGGAAAGATCGCCGACTCCGTCCGCATCCTGAAGGCGTTCGCCGCGTTCGAGGAGAACGGGACTCTCCCCAATATCATCTACGGCAATACCGACGGGAACCGCGACACGACCGACGCGCAGCTCTGGTTCATCCGCTGCGTGCAGGAGATCTGCGAAGCCGGCTGCGCGAACCAGATGACGGCGCTTAAGAAGACATGCGAGTCGATAGTCGATAACTACATCAAGGGCACGCCCAACGGAATCCACGTCGACAAGGAAAGCGCGCTCGTATGGTCGCCGTCCCACTTTACGTGGATGGACACGAACTATCCGGCGTGCACGCCGCGCACCGGCTATCCGGTCGAGATACAGGCGCTATGGATTTCCGCCCTGCGGTTCCTCGGGCGCGGCGAGCTCGCGGACAGGGCGCTTGATTCGCTGAAGCGGCTCTTCAAGCGCAAGGACGCGCCGGGCTACTTCGATTGCCTCGCGGCGCCGAATGGCGAAAGGGCCGCTGACGCGAAGCCTGAGGACACGATTCGCCCGAACCAGCTTTTCTTGATTTCGCTCGGCGTTGTCGACGATCCGTCCATACTGCTTGCGACCGAGGAGCTTGTCGTTCCCGGCGGCATGCGGTCGCTTAATTCGGGGCATCCGCTCTATCGCGGTGTCTACGCGGGCGACGAGGACACGACGCGCAAGCCCGCCTACCACAACGGAACGGTGTGGGGCTGGGTGTTCCCGCTCTATGCCGAGGCGCTTGCCGAGGCTGGCGCATGCTCCCGCGAGTCTGCGCTTTCGCTTCTTGCGTCGTCAGTCGAGAACCTAAACGCGGGGTGCCTCTGCCATGTGAGCGAAATCGCCGACGGCGACGCGCCGCATGCGCAGAAGGGGTGTGCCGCCCAGGCTTGGAGCGACTCCGAGTTGTTGCGCGTATGGCTCAAGCTAACCGGAAATTAGCGCCCCCTCTGAAACAGTTGCGGCGTTGCAGTGTCATCGCGGATAAGGTATAATATCAGGCAGTTTATGAAATGTCGGGAGCTTCATGTGCGAACAGCGCTCATGGCGGGAGTGTTTCTCGCCATGCTGTGGGGCTTTCAGGCGATGATCCTGCACCACGCGCCAGACATGTTCCGCGCCCCGCAGGAGGACATGTCGTTCGGCTGGTACGTGCCGCTTTTCTCGCTCTATGTCGTCTGGACGGAGAGGCGGAAGATTCTTGATTCGCTTGGGGCGCCTTCGTGGGCCGGGCTCTTTGCGGCGTTGCCGTTTCTCGCGCTCGGCTTCCTTGGCGTCAGGGGCGTGCAGCTCCGATTCGAGATTGTCGCGTTCGTGGGGCTCCTGATCGCCGTTCCATGGGCGTTCTTCGGCAGGGAGACGGCGAAAGCCGTCCTTTTTCCGGCGCTTTTTCTTCTCTTCTGCATTCCGCTTGCGACGTTCCTCGATGTTGTGACGGTGCATCTCCGGCTTCTTGCGAGCTCGACGGCGTTTGCCGTTGCGCGCGGCGTTGGCGCAGACATCGTCCAGCAGGGCACGATGGTCGGCGCATCCGACGGGTCATTCTCCATAGATGTGGCCGATCCTTGCAGCGGGCTCCGTTCGCTCTTTGCGCTTATGGCGCTGACTGCGGGCTATGCGTACTTTACGCAGCCGACATGGCTTCGTCGCGGCATTCTCTTCGCGGCGTCGGTGCCTATCGCGATACTTGGCAACGTGATGAGAATCCTCTCGATCGTGCTCGTCGCCAACTTTGCGTCGTCCGACTTCGCGACGGGGTTCTACCACGACTACTCCGGCTTTGTCGTCTTTGCGGTGGCGATCCTGCTGATGGTGGCGACAGGCGAGGGGATAAGCAAGGTTTGTGAGTTGAGAGTTAAGAGTTGTGAGTCGGGGGAACGGGCAATGGGGAACGGCGAGACCGACGGTGCCAGGCCCTCATGGTATTCGTCGCTTGTCGCTGTTCTTGCCTTTGCGCTTGTCGTCCCAGTGATGTTCTTCCAGGCGGCGACGCCCGACGTCACGGTCGCCGAGGCGCCGAACGTACACCTCGCCGACATCCCCGGGTTCACGTCGGAAGTCCTCGAGCCGTCCGAAGCCGAGCTCACGGTCCTTCCGTCCGACACGGCAATCGAGAAGCGCCGCTATGTCTCGGACGGCGGCGACTGGATGGTAGTCTCTCTCGTCATCGGCGGAAAGTCCAAGAGCTCGATCCACCGGCCCGAGCTATGCCTCCCCGCCCAGGGGCTTCGCATGGAACGCCCGCGCACGCGTTCCGTCGCAGGGCGCGACTGGCGATTCATCGACCTTGCGTCCAAAGATTCCCCGACGTTCGGCTTTGCCTACACTTTCTTCAACCAAGAAGGCTACAAGACGGCAAGCCACGTCTCGCGCATCTTCCGCGACGTAGTTGACCGCAGCGTCCTCAACCGGATAGACCGTTGGGCCATGGTGACGGTCAACGCCTCTCGGAGCGACGACGCCGGGCTTTCCTATCTTCTGTCGCGGATAGAACTTGATGGAGGTGACGCAAAATGACGAATCTTCTTCACAGACTTGCTCCGTTCGCCATAGTCTTCTTCGCGGCGCTTGCGCTGACGCTTGTGCTTACTCCGATAGTGCGCGAGATAAACCGCCGCCTCGGCATGGTGGACAAGCCGGACCCCCGCAGGATAAACAAGGTGCCGATCCCTCGCGGCGGAGGCATCGCGCTCTTCATCGGCCTTTTCGGGTCGTTCGTCGCGTACGTGCTTGCGACTGGAAGCCGCTGGGTCGGCTCAGGCGTCGGCATGCATCCGCTGCGCATCGTCGTGCTTGCGCTGGCCGTGTTCCTCGTCGGGCTTGCCGACGACAAGTGGAGCCTGCCGCCGAAGCTCAAGCTCTTCGGGCAGATCGCCGTTGCTTTCGCCACATGGGCGTGGGGCGGGCTCGGCTTCAATACCCTCTGGCCGACGCTTCCTGCCGCGCTCGACTGCGTGATAACCGTATTCTGGATTGTCGGCGCGGTCAATGCGTTCAACCTCATCGACGGACTCGACGGGCTCGCGTCGGGAATCGCCCTTATCGCCGTCCTCGGCATGGCGGGGTCGCTCATGTTCCTCGGCTCGCCAGACCAGACGATCTTCCACTTTGCGTTCGCAGGCGCGCTCGTCGGCTTTTTAAGGTACAACTACAACCCTGCGTCCATATTCCTCGGCGACTCCGGGTCCATGCTGATCGGCTTTCTGCTGTCCATGCTCCCGCTCGCTACTCAGACCGCAAATTCGTTCCTAGTGTCGGTGGGAGTGCCGATGCTGGCCATGGGCGTGCCGATCTTCGACACGTCCCTTGCGATCCTTCGCCGCTCGATAAGGCACCTCATCTTCAAGCGCGAGAACCGCGATGCGGCCGCAGGCGACAGCGCACAGGTCATGACGGCGGACCACGACCATCTTCACCACAGGATCCTGCGCGCCACTGGGCTCGACCAGCGCAAGACGGCGTGGATACTCTACTTGATGACGCTCGTCGCGGTGCTTTTCGGGCTTTCCGGCATATTACTGAAGTCCCGTGCCGCCGGTCTCTGGATCGTCGCGTTCGCTGCGGCGTGCGTAATCGTATTCCGCGACATGGCACGTGTCGAGCTGTTTGACGCAGGCAGGCTCCTCGCCTCGTTTGCGCACGACAGGGCGAGGTCGAACCGCCGCCGCTGGGCCAAGCTCATCGTGCCGTTCTACGTGGTGTACGACGCGATGGTTCTCGCGGGGACGTTCCTCGTGACGTTCTACACGATGCAGTTCCCCGTGACAAAGACGGTCTGCCGCGTGGCGCTGCCGATAAACGTCTCCGCCGCCTTCGCCGCGCTCGTGTTCTTTCGCACCTACGTGACGGTATGGTCGCGCGCGATGACATCCAACTTCGTGCGGCTCCTGCTTGCCTGCGCCTTCGGCGCGATTCTCGGCGGCGTTGGCGTATACTATACGCCCAACACGCTTCCGGACCACATCGTCACGCCCGCGATATTCGGCGCAGTCCTCGTGAACTTCCTGCTGTCCTTCATCCTCATCGCGGCGGCCCGCTTCGCCCGTCCCGTGGTCCGCGACCTCTTCTACTCCATCGACTGTTCGCGGCTTAGGGGCAGAAAGGACGTCTCGCGCATGCTTGTCTACGGCGCCGGCCTCAGGTACCGCTCCTTCAGGCGCGAGTTAGTGAGGAATACCGCTGCGAACAGCCGCATAATTGTTGGGCTTCTCGATGACGACGTCTTGATGCGCGGGCAGTACATCGGCGGAATCAAGGTCTATGGAACGCTCATGGAGGCCCCGGCGATAATAAACGAGCTAAATGTGGATGCGGTTGTCGTCGCCTGCGAGGTCTCGGACCAGTGGCTCACCGTCATTCGCAAGACGCTTGCGCCTACGGGCGTCAGGATAACTCATTTCAACTTTACCGAAAAGGAGATATAGTCATGGCATACGGCAGGGAAGAGGTTCTCAAGTACCATTTGGGCGGGAAGGTCGCGGTCGCGCTCCCGAAGCCGCTCAAGACGAAGGACGACCTTTGCCTCGCATACACGCCCGGCGTCGCCCACGCCGTCAAGGCGATTGCGGAGAGCAAGGACGCGGCGTGGGACGTCACGGCCAAGCGAAATCTCGTGGCCGTCGTCTCGGATGGAACAGCGATTCTCGGGCTCGGCGACCTCGGTGCTGCGGCGTCCGTGCCGGTGATGGAAGGCAAGGCGGTCCTCTTCAAGGCGTTCGCCGACGTGGACGCGTGGCCGGTTCCCCTCGCCCACTGCCGCGAGGACGGCAAGGACACCGGCCCCACCGATCCGCAGCGCGTCATCGACGCCGTGATGGCCCTCGCCCCCCAGTACGGCGGCGTCAACCTCGAGGACATCGCCGCGCCCGCCTGCTTCGAGATCGAGGACAGGCTCGACAAGGCGCTCGACATCCCCGTGTTCCACGACGACCAGTGGGGAACGGCCGTCATCTCGCTTTCCGGCGTGATGAACTACGCGAAGCTCGCCGGCAAGGAGCTCAAGGACCTCAAGGTCGTGATGAACGGCGCGGGCGCGGCTGGCATCCGCATCTGCGAGATGTGCAAGGCGGCAGGAGTCGTCGACGTCACGATGTGCGACTCGAAGGGCACCATCCGCAAGGACCGCACGGACCTCAACCCCTACAAGGCGCGTCACGCGGTCGATACGGCGGCGAAGACGCTCAAGGAGGCGATTGCCGGCGCAGACGTCTTCATCGGCGTAAGCGCCGCGAACGTCCTCTCCGGCGAGGACGTCGCCAAGATGGGCGACTTCCCCGCGATCTTCGCGATGGCGAACCCAGACCCCGAGATCGCGCCCGACGAAGTCGCAAAGGCGTTGAAGGGCAGGAAGTACGTCATGGTGACCGGCAGGAGCGACTACCCCAACCAGATCAACAACGTGCTCGGCTTCCCGTACCTTTTCCGTGGCGCTCTCGACGTCAGGGCGACGACGATCAACACCGAGATGAAGGTTGCGGCCGCGAACGCGCTTGCGATGCTTGCGCGCGAGCCCGTTCCCGAGGACGTGAAGGCGCTCTATCCCGACGAGACCCTTGAGTTCGGCACCGGCTACATCATCCCCAAGCCGTTCGACCGCCGCCTCAAGGACATCGTGCCCGCCGCAGTCGCCGAAGCCGCCCGCCGTACCGGCGTCGCGCGTCTCTGACGTCCGGCAAGGCGCGTGTCGCATCCGGCTTGCCTCCGGCCAGGCCTCCTGGACGAGCAAGCCCGATTCCAACAACGGCGAGATTTTGGTATAATACACAACATGAAGCTTTCAGGTACGATTACCGCCCTCGTGACGCCGTTCTCCGGCGACGGCTCGGTTGACTATGGGGCGTTGCGCTCGCTTGTCGAGCGCCAGACGCAGGCAGGCGTAGAGGGCATTTGCTCCGTCGGGACAAGCGGGGAGTCGCCGACTCTTTCGCACGAGGAACACCACAAGGTCATAGAAAAGACGATTGAGTTTGCGGCGGGGAAGTGCAAGATCATCGCAGGCACCGGCGCGAATTCCACGTCGGAGGCAATCTCCCTCACGAAAGCCGCAATCGCCGCCGGCGGCGCAGACGCATGTCTCCAAGTGACGCCCTACTACAATAAGCCGAACGCCGAAGGGCTCTACCGCCACTTCATGACTGTCGCCGACCTCGGGCTTCCCGTCGTCCTCTACAATGTTCCCGGCCGCACTGGCCGCGAGATCCCGCTCGACGTCGTCGTGCGCCTTGCGAAGCATCCCAACATTGTCGCCATCAAGGAGGCGGCGGGCTCGGTCGAGAGGGTTAGCGCCATCAAGAACAGGATTCCCGATTTCACGGTCCTCTCCGGCGACGATTCGCTCGCGCTCCCGATGGCCTCCGTTGGCGCGGATGGCGTAATCTCTGTCGCGTCGAACGTGATACCTAAGGAGATGGGCGACATGATCCGCCTCGCGCTCGTCGGCGACTTCGTAGGCGCCCGTGCGATTCACGCCAGGTTCTATCCGCTCTTCCACGACCTATTCATCGACGTAAACCCCGTCATGGTCAAGGAGGCGCTTTGGCTCATGGGCGTCATTGGGCGCGCGTTCCGCCTGCCGCTCTGTGAGACCGACGACGCGAAGCTCGCGCAGCTGAAGTCCACTCTCGCGGCCTTGAAGTTGATATGCGCGTAGGCTTTGGATACGACTCGCACGTCTTCGAGAGCGGTAAGCCCCTTGTACTCGGCGGCGTGGTCATTCCCGAGAGCGACGGCCTTAAGGCCCATTCCGACGGCGACGTGCTCATCCATGCCGTGATAGACGCGCTTCTCGGCGCGGCGGCGCTTGGCGACATAGGCTCGCATTTCCCCGACACCGACGACCGCTGGAAGGGCGCCGACTCGGGAGAGCTCCTGAAAAGCGTCGTCTACGAACTTCGCGGCGCCGGCTACTCCATCGAGAACATCGACGCCACCGTCATCTGCGAGCGTCCGAAGCTCAGGCCGTTCGTCGAGCTCGTCCGCGCGTCGCTCGCGGGGCTCATGAGCATCGGCATAGGCAGGATTTCCGTAAAGGGAAAGACAAACGAGGGGATGGACGCGGTCGGCGCAGGGAAGGGCATCGCCGTCCACGCGGTCGCGCTGCTCAAGTAGCCCGGCTACTATTCCACTGACTTCGGCTTGAAGTCGAGATAGCCGGCGACGCCGGTCGTGTTTGTCGGGAAGACGACTTCGACGCCATTGCCCTCGATGAGCATCCTGATGTTCGTCTGCGCGATCTTCATCGAGTCGTATTTCATCGTCAGGGTCTTGTTCGTGAAGTCGAACTTGAACGAGTCGGTGAAGATGCCCTCGTAGACGCGCGGCGGACGGCCAGGGCTGCGAATTGTGAACGCGTCCACGACCTTCTGTCGGTCGGCTTCGGTCAGCGATGGTAGCTGGACGGTGAATTCGCGGATGTCCTCGCGGCGGCACCCAGACATGGTTGCTACGGCGGTAATCGCAATTAGGAGTAATAATTTTTTCATGATAGTTATTGGTTGTTTCAGACAGGATTTACAAGATTTACAAGATTTCCTGAAATCGCAGATTGCTTACCGACTTAAAATCTTGTTAATCATGTAAATCATGTCAAAAAAGTTTTTTTTGGATTATTGAAATGTACTAACGTCTTTGTCGGGGCCGAACGGCGACAGTTCGCGAAGGCCCTTGATGATTGGCGGGAGCTTCTCAAGGACATAGTCTATGTCTGAATTCGTGTTGTAGCGGCTCAGAGAGAAGCGCACCGAGCCGTGGATTGCTGTGAACGGAACGCCCATGGCGCGTATGACGTGGCTTGGGTCGAGCGAGCCGGACGCGCACGCGGATCCCGTCGAGATGCAAATGCCGATGTCGCTGAGGCGGTAGGCTATGGCTTCGCCCTCAATGTACTCGAACGATACGTTGAGTGTGTTCGGGAGGCGGTGCTCCCTGTCGCCGTTGATGCGGACGTCGGGGCAGGACGCGAGAATCCCAGACTCGAGCCTGTCGCGGAGGGCGGTAAGTTTCCGTGATTCGTCGGCCATGCCGAGACGCGCAAGTTCGCACGCCTTTGCGAGGCCGATTATGTAGGGGACATTCTCGGTTCCCGCGCGGCGGCCGCCTTCTTGGTGGCCGCCGAGCATGAAGGGCTTGACCTTTGTCCCCTTGCGGACGTAGAAGATGCCGATTCCCTTTGGCGCGTGGAACTTGTGCCCCGACATCGCAAGCATGTCTACGGGGACTTCCCCTACATCGACTGGAATCTTTCCCGCGACCTGCACCGCGTCGGTGTGGAAGATTGCCCCGCGCTCTTTGCATGCCTTGGCGATTTCCCCGATTGGAAAGACCGTTCCCGTCTCGTTGTTCGCCCACATCGTCGAGACGAGGACGGGGCGGTTCGTGGCTTTCGCGGAGTCTATTTCCGACACGAGCTGGTCGAGGTCTATCTGGCCGACGCCGTCTACGGGAAGCTCCACCGTCTCGAAGCCGAGCGCCTTCAGGCGACGGACGGGCTGGAGGACTGCGGGATGCTCGACTGCCGTCGTTATTACCTTGAGCTCCCTGCCGAACCAGTCGGCGGTGCCGCGAATCGCGGAGTTGTCGGACTCCGTGGCGCACGAAGTGAAGATGACTTCCTCTGGCGAGCAGTTGAGAAATGCCGCTACCTCTTCTCTCGCCCTGTCCACGAATTTGGCCACCTGCCCGCCGAATGCGTGCATCGAGCTGGGGTTGCCGTAGAGATTGCCGAAAAACGGCAGCATGACGTCCCTGACCTCGGGCGCGATTGCAGACGTGGCGTTGTTGTCTAGGTAGACTGTCTTTTCCATTGGCGCATATTATACCACAATCTGCCCGCGATAGGAGAAGCGCAAGTCGGATTCGTGGATTTTTGGTATAATTCGCGCATGGAAACAACCGTGATTTTCGAAATGGGCGGGACTGTATGGCCCTGTTGAACGAGACACCTCAGGCAAACCGCGTCCGCATCGCCTTCTTCGGGCTCCGCAACGCGGGCAAGTCTACGCTCGTCAACGCCTTCACTGGACAGGATGTCGCAATCGTCTCGGACACCCCAGGCACGACGACGGACCCCGTCTCGAAGGCGATGGAGATACTTCCCCTCGGTCCGTGCCTTGTCACCGACACGGCAGGGCTCGACGACGAGGGCGAGCTTGGCGGACTTCGCGTCAAGAAGACCCTTGGCGTCCTTGAAATCACCGACATCGCGATTTGGGTCGAGACGCCGCACGACGCCGATCGCGCCGACCTGCGCGAGCTCTTTCTCGGGGAGTGCCGTCGCCGCAACGTCGTGGCGCTTGACTACAGGCGGGGAGATTCGGTCGATGAACTTAAAAGCAAGATAGCCGCGATCAAGCTTGCCGATGTCGTCCCCGGGCTTCTCGACGGCCTTGTCGAAAAGGGCGACCGCGTAGTCTGCGTCTGCCCGATAGACGAGTCTGCGCCGAAGGGTCGGATTATTCTTCCGCAGGTGCAGCTGATTCGCGACTGCCTCGACCGCCATGCGACGAGCGTAGTATGCCAGCCGTCGGAACTTGAAGAAGAGTTGAAAGCTGAAAGTGCAAAGTCTAAAGTTGGGAGCGGGGCAATGCGGCGCAAGACGCTCGTCGTGACCGACTCGCAGGCGTTTGGCGAGGTGCGCCGCGCCGCAGAGGGGCGGGACGTGCGGCTTACGTCGTTCTCGATTCTCTTTGCGAGGCAGAAGGGCGATCTTGCCGAGTTTCTGAAAGGCGTCGCGGCGGTCAAGAATCTCAAGGACGGTGACACGGTGCTTATAGCCGAGGGCTGCACGCACCACCGCCAGTGCAACGACATCGGTGCCGTGAAGATTCCCAAGGCGCTCGCGAAACTCTCGGGAGGCAAGAAGCTCAACTTCGTCTTTTCCTCCGGAACTGGTTTTTCGCTTGAGTCTCAATCCTCCCAGCGCTTCGCACCAAGCACCAAGCACCAGGCACCAACTATCAATCTTGTCGTTCACTGCGGCGGCTGCATGCTGACGCGTCGCGAGGTCCTGCGGCGTATTGATTGCGCGAAGGAGGCGGGAGTTCCAATTGTGAACTACGGCATCCTGCTCGCCGCCGCGAACGGCCTTTCCGACGTCTCCGAGATCGGAATCGTCTCTACTTCAACATGACCTACACTGTTCAAATTTTATCTCGCTTGGTGAATTTGGCTAAAATGAAAGGTGACAAATGACAGACCTTAATGAGATTTTAAAAGGCGTCCGCGGCAAAATCGCCGCAGCATGCGCACGCGCGGGGCGCGATAAAAGCGAAGTCGAAATCATCGCCGTCACCAAGACCCACGGCGCGGAGGTCGTGAAGGAGGCTTGGGACGCGGGGCTTGCGATAGTCGGCGAGAACAAGGTGCAGGAAGCGGCGTGGAAGAAGCCCGCAAGCGTGTCGGGACCATCCTGGCACCTGATAGGTCATCTCCAGTCGAACAAGGTCCGCCACGCGCTTGATATATTCGACTTCATCCACTCCGTCGATTCTATAAAGCTCGCCGATAGGATAAACTTCATTGCCGACGAGATCGGCGCGTCGCCTCACATCCTTCTCGAAGTCAACGTATCCGGCGAGAAGTCGAAGAGCGGCATGAAGCCCGAGGATGTCGAGCCGACGATCAGGCACATCGCCGAGTCGTGCCCGCGAATCACGCTTGAGGGGCTTATGACGATGGCGCCGTTCAGCGAGAATCCCGAGGACGCAAGGCCGTACTTCCGCAGGTTGCGCGAGATGCGAGACGATCTTGAGGCTCGGCTTGGCGTGGGGCTGCCTCGCCTTTCGATGGGTATGAGCGGCGACTACGAAGTGGCGGTCGAGGAAGGCGCGACATGGGTGCGGCTCGGCACGGTGCTCTTTGGCGAGCGACCAAAGGTGAAGCGCATCGCGGCGACGGAGGGCGACGACGGCACGACTCCCTGCGGCGACTCAGACACATACGCTGGCTTCGGCGGCCTCGACTCCTATTCCGGCGCGGGCCCGACGGCAAAGGTCCTGGATTAGGGTGCGTCTCTGACGGGGTTTTCCGCGCCTTATATGCGGTCATGCGCAATAGGGCGCGGGAATATGGTATAATTGTCGGCATGAAACGGATATTCATGTTCCTTGTCGTCAATATCGCGGCGGTCGCGATGTTGACTATCGTTGCGACGATTGTCTGCGGGCTCTTGGGCGTTGACCTCGCCGCAGAACTCGGAGAGGGTGGCTATGCGCCGCTTCTGGTGTTCTCGTTCATCTTCGGCATGGCAGGCTCGGTAATCTCGTTGTTGTTGTCGAAAACTCTCGTCAAGACGATGATGAGGTGCCGCACGATAGACGGCACCGAGGGCGAGGCGGAACGCTGGCTTGTCACTACCGTCGAAGACCTCGCCCGTCGCGCGAACATCAAGACGCCAGAGGTCGCGATCTACCCGGGCGCGGCAAACGCGTTCGCCACTGGTGCGTTCAAGAACTCCGCGCTCGTTGCCGTCTCGACCGACATAATGGGCCAGATGACGCGCGAGGAACTTCGCGGCGTCCTTGGTCATGAAATCTCGCATGTTGCAAACGGCGACATGGTTACGATGGGCATCACACAGGGCGTCGTGAACACGTTTGTCATCTTCTTCTCGCACCTCGCCGCTCAGATAATCCAGGGCGCGCTCAACGGCAAGGAGAGCCGCAGGAGCAGGGGAGGGTACGGGCTCTATCACGTGATTGTGATGGTCATGCAGCTCGCGCTCGGATTCCTGTCGTCGATTGTCGTAATGTGGTACAGTCGCCGCCGCGAATTTGCCGCAGACGCCGGGTCTGCTCGGCTTATTGGCACACCTGCACCGATGATTGCCGCGCTTCGTCGCCTTGGGAACCTTCAGCCGGGCGTTCTCCCCGATTCTCTCAAGGCGTTTGGCATAAGCGGCAAGCACGCCTCGCTTTTCGCGTCGCATCCGTCTTTAGACGATCGTATCAATGCGCTGATGAACCTTCCACCCGACACTGGCGTTTAATTTTCTGATGGTAGTTCGTTTTCTAACGCAGAGTCGCTGAGTCGCAAAGTGCGCAGAGAAATTTTGTTTTTCATGTTCTCTGCGTCTCTGCGCCTCTGCGTTAAAAAATATCTCACCAAGCTGATGAATTTAAACCAAGGAGACGTATATGAAGAAACTTATAAGCTGTATTGTGCTTGCGCTTGTCACGGGGGTTGCCCTTGCGGACCAAGTGTCGCCGCTTGAGGCGTCGATTGCGAAGGGCGCAAAGTACCTGCTTGCGAACCAGCAGGCGGACGGCCATTTTTCTGACGCGCAGATGCCGGCTCTCACGGCACTTCCTCTTTGGGCGCTTAGTGGCTGCGGTGATACGAGCGAGACGGTCGCCGAGGCGAAGAAGAAGGCGGCGAAGTTCGTCCTTGGCACGCAGCGCGAGGACGGCGGCTTCTATGTCCCAAAACCTGGTCGCGGCGGCTCGGGGCTTGGCAACTACAACACGTCCGTTTGCCTCTCTGCGCTCTTTGACTCAAAGCTCGCGCCGACTGCGCCGCTTTTGAAGGCGCGCGAGTATGTCGCCTCGTCGCAGCTCACGGGCGACGACACGATGGCTGGCGGCTTCGGATACGACAAGATTTCGCGCCGTCGTTATGCCGACCTCTCGAACACATCCTACGCGCTCTCGGCGATGGCAAAGACGGCCTCGCTCGAAGAATTCCGCGAAGGCGGCAAGTGCGTCGATCTCGACTGGGACAAGGCGCTTGCGTTTGTCGAAAACCTGATGAAGAAGGAAGGACCCGACGCCGGTGGTGCGGCGTACAACGACCGCACTCCGCAGGGCGGGACCGAGACTAACGCGCAGGGCAAGGTCACGCTCAGGGCATACGGCGCAATGACGTATGCGGCAGTTCTTTCGATGTGCTCTGCGAAGCTCGACAAGGGCGATCCTCGCGTGAAGCAGTCTGTTGAGTGGATGGAGAAGAACTGGTCGGTTGACGAGAACCCCGGCATGGGCAACCAGGGGCTTTACTACTTCTACGACATCATGACTCGCGCACTTGACGCGGCGAAGATCGGGATGGTCGGCGAGCACGACTGGAAGAAGGAGATATCCGCGAAGATTGTTTCGCTCCAGCGGGAGGACGGAAGCTGGGCCAACGAGAACAATCGCTTCTGGGAGTCTGATCCGGTGCTTTGCACGTCGTTCGCGCTCCTCGCGCTTGAGTTGTGCCGATGAAAACTTCTGAAAGGTCTGATTTAGCCACATAGAACACAAAGATCACAAAGAAGCTGGGGCTTGCCCCAGGCCCCAAAGGACTCTGTGTTTCTTTGTGTACTTTGTGGCTAACAAACACAAGTAAATATGTCAAAGCTAATTGAGATTTTCTTGAAGGGCGGACCGGTCATGTGGCCGATCTTGGGGCTTTCCATTCTCGGGCTCGCGATCCTCATCTGGAAGGCGTTTGAATTCCGCGCAGGGCGGGTCAACGCGAAGGGGCTGCCGATTGTCTCTACGATCATCACCGCAGAGCCGATGCTCGGTATCCTCGGCACCGTCATCGGCATCATGCAGACGTTTGGTGCGCTGAATGGCACGGACGCCAATCCTCTCGCGGCGACGGCAGGCATTGGCGAGGCGCTTATCACGACAGCGGCAGGTCTTATCGCGTCGTTGATTCTCCTTTTTCCCTACAATGTACTTGACGCGAAAGTGGAAGAGTAGGGGTCAGGGGTCAGGAGTCAGTAGTTGGAGTTTAGAGTTGGAGTTGGAGATAGGAGTCAGGTGGTCAGGGGTCTGGGAGCTTGCCCCCAGTTTGAAAATCCTCTGTGTCTCTGAGTCTCTGTGCCTCTGTGTTAAATATTCCAGCGCAGTGGTCAGGAGTCAGGGGTCAGTAGTTAGGAGTCAGTAATTAGTAAAAAGGAGAGTATGGGGAAGAAGAAAAGAAGAGGCGCGAGGCTTGAAATGATGTCGCTTATGGACGTCATGTTCCTCGTGCTCGTCTTTTTCATCTACTGCATCTTCGACATGGCCGTTCATAAAGGTCTTAAGGTCGATCTCCCCGATGCTGCGGGCGCTGCGGAAAAAGGCGAGCGAATCGTCGTTACGATTCTCCCCGACGACTCGATGCAGCTGAACGGCATGCCGATGGAGCGCGATGCAATAGTCTCGCGCGTGAGGGAACTCAATGCCGTTAAGATGAATCTCCCGGTTCTAATCTCTGGCGACAGGAAGTCGTCGCTTGGGACTGGCATAGAGCTTCTTTCAGCGCTAAAGGCCGCAGGAGTGGAGAAGGCTACCTTTCAGGTGAAGGGGTCAGGGGTCAGTAGTCAGTGATTAGTGGCTAGTGGCTAGTATTTAACACAGAGACACAGAGATATTGAGGGTTGTTGAGAGTGAGATTTAGTACGGCGATAGTAGCTTCAGTAGCGGCTCATGGCTTGATTGCCGTGGGGATTGTAGCCTATATGAAGTATGCGCCAGGCCCGACGACCATTGCCACCCTCGACCTTTCAAGCGTAGATCTTTCATTCGCTGAAGACGAAGACGAGACCGCGGCAGTTTCGCCGACAATGCCAGCGATGCCCGAGGTCGAGCCGCCGAAGCCGCGCGAGGAAAAGCCGCCGGAAGCCGAAAGGGCCGAAGACCCGCTACCGCCAGATCCTGAAGCACCGAAGCTCGCTGAACCCGATCCAACGGAGCCAATTCTCGAACAGGCACCAGCGCGCCCCGCGCGCGAAAGCACTAGCGACGAAGTCGCGCAGGCACCAAGCACTGGCGGCTCTGCCGCGCAAGCGCCCAAGCAGGCGAAGATCGACGCGCCGCCAAAGCCCAACAAGGCCATAAAGCCTGACTACCCGAAGGGGGCGAGGCAGCGCGGCGAGCAAGGCGACGTAACCCTTGAAATCCGCGTGAACGCCGCAGGAAAGGTTGACCGCGTCGATGTCGTATCGTCCAGCGGATTTCCCGAACTCGACGAGGCGGCCGTCCGCGCGGCGCGCGCGGCGCGTTTCACGCCCGCGAAGTCAGGCGGTGCGTCCGTATCGTCCACCGCCCGCCTGACGCTCGCCTTCAAGCTCAGGTAGCAGACGAGGCTCCTGCGATCTTCTTCTCGAGCTCCGCCTTGAGCGCGTTGAACTCTTCGGACTCGAACGGCTTGTCGTTCCAGTCGATGAAGGTCTGCTGAAGGTCCATGAAGAACTTGCGCATTTCCGCCTTGTCGTCGATCGAGTATTCGCCGAGAAGGGCCTTTTCGACGATGTCGAACATGACCTTCTGGCGGGCGACCGGCGTCGTCGCGTCGGATTCGGAGAACGCGTTCTGCTGGAGGTATACGGCGTCGAGGAACTCGGCCTTCAAGTAGGTCGTGAAGTCTGCGAGCGAAGTTCCCTCTTCGCCAACGACCTTCATCATCTGCCCTACCTCGTTGCCCTTACGGAGTATCGCGCGCGCCTTTTCGACGCGGGCCTGCTCGATAACCGAGGTGTAGTGGCTCCAGCTGTCGAGAGGGTCGATCGCCGGGTAGCGGCGAGCGTCGGAGCGCGTGCGCGAAAGCCCGTGGAAGCCGCCTACGACCTTCAAGGTCGCCTGCGTCACCGGCTCGTCGAAGTTGCCGCCTGCGGGAGAGACCGTGCCGCCGATCGTGACCGACCCGGTCGAGCCATCCTTGAGCATGACGCGGCCCGCGCGTTCGTAGAACGCCGCGATCCTCGATTCGAGGTAGGCGGGGAACGCCTCTTCGCCCGGGATTTCCTCGAGGCGTCCCGAAAGCTCGCGCATCGCCTGCGCCCAGCGAGAGGTGGAGTCTGCAAGCACGAGGACGTTGAGCCCCATCTGCCTAAAGTACTCGGCGAGCGTCACCGCCGTGTAGACCGACGCCTCGCGCGAGGCGACCGGCATCGAAGAAGTGTTGCAGATGATGATCGTGCGCTTCATGAGCGACTGGCCCGTCTTGGGGTCTACGATCTCGGGGAATTCCTTCAGCGTCTCGACGACTTCGCCCGCGCGCTCGCCGCACGCTGCGGAAATCACGATGTCCACCTTGGCGTAGCGCGCGGTTGTCTGCTGGAGGACCGTCTTGCCGGCGCCGAAGGGCCCGGGGATGCAGTACGTGCCGCCTACCGCGACCGGGAAGAACGTGTCAATCGTGCGTACCGTCGTCTCAAGCGTCTCGGTCGGCGCGAGGCGCTCCTTGAAGCACTTGATCGGCACCTTGACCGGCCAGCGCTGCATCATCTGGACGGGGACGTCCTTGCCGTCGGGGCCGGTCAGCGTCGCAATCGTCTCGGTAACGGTGTAGTCGCCCGCAGTGGCGAGGGACTTCACGGTGTAGACGCCGCGCAGCGCGAACGGAACCATGATCTTGTGCCCCGGCATCGTCTTGTCGTCGAAGATGCCTTCAGTAACCCAGCCGAGGAAGTCGCCGGCCGTGACGCGATCGCCGACCTTTGCAAGCGGGTGGAAGTCCCATTTTCTGTCGCGGGGAAGGCCGGAGAGGTACATGCCGCGCTGTAGGAAGAACTCCGCGTCCTTTGAAATCTTGCCCGCCTCCTTCGCGAGGTCGGCAAGGGGATTCTGAAGTCCGTCGTAGACCTGCGCGAGCATGCCGGGTCCGAGCTCTGCGGCAAGCAGCTCCCCAGTGAACTCGACGCGGTCATCGACCATTAGGTCTGTCGTCGCGTCGAACACCTGCATGTCGCAGCGCGTGCCGCGCACGCGCACGATCTCCGCCATCAGCTTCTTCTCGCCGCACACGGCGTAGCCGACTTCGTTCTGCGCCACGGCGCCGTCGAAGGCGACCGTGATCATGTTGCCGTTGACGGCGACGATTTTTCCGGTAGTTGTCATACTTTCTCTTTCGTTTCTGCCGTAAGCCTGTCAAACGCCGCGTTGCCCCTCTCGGTCGAGACGGCTGAGCGGCGCAGCGCGATCTTGAGACGGACCGCGTAGGTGGCGAGCGCGCCGGGACCGAGCGGCGATGCAGGCGGCGTAAGCTCGCCTGCGGCGTCCCACCAGACCCGGTCTATCATGTTCTGGCGCTTCGCGACGTCCTTTTCCTGAAAGCAGGCGGTGACGCGGTTCTTCCAATAAAGCGAGCAGCCGTCTGCGTGACGCTCGTACTTGGCGCCGCCTCTTGCGGCGGCCATGGCGTTGCGGAGCTGCGTTTCGAGGTCGTTCCATCCCGACGAGGCGACTATGCGCTCCGCGTCAGGAGCTGCTTCCGTGAACTTCTCCCACGCAATCGGCGCGGGCGCGTCGAACGCAAGCGCCGGGAGACTTGCGACTATGTAGTCGGTGGACATCACTTGAGCAACTTAGCGAGGTCCGGCCTGAGGCGCTTTGCAAGTTCGCCCGCAATCACTTCGCCGGTGAACGCATGCTCCACGCGGCCGCCGTCGGTCTTTACGGAAAAGCCGGTTCCGAGCGTGTCGTCCATCACTACCGTGACATTGCCCTTGGCGGCGAGCTGCGCCTTGAGGGCGGCGGCGAGCTTGGGGGCTGCCGCGACTTCGACGGAGCCGACGAGATCCTTTATTGCCTCGGCGACGAGGCCGGCTGCGGTCTTTTCGTCCGCAAGAGCCGCGTCTACGTCAGCCTTGAGGACCTTTTCGAGAAGGGCGGTGACGGACGACTCGATCCTGAGTATCGTGTCGCGCTCCGCCTGGCGCACCGTCTCCGCTGCGCGCGCGGCGTAGTCGGCCGCCGCCTTTTCCGCGTCGGCCACGGACTTCGCGGCCTCGGCGTTCGCCGCCTTGACGATGTCGGCGGCCTTCGCCTTGGCGTCGGCGACTATGCGGTCGGCTTCGGCGCGGGCCTTCTCGACGCCCTCGCGGTTGATCTTCTCCAAGAGACTCTGCAAATCTTCAGACATGTCGTTCCTCCCAAGTGGCTTAGATTATATCTTTTTTGATGCCGACAAGTCAAGGCGGGGGGGACGCATTTTTCGCCTTGAACTTATCCTTGCCTAACAACGGGCGGATAGAGTATAATTACGACCAATGGGGACAACTTTTCAGTTCGCATAAAAGAAGGACAAAAAAAATGAGCGAGAAACTCGAGACGATGACGCCCGAACTAAAGGCGTTCGTCGAGGAATGGAAGACGAAGCCAGGGAACCTGATCATGGTTCTGCACCGCGTCCAGCAGACATACGGGTACATCCCGCGCAACATAGCGCTGGAGATATCCGAGATGCTCGGCGTGCCGCTTGCCAAGGTCTATGGCGTGGTTACCTTCTACAACTTCTTCCGCCTGCAGAAGGCCGGCAAGTACAACGTCCAGGTCTGCCTTGGCACGGCCTGCTACCTCAGGGGTGGCGACGACATCATCAAGGAGTTCGAGCGCCGTCTCGGCGTCGGGCTCAATGCGACGACCGAGGACGGGCTATTCTCCGTCGAGGCCGTCCGCTGCCTCGGCTGCTGCGGCCTTGCGCCTGTCGCCGTCGTTAACGGCGAGGTGCACGGCAAGCTCGAGACGAAGGACGTCGAGGGCATCATCGAACAGTATCGCAAACTCGGTTAAGGAGAATTGAAAATGGCTAAGCTTACGCTTGCAGACCTGCGCAAGATGCGCGAGGAGAAGCAGAAGGCGCTCGACATGCGCGACTCTTCGAACAAGGACATCCAGGTCGTCGTCGGCATGGGCACGTGCGGTATTGCCGCCGGTGCGAAGGAGACGTTTACGTCGCTTATCGACACGCTCACGGAGAAGGGGCTTACGAACGTCCTCGTCAGGCAGACCGGCTGCATGGGCCTCTGCCACTCCGAGCCGACGGTCGAAGTCGTCGTCCCGGGGATGCCTACCGTCATCTACGGGCACGTGGACGGCGCGACGGCCAAGGAGATCGTCGAAAAGCACATCGTCGGCCGCCAGCTCATTGAGGGCAAGATCCTCGACAAGCCCTCGATCGACATTGTCAAGAATGGTTAGGCGGTTTAGGTGGTTAGGTAGTATGGTGGTAGACCGCACAACCCCATAACCACGTAACCACGCAACCACATAACCACAAAACTGACTTAATTAAGGAGAACTATGGCATACGAATCATACGTACTGGTTTGCGGCGGCACTGCGTGCTGCTCGGGCGGCGCCGACAAGATCGTCGAGTCGTTCGCGAACGAGCTTGAGGCCGCAGGTCTCAAGGACAAGGTGCAGGTCGTCACGACGGGCTGCCTCGGCTTCTGCGAACAGGGGCCTATCGTAAAGATACTCCCGCAGGGCACGTTCTACGTCCAGGTCAAGGCTGCGGACGTCAAGGAGATCGTCGCGGAGCACCTCGTCAAGGGCCGCGTCGTCCAGCGCCTCTGCTACGACCCCGAGCAGGCGAAGAAGCTTGTCGCCGAGGCGAACATCCCGTTCTACCAGAAGCAGTACCGCATCGTCCTCAGGAACTGCGGCGTGATCGACCCTGAGAAGATCGAGGACTACATCGCACGCGACGGCTACAAGGCGATCGAGAAGGTCCTCTTCGAGATGACGCCCGAGCAGGTCGTTGACGAAATGCTCAAGTCGGGCCTTCGCGGGCGCGGCGGCGCGGGCTTCCCCACCGGCATGAAGTGGAAGTTCGCACAGCAGCAGCCCAAGGGCCAGAAGTACATGGTCTGCAACGCTGACGAGGGCGACCCTGGCGCGTACATGGACCGCTCCACGCTTGAGGGCGACCCCCACTCGATCCTTGAGGCGATGACCATCGCGGGCTACGCTATCGGCGCTTCGAAGGGCTTCATCTACATCCGCGCCGAGTATCCGCTCGCCATCCACCGCCTTGAGGTCGCTATCGCCCAGGCGCACGAGCTCGGGCTTCTCGGCGACGACATCCTCGGTTCAGGCTTCTCGTTCGACATCGAGCTCCGCTTCGGCGCGGGCGCGTTCGTCTGCGGCGAGGAGACGGCGCTTCTCCAGTCCATTGAGGGCAACCGCGGCATGCCGAAGCCCCGTCCCCCGTTCCCGGCGGTCAAGGGCCTCTGGGGCCGTCCGACGGTCATCAACAACGTCGAGACGCTCGCGAACATCCCCGTCATCATCAACAAGGGCGCCGACTGGTTCTCCAAGATCGGCACGGCGACGACGAAGGGCACCAAGGTGTTCGCGCTCACGGGTAAGGTCAACAACTCGGGCCTCATCGAAGTCCCGATGGGCACGACGCTCCGCGAGATCATCTTCGACATCGGCGGCGGCATCCGCGGCGGCCACAAGTTCAAGGCGGCGCAGACGGGCGGACCTTCGGGCGGTATCATCCCCGAGCAGTTCCTCGACGTGCCGATCGACTACGAGAGCCTTGCCAAGATCGGCTCGATCATGGGCTCGGGCGGCCTAATCGTCATGGACGAGACGGACTGCGTCGTTGACATTGCCAAGTTCTACCTCGACTTCACGGTTGACGAGAGCTGCGGCAAGTGCGCGCCGTGCCGCATCGGCGGCAGGAAGCTCCTCAACTACCTGAAGAAGATCACCGACGGGCGCGGCACCGACCAGGACATCAAGGACATGGAGGCGATCTGCGACGCCATGAACAAGGCTTCGCTCTGCGGCCTCGGCCAGACGGCTTCCAACCCCGTCAAGTCGACGCTCCGCTACTTCATGGACGAGTACATGGAGCACATCCACGACAAGAAGTGCCGTTCCGGAAAGTGCTCGAAGCTCATCCAGTACAAGATCGACCCGGCGAAGTGCAAGGGCTGCACGATGTGCGCGAAGAAGTGCCCGGCGGGCGCGATCTCCGGCGCGGTGAAGCAGCCGCACGTCATCGACCAGGCGAAGTGCGTCAAGTGCGGCGCCTGCGAGCAGACCTGCAAGTTCGGCGCGATCAGCCACGGCTGAAAGTTGAAAGTGTAACGTGTAAAGTGTAAAGTTGAAGGTTTAATAACATGGAAACTCCAGAACTTATCACTCTTGAGATCAACGGCAAGTCCGTTTCAGTCCCGAAGGGCACGTCGATTCTCAACGCGGCCAAGGCCGCCCACATCAAGATCCCGACGCTCTGCTACCATCCCGACCTCAAGCCGGGCGCAAGCTGCGGAATCTGCGTCGTAAGGCAGCTCGTCCCGAGCCGCAACCCGGCCGACAACGGCAAGCTCGTCCCGAGCCCGAAGATGCTCCGCGCGTGCTGCACCGAGGCGACGGAGGGGATGCACATCCTCACGCACGACCCCGACATCGTCCAGGTCAGGAAGACGGTCCTTGAGCTCATCCTCGCGAACCACCCGCAGGACTGCCTGCAGTGCCCGCGCTCCGGCTCCTGCGAGCTCCAAGCGATCGCGGCCGACTTCGGCATCCGCGAAATCCCGTTCCCGAAGGAAGTCATCCACCGCGACCCCGACAAGTCCACGCCGTCGATCGTCCTCAACTCCGACAAGTGCATCAAGTGCGGCCGCTGCGCCGAGGTGTGCCAGGAGATGCAGAACGTCTGGGCGCTCGAGTTCATCGGGCGCGGCGAAAAGACCGTCATGGCCCCCGCCGCCGGCGTCAAGCTCGCCGAGTCGCCCTGCATCAAGTGCGGCCAGTGCTCCGCGCACTGCCCCGTTGGCGCGATCTACGAGAACGACGAGACGGCCAAGGTCTGGTCCGCGCTCCGCGACCCCGAGAAGACCTGCCTCGTGCAGATCGCCCCGGCCGTCCGCGTCGCGCTTGGCGAGGCGTTCGGCATGAAGCCGGGTTCGCTCACTACGGGCAAGATCTACGCGGCTCTCCGCATGCTCGGTTTCGACAAGGTGTTCGACACGAACTTCTCGGCCGACGTCACGATTATGGAGGAAGGCACCGAGTTCATCAAGCGCTTCACCGAGGGCGGGACGCTCCCGCTCCTCACCAGCTGCTGCCCCGCGTGGACCGACTGGATGGAGAAGTACGCCCCCGACTTCACCGAGAACTTCTCGACCGCGAAGTCGCCGCAGCAGATGCTCTCCGCGCTCTGCAAGAGCTACTGGGCCGAGAAGAACGGCATCGACCACACGAAGGTCCATGTCACTTCAATCATGCCCTGCACGGCTAAGAAGCACGAGATCGCCCGCGACGAGTTCATGAGCGCCACCGGCACCCAGGACACCGACGTCGTGCTGACGACTCGCGAGCTCGCCCGCATGATCAAGGCGGCGGGCATCGACTTCGAGTCGCTTCCCGAGGAGAAGGCCGACGATCTGCTTGGCGCCTACACGGGCGCGGGCACGATCTTCGGCGTCACCGGCGGCGTCATGGAAGCCGCGCTCCGCACGGCCTACTGCCTCATCACCGGCGAGGCCCAGCCCCCGAGCATCGACTTCCAGGCGGTGCGCGGCATGGAAGGCGTCAAGACCGCGACGATCGACATCAAGGGCACGAAGGTGAATATCGCCGTCGCCCACCAGATGGGCAACGTCGAGAAGGTCCTTGACATGATCCGCGAAGACCGCAAGAACGGCGTCAAGCCGCGCTTCGACTTCATCGAGGTCATGGCGTGCCGTGGCGGCTGCATCGGCGGCGGCGGCCAGCCCTGCCTCGCGACGGACGAAGTCCGCGCCCAGCGCACGGCGGGTCTCTACACCGACGACGAGAAGTGCACGCTCCGCATGTCGCACTTGAACCCCGAGGTCACTGCCCTCTACAAGGACTATCTCGGCGGCAAGACCGGCGCGCAGGGCGGCGAGAAGGCGCACCACCTTCTCCACACGAAGTACAAGAAGCTCGACGTATACAAGTTCGAGGGCTGATCGCCTTGGCAACTGCCCGAAGGGCGTTGCGAGAAAAGAGGGGGACGGCCATACGGCCGCCCCTTTCTTTGATTGAACGGCTGTTGACATCAGGAGGTTGAATGGAAGCTCTTAACGCAAGCGGCGTGTGCCGCAAGTACGGCAGTCAGGAAGTCCTAAAGGACTTTTCCCTGAAGATGGCGCCTGGCAGCTTCGAGGCGCTGATGGGCCCGAGCGGAAGCGGCAAGTCCACGTTCCTTCATCTCGCGGCGGGGCTTCTTTCCGCAGATGCGGGTGAGATACTCGTCGGCGGGAGCGACATCGTGAAGATGGGCGACGCGGCCGCGACGAAATTCCGCCGCCGCCACATCGGAGTCGTCTTCCAGGCGTTCAACCTGCTCAACGAGAAGACGGTGCGCGACAATGTCGTTCTGCCGCTTCGCCTCGACGGGGCGAAGGTCGACGAAGGGCGGCTTAAGTCGCTCGTCTCGGCGCTTGGCATCGCCGACATCCTCTCGAAGAAGCCCGAGGAGCTTTCGGGCGGCGAGCGCCAGCGCGTCGCAATCGCCCGCGCGCTCGTCGCGTCGCCCGACGTGGTGCTCGCCGACGAGCCGACCGGGAACCTCGACGCGAAGGCGTCGAAGGCGATATGCTCGCTTCTCCGCGATCTCAACGCCAGGGAGAAAAGCGCTATCCTCGTCGTCACGCACGATCCGCAGGTGGCTGCGACGGCAAGCAAAGTCCATTTCCTGAAGGACGGCAGGATCGCGGCGTCGTTCGCGACCGAGGGCGATCCTGCCCTTGTTTCTAGGCTCTATCTTGAGACGTGCAAATGAAAGCGCGGCATATATGCGCGGTCCTCGGAATTGCCGCCGCTGCGGGCGCAGTCGTCTTCACGCAGTCGCTTGTGGCGACTAACGACGCCCAGGCGGTTGCAATCGCCGAGCGTCTTGTCAAGGCGGTTCCCGTCGACGCCGATGCCCAGACGGTGCAGCTCCAGCTCGACTTCCGCCCCGATGGCCGCGTTTTGCAGGGCCCGCCGATGATGGCGCATGTTGCGACTCGCCCCGGCCTCGACGGCGCTCTCGTCACCAAGGCGCTATTCGCACAGCGACGCGTGAAGAACCTTCCCGCAATAGGCGACGAGCTTACTCTCGTAGGGCGCAAGGGCGCGTATCGCGTGAAGCTCGCGGGCTACCTCGACTGGGAGCGCCCGGTGCGCGGCTACCCCAACATGTTCCTTCCCCCGTCTGCCGTTGCCGACATAGACGAGGAATGGCAGGACTTCAAACCGGCCTCGCCCGAAGAATTGGCCCCTATGTTCCTCTCAGACTCGGGGCGCAACATGGACCGCGCAAAGCCGCTTCTCCTATGGGCCGCCGCGCTTACGGCGCTGTGCCTGCTCGTGAACACGCTCTTTCTTACGATCGAATCACGCCGCATGGAAATCGCGACGCTGCGCATTCTCGGCATGACGCGCGGCGGCGTCGCGAAGATGGTCGTCCGCGAAGCGCTCGCGCTTGCCGCTGTGGGGCTCGCGCTCGGCGTCGGCGGCGCAATCGCCGCGCTCTATGCATACGTCGCGTGCGATGCCGTGACTTTCCCGTCTGGGGCGGCAATCGGCGCGAAGGGCGTAATGGCCGTCGTCGCAGTCGCGCCTGTTGTCGCCGTGTTCGGCGCGCTCTTCGCCCTGAAGCCTGCGTTCGCCGTCCGCCCGCTCGAAGCCGCGTCGGGACGCGAGCCGCGAAAGAGGCGGCTCGGAATGATTATCGCGTTCGCGTGCGGCTTCGGCGCGTTTGTCGCAGTAGAGACGTGGGGTACGTCGCTTACAAAGCCGTTCATCCCCTCGCCTGAGTGGCCCGACGCGATAGTCTCGATTCTCCCAGGTGGCGTTTCGAGCTTCGACATAGAGCATCTGCGCAACCTCAAGGGTGTTAAGCGCATAGGCGAGCTTCAGCCGCTCCAAGTCAACATCTCGCCGCTTGAGGAACTGAAGGGCTTCGGCGGCGGCGGGCGCGGCGGACGCGCTCCGATGAAGCAGTACAGGAACGCGCTTCTTCTCGCGAGCGCGTGGTTGCCCGACTTCAAGTTCTCGCAGGGCGACCGCGAGTCGGCTGAGAAGGCGCTTGCGGAAGGTGACAACTGCGTCATAACCGAGATGATGGCGCGCGCGCGCAAGATAGGCGTCGGCGATGACCTCGTGCTTGACGCCGGACGCGGGCTTGTCATCTCGCTGAAGGTCGTCGGCGTAGTCGATCTCAACTGGCACATGGTGACGAGCCGCGCCCTCGTGCGTGGGATGAACAGGATGCCGGTCAACACCGACGGGCCTGTGTTCGTCTCGTTCGACACGCTTGCCGCGTGCGATGCAAGGCCGCAGGATTTCGTCAAGATGACGCATGTCTGGCTCGACTACGAGCCGGAGTTTCTCGCCGCGAACGGAGTGTTCCCGGCGGGGCGCATAGTGGAGCGCGAGATAGTCGAATCGCTCGGCGGAGCGTGGGGCGAGGATTCCGACGGCGAGATACATGGCAACACCGTGCGTCTCCATTCGCGCGACGAGATCGCCGAAGGGACGCTTGCGCACGGAAGTGATCTCGTGGGTGCGATGGCGCGCGTGCCGTTCATCTTCGTCGCCGTCATCTCTCTCGGGTTCGTCGCGATGCTCGTCGCGTCGTTCGAGTCGCGCCGCCGCGAGTTCGCCGTCCTCCGCGCAGTCGGCGCGACGCGGTTCCAGCTTGCGAAGGTACTTGTAGGCGAGGCGCTTGCGGTCGCGCTCGCAGGCATCGCGCTTGGGCTCGCGCTTGGCGCGCCGCTCGGCTGGTTGTGCACGACTGGCACGCGCGCGGCGATGGCTAACTGGGGGCTTCCGGCGACTTTCGTAGTTCCGCTGCCGACCATTGCGAATGGCGCACTTTTCTCGGTTGTGTTCGCCCTCGCCGTCGCAGTCCCCGCCGCGCTCACCCTCGTTCGCCGCCCGATCCGATAGGTTCCCCCATGCCCGATTCGCGCAAATGCAGGCAAGGCGGCAAATGGCGTATTGGCGCGGGCGCGCGATTTTGCTAAAATACCTTCAATGAGCACGATACGGATTTTCAAGTTCCTTGCGCTTGCAGCGGTTTTTGCCGGGTGTGGTACCCGCCATGCCGTCCACCATGCGCGGAGCGCCCAGGAGGCGCATGCCGCCCGTGGCATGGGGGTTGAGACGCGCGCCGAGAAGGTCGATCTCAGGGGGTGCAGTCTCGCGCAGCTTGTCGGCTTCGCTCTCGCAAACCGTCCCTCGATGGTTCGCGCGCGCCTCGCGGTCGAGGATGCGCGCATTGCCCTTAGGCAGGTCGCGGCAGACGCGCCGCTTCTCTCGTCAACCCCGTGGGGCGCTTTTGCGGCCTCGGCGTCGGTCGGCCGCTCGGAGTCGTCGGAGTCAGGCCACAGACTTCACGGGAAGACCGACGGTTCCGCATCGGGGGCGCTTTCCCTCGACATCCTCGTCTACGACTTCGGCCGCAACGCCGCCGAGGCGCGCGCCCTTTCTGAAGAGGTCGTTGCCGCCGAGACTACTCTTGTCGGCACGGGGTACTCCGTGTTCGAAGAGGTTGCGAGTGGGTATTTCGCGCTTCTCATGAACGAGGCGCTTTTCGAGGTTGCGCTCACGAACGAGGCCGAGTACGCGGAGCATCTCGAACAGGCGGAGCTGAGGAAGGAGCATGGCGAGGCGAAGGAGCTGGACGTCCTCAGGGCGAAGCTTGACCTTGCGAAGGCCGTGCAGAACGTCGTCGCGGCGTCGAACGACGTGGCGACTGCGGGCGCCGAGCTCATGGCGGCGCTCGGGGTGGACGCCGCGTCTGGCGACTTCAGGGCTGTCCTCGGGCCACGCGAAGCCGCTCTTTCGCACATGTTCCGCTCGCTTGCTGACACTTCCGCCAGCGTATCGGAGCTTTACGGCGCCGCGTGCACGAACGCGCCGTCGGTGCAGGCCGCCCGCGCGCACCTCAAGGCCGCGTCGCACCAGGTTGACGCGGCGGTGGCAAACCTCTACCCGACGCTTAGCGCCAGTCTTGCGCTAAACTGGGCCGACCCGCTCTGGTACTGGCGCTGGGGCGTGAACGGCGCGATGTCGCTCTTTACTGGGTGGCGCAAGACCGCCGCAGTCGAGCGCGCGACGATCGCTCTTGATGCCGCCGCATACGGCGTAGACGCCGCCGAGCTGGAGCTTTCGCGCGACATAGAGCTTGCAGTCGCCGAGCGCGACAACGCCCTTGAGGCGCTGAACGCCGCACGTTCCAGCGTCAGGAGCGGCAGGGAGAACCTCGACACGGTGCGCGAGCAGTACCAGGTCGGCGATGTGAGCCGCGTCGAGTTCGCCGACGCAGTGGCGGGCTACGCCTCGTCGCTCGGCGACCGCGTGCGCGCGTTCTATCGCGGCCAGATTGCCGAGGCGAAGCTTTTCAGGGTTGTGGGCCGCTGGCCCGAGTACACGGAGGAGACGATAAGTGAAGACGAAAAATGAGGCGGCCTGCGCCGCGTTGCTGCTTGGGGGCCTTGCACTCGTCGCGGGCTGCGGCGAAGGCAAGTCGCTCGTCCCGGGCCGCAAGGCCCCGTCATACCGCACCGCGCCCATCTCCCGCACGGACATTGTCCGCACGGTGTCTGCGACGGGCTCGGTCACGCCGCGCAATTCCTCGAAGGGGATTCCTGTGGGCGCACAGGTCAACGGCAAGCTGATAAAGCTTTACGTGGACTACAACGACGTCGTGACGAATGGGCAGGTGGTCGCGCTCATCGACCCGCAAGTCTACGACGCGAACCACAAAAGCGCGGTCGCGCAGCTGCACGTGAACAAGGCGAACGTCGCCGTTCGCGAGGCGGCCGTCCGCTCGTCCGAGGCCGAGCTCGTCCTCGCCATGAAGACATACGACCGCAAGAAGGCGCTCGTCGAGAGGAAGGTGGCGCCGGTCGCCGACCTCGACAGTGCCGAGGAGTCGCTTGAACGCGCAAGGGCGGGGCTTGAAAGCGCGAAGGCGGGCCTTGAAAGCGCCCGCGCGTCGGTCGAACAGTCCGAGGCGTCGGTCAGCAAGGCGAAAGCCGACCTCGACTACTGCACGATCGTGTCCCCCGTGGACGGCATCGTGATCGACCGCAAGGTCGAGGAGGGCGAGACGGTCGTTTCGTCGATGAACGCCGTGCCGGTCCTCACGATTGCGGAGGACCTCGACACGGTCTGGGTCGCGGCCGACATACCAGAGGCCGACATCGGCGGCATACAGGTCGGCCAGGACGTGACGTTCACCGTGGACGCATACCGCACGCGGTTCAAGGGCAAGGTGAAGCAGATAAGGAAGGCGTCCACGACGACAAGCAACGTCGTGACGTTCCCCGTCATCGTCGAGGCCGAGAACCCCGGCCAGAAGCTTTTCCCGGGTATGACGGCGACGCTCGCCATCGAGACGGCGAGGGCCGAGAACGTGGTTGCGGTTGCGGCTGCGGCGTTCAGGTTCCGCCCGAAGGACGAGGACCGCGACCGCGTCGCGGGCGAAATCCCGCGCGGGCGCAAGATATGGCTTGCGCCGCAGAGGGAAGGGGACCCGCTTGAGTGCGTCAGCGTCGGAGAGGGCGTCACCGACGATTCGTTCACGTCCGTAGTCTGCGAGGGCGCGGACGCGCTTGAAGGCCGCGAGGCCGTCGTCGGCTACCAGACGGCGAACATGCCCGCCACGGACGACAAGGACGCGACCAATCCCTTCATGCCGAAGTTCCCGAAGCGCAACAACAACAAGGGCACCGCGCCGGAGCCGAAGAAATGAGTTAGGTAGTTAAGTAGTTAGGTAGTGAGGTAGTTAACCACCCAACCACTTAACCACTCAACCACCTAACTACTCAACCACCTAACCACCTAACCACCCAACCACCCAACCACCTAACCACCTAACTACTCAACCACCCAACCACCTAACTACTTAACTACCTAACCACATAACTACTTAACTACCTAACCACCTAACCCATAATGGCCCACCTCATCGAGATACGCGACATGTACAAGATATACGCCATCGGCGACGAGCCAGTGCATGCGCTTGACGGCGTGTCGCTCTCAATAGACGACGGCGAATTCGTCGCGATAATGGGCTCGTCCGGCTCGGGCAAGTCCACGATGCTCAACATCCTCGGCTGCCTTGACGTGCCGACAAGGGGCTCGTATCTCCTCGACGGCCTTGAGGTGGCGAAGCGCTCGCCCACCGAGCTCGCCCGCATTCGCTGCATGAAGCTCGGCTTCGTCTTCCAGAACTTCAACCTTCTCCCGCGTACGAGCGCACTTGAGAACGTCGAGCTTCCCGACCTCTACATGGGGCGGCTAAACCGCCGTGCGCGCAAGGCGCGCGCCATGGAGCTTCTTGCGCGCGTGGGGCTGAAGGGCCGCGAGATGCACACCCCCGCGCAGCTCTCCGGCGGCCAGCAGCAGCGCGTCGCCATCGCGCGCGCACTCATGAACAACCCGCCGGTGGTCTTCGCCGACGAGCCGACGGGCAACCTCGACACGAAGAGCTCTGTCGAGATAATGAACCTCTTCACCGAGCTTTCGGATGAGGGCATCACCATCGTAATGGTCACGCACGAGGACGACATCGCGGCCTACGCGAAGCGCCACGTCGTGATGCGCGACGGCAAGGTGATGCGCGACGACATGGGTGACGGCGGCGTGCGCAAGAGCCAGGACGAGGTGGCGCGGCTCGTGAAGGAGGCGCTTGCATGAGCTTTCTGACAATCTTCAAGGTGTCGCTCCGCTCGCTCGGCCGCAATCCGGTGCGTTCGTTCCTCTCGTGCCTCGGCGTCGGCATAGGCATCGTCGCGGTCATCCTCGCGATGGCCATCGGCGAGGGCGCGAAGACGATGATGGTCAAGGAGATATCGTCGATGGGCAACAACCTGATGATGGTGTTCCCCGAACGGCGCAACCGCGGCCCCGTCTCTGGCGGGATGGGCCAGGGCCAGACTATGACGGCCGAGGACGCCGAGGCGATAAAGCGCGAGCTCGGCCATCTCGTTCAGGGCGTGAGCCCTCAAGTGCGAACGACGGTGCAGATGATGTACGGCGCGAAGAACTGGGCGGGCAACGTGCAGGGCGTATCGCCCGATGTCATCGACATAAGCAACTGGATTGTGACCGACGGGCGCTTCTTCACCGAGGACGAGACGAGGCTCGCGGCGCGCGTGTGCGTAATCGGCACTACGGTCCGCTCGAACCTCGTTGGCGTCGACGAGAGCCCCGTCGGCAAGATAATCCGCCTCAAGAACATGACGTTCCGCGTCGTCGGCGTCTTGGGCTCGAAGGGCGCGAACAACTGGGGCCAGGACCAAGACGACGTCATAATGGCCCCGTACACGTCGGTGCACCGCTATCTCCAGCGCGCGAAGTTCAATACCGTCAACATGATGAACCTCTCGCTCGTGTCGATGGACGACCTCGAAGAGGCGAAGCGCGAGATCTCGGCGCTCCTTCGCCAGCGGCACCACCTCGCGGACTGGCAAGACAACGACTTCGAGACTCGCGACACGACCGAGATAATGAACACCATCGGCTCGGTCACCGGGATCGTCGGGATGCTGCTTCTAATCTTCTCCGTGATCACGCTCGTCGTCGGCGGCATAGGCATAATGAACATCATGCTCGTCTCGGTCACCGAGCGCATCAGGGAGATAGGCCTCAGGATGTCCATCGGCGCGACGCCGTGCAACATCCTCGTGCAGTTCGTCCTTGAGGCGATGGTGCTTTCGACCGTAGGCGGCGCGGCGGGGGTGGCGACGGGCATAGGCGCGTCGTACGTCGTCGGCGCGGCGGCGGGGTGGCCGGTGCTTGTCGAGGCGACGTCGGCGGTCTACGCGTTCGTCATCTCGTCGGTCGTGGGGCTTTTCTTCGGCTTCTACCCCGCATGGCGCGCGTCGAAGCTCAACCCCATCGACTGCCTGCGCTACGAGTAGCGGCTACTTCTGCCGCCACTTGCCGGCGTCGTCCTGGTACCAGGCCCCGGCGGGAATCTTCTCGCGCATCTTCGCGGCGTAGCGCTTCTGGACGGCGTCGATCGTCGTGCCGTTGCCCTTGGCGACGTCCCTGAAGCGCTTCATCCGCTTGGCGTTCTCGTCGGCGATGAGGATGCGGTCATCGTCCGTAGCCCCCGTGCGCTCCTCGAGCATGGCGCGGTTGGTGATGCCGGCAGCCTGACGGTCCACCATCTCCTTGACCGCCTTGAAGTCGCCCTTGGGCTTCTGCTGGTCCTCGTCGGCAAACGCCTTGTCGAGGTCCTTGTCCACTTTGAGGTTCACGTCCATCGTGATGTGGATGGGCTTTATCTCGCTTTCGGTCTTTACCTGGATGCAACCCCCCGCGACGCAAAGCGCCGCAGCGGCGGCGAGGGCGAATTCTGTTTTCATCTTGTCTTTCTCCTTATTTTAAGTCCAGTGTCTATGAGCTGGTCGAAGTCTCCGTGGAAGGTCACGTCGAGGTTTACGGGGACCGTCGTGTTTCCGCGCGTCGCCGACCCCTCGATTTTCAGCTCGAGCGCCGATTCCTCGCCTTCCTTGCCGCGCTTCAGCTCGACCTTGAGTACGTCGTAGTCGAGGTCTGCGAGGACTTTCGACAGGTTGGTGCGATCGGCCTCCGGCACGCCTGCGACCTCGAGGTTCTCGAGTATCGGCCGCGCGTCAACGATGCGCATCTTGCCGATCTCGCCGGGCGTCGAGAAAAGGTGCGCGTCCCTGAGTCGGAGCGTCTTGCCGTCCTTCAGGAAGAAGGGCAGCTTGCCGTGGAGTCGTCCCGACGCGTCGCCGTGGAAGGCGGACACGCGCGAAAGCGCCTCGCCCGCGTCGACGCCGTCGATGAAGATGGTCGCGCCGAGGTTTAGGCTCTTCGGGTCGAGGAAGAGCGAGTACAGCTTAAGCTCCCCGCCGCAGCACTTGGCGCCCGCCTCGGTGACGAGGTATGACTTCTCCGTGGCGCGTACGCTCGCGAAGACGTTGGAAAGGGTGAATCCGGCGAACTCGACCGCGTTTGCTCGCGGGAAGAGCGGCGCGATGTCGCGGTGGTCGGCGATGCCGTCGGCGCCGAAGCGGACTTTAAGCCCGTCGATGCGCGACGGCTTGCCGCCGACGTCGAGATTGACATCGACGTCGGCAAGAGTTCCGCGCGCCGTCCAGGCGGGAACGGGGCGCCTCGGCGTGCAGTCGCCGCCTGCGTTGAGGCTGAACCTCCCCGTGAAGACGAGGTTCGAGACCGCGGGCGGCATTGCCTTCGAGACGATCGGCGCGAGAAGCGCGTCGTCCTGATCGATGTGCGTCTCGGGAACGCTTGCGGTGAAATGCCAGTCGCGGGCGGAGCGGACGCCAAAGTCGACGTATGCCTTCCAATCGGTTCCGTCGAGCATCAGCACGAGGCTACCGTCCGCGCGGACGAAGCCGAACCTAATGTGCGCCGAGGCGCTGTAGGGCCAGTCGAGCAGCATGCCCTTGGCGTGGATGCGGAATCCTTCCGCGCTGTCCCGCTCGATTCTGACGTTTGCCGTCGCCTTCCTGCTGGCGACGAGCTCAGCAGTCTTGCCCTTGATGTATGGGGACAGGTCGAATTCGAGCGTGGGAATCGGGATGTGCGTTAGGAGGAACGGCAATGAGAGGGCAAGGGCAACAGTCGCGACGACGATCACGGCGGTCGTCCAAAGCAGCCAGCGCCGCAGTCTTCTTGGTTTCTTCGCTGTCGCAGCCATGGCCAAGTCGGGTGGTTTCAGATTCCAAGTTCGCCCTGCCGCGCTGCGGGGTCGAGGCCAAGCGTGCGCCACGCGAGCGGCGTCGCGACGCGGCCCTTGGGCGTGCGCTCAAGGTACCCCTCCATGATGAGGAAGGGCTCGTACGCCTCCTCTATCGTGTCGGGCTCCTCGCCGACAGAAACGGCGACAGTCGAAAGCCCGACCGGGCCGCCGCCGAACTTTGCGCACACCGTTTCGAGGATGCGCCTATCCATCTCGTCGAGGCCGTGAGGGTCGATTTCAAGGAGGGAAAGCGATTCCTTCGCGACATCGCCCGTTATGAAGTTGCCGGCCCTCACCTGGGCGTAGTCGCGCACGCGCCTGAGCAGGTTGTTGGCGATGCGCGGGGTGCCGCGCGCGCGGCGGGCGATTTCGAGGGCACCGTCGGCGTCGATGTCGACGCCGATCTTCGCCGCGCTTCTCGTCACGATTTCCGCGAGGTGGCTGGGGTCGTAGTAGTCGAGCCGGTTGACGAAGCCGAAGCGTGCGCGAAGTGGGGCTGCGATAAGTCCGATTCGCGTCGTCGCGCCGACGAGCGTGAAGCGCGGGAGCTCAAGCCTCACCGAGCGGGCGTTGGGCCCCTGGTCGATCATGATGTCTATCGCGTAGTCTTCCATCGCGGAGTAGAGGTACTCCTCGACGGTCTTCGCCATGCGGTGGATTTCGTCGATGAAGACGATGTCGCCTGGTTCCAGGGAGGTGAGAAGCCCCGCGAGGTCGCCCGGCTTCGTGATGACGGGGCCCGAGGTCGTCTTGACATTGACGCCCATTGCCTCGCCGAGAATGTATGAAAGCGTAGTCTTGCCGAGGCCTGGCGGCCCCGAGAAAAGGACGTGGTCGAGCGGCTCGCCGCGCTCCTTCGCGGCCTTGACCGCGAGCAGCATGCGGTCGCGCACCTTGTCCTGCCCGACGAATCCATCGAAGTCCGTCGGGCGCAGCTTGTTGTCGAACGCAGTCGACCGGTTAAGCTCCTCGCTCTTTCGCTCTGCTTGCATTGGTGGATATTGTATCAAATATCGCCCTGCCTGTGCAGTGCCATTTGAAATCTGCGGGGACAGTCCCCGCAGAAGTGATTTGGATGGTGGTGGTCGGGTGAGCTATTGTGTAAACCGACGATATATGATATAATTTACGGCATCGAGATAAGGAGTCAGCGACATGAGCATACTGATAGATCTGCCGCCGACGATGGTTGAGCAGGCACGGGAATATGCGACCGTTCAGGGGACAACCCTTGAACGGATGGTGTTTGACTATCTCACGGCTGAGTTGGCGCGGAAGGGTCTGTCTTCTGGGAGTCCACTTGCCGAGTTCGTTGGGTGCATTCCCAACAAGCGCAGAACAGATGACGTTGTTTCCGAATTGCGGGGTTACGATCAATGGTGACGGCAGTTGACACGAACGTGTTTCTGGATGTCTTTCTTGACGATCCGCAATTTCGCAAGAAGTCGTTTAATGCCCTTTTAAATGCCTTTGCTTCGGGTGATGTCGTCATAGGTGAAGTTGTATGGGCAGAGACTGGTGCGGCTTTTGACAATAGAGATTTGTTTGAAACAGCCATGACCAAGTTGGGCGTCAAGTTCGTGCCGATGTCAAAGTCTGCGGCCACGTCAGCTGCAGACATGTGGCGTGTCGCGAAATCGCGGCGAACGCTTCCGCCTCGACGTGTCGTTGCCGATTTTCTTGTCGGCGCACATGCGGAATCGTGCGCGGACTGTCTTTTGACGCGTGACAAAGGATTTTATAGAGAGTATTTCAATGGATTGAAGGTCATTGAGCCATGACTGCAACCATCCATAACATTGTCAACCATAGCTAAACAACAAGGAGGAAAATGATGAAAAACATAATTGACCGTTTCCAGGGGGGGGCATAGAACCCTAAGTTATCTCTTCGTCGCGTTTTTCGCGCTCGTGGCGGCGCAGCCGGCATCGGCAGCGTATTATGCTTGGTCTGGCGGCGGTTCGTCGCCGTTCTATTTCGACGACACGGCGAATTGGGGTTTTAAAACGGGTGGTTCAGGCATGTGGATTGCCGTTCCCGCGATCGATACCAGGTCTGACAATCTCAATATTCAGCCGGACTTGCTTGTGAACGACGGCAAGGGTCCAGGAACAAAGATTACTTTCGAAGACAAACAGGTCGTAGGCGTCGCATACGATGTCAGTTGGAACAAGAGTTTCCCTGCGAGTTGGAACAAAACAATAACATTCAGGAATACGACTTCTTTGACTGCTCCTATCTATCTGAATTATTCCGGCGAGACAGTTTCTTTTGTCGCTACTGATGCGAATTACGGCCTTACAAGCTCGAACCAATTGACGGTCAGAAGCGGTTCGACTCTCCAAATCGAGTCAGGCACTTATACTTTTTCAAATGACGTTGTCGTCCAAGGTTCGTTGACAGTGACCAATGCCATGTTGAAGAATACGGCGCGATATTTGAAGATAGGAGACGGCGGCAATGCCACTGTGACGTTCGGCCCCGCGGAGTCCATGAAAATTTCGGCAGTTTGGGGAGCTTGACGGTAGCTCACTCTTCCGGTTGTTCCGGTGTGCTCAACATTGCAGGCGGAACCGTGTCTATTTCAGGAGAAATGTCTCTCTGCTACAATGCTTCGTCGGTATCTGCGACGGTCAATGTAACGGACGGGGGCGTTCTTTCCCTCTTGAGGATTATCCAGCGGAATGCCGGAACGTCTGGCGCCTCCGTGACTCTCGACGGCGGGACGTTGAGAGCGTATGCAAGCACCGATACGTTTGTGAATGCGCACGATGCACTAAGATTCTATGCAGGCGCCAATGGCGCTACGATTGACACTAACGGGAAGACGATAACGATCACAGAGGAAATCGAGGACAAGTCCGGCGAGTCCGGCACCGTGATTTTTGCTGGCAATGGAGCCGTGACGCTCGGAACATCTGCAGGATGGACGGGCGGCACTACGATAGCCGCCGGAACCCTCCTCAAGCTTCCTGCGTCGGTGACGAATTCCGTTTTCTCGCAAGCGTCCGGAATCGTGATTTCCAATCCCGAGAGCATTGCGCTCGACAATGTGCAGGTTCTCGAATGTACGGATGGTGAGTTCACGGAAGATGAACTTGCAGCCATTTCCGTGGAAGGTGACACGCAAGACCGTTACGAATTTGTCCTTGTCGACGGTGGCTCGAAGATTCTCATTTCCGACCGTCTCGCCGGTGAATACGTGTGGAACGACGGCGCGTCCGGCGCAAGTTGGCGCACAAGCGGCAAGTGGTCGAAGAACAGTGTCGCCGGCGATTGGTACGATTTGACGGCGGCGGTGTTTGAGAATGCCGACGACGCGGTGACGGTCGATGCCGATGTTGCTGCGGCGAGTATTGCTTTCCGCGCCAATGCGACAGTTGACGGTTCGGCCTCGCTTACCGTTCCTGTCGTCGCAGTTTCCAACGGTGTTTTTGCGACCATCAACGCCCCGATTCCGGGTGCTCTTGAAAAGACCGGTGCGGGAACGCTGACGCTTTCGCAGAGCCGCACGGCGCAGACGACTCTTTCCGAGGGCACGCTTGTCATGTCCGGCACGGCTTCGCTCGACTGGCAGCAGTTTACGTTCGGCACGGATGCGGAAAAGCCTGTCACTCTGCAAATGGGCGCGGATGCAACGCTTTCAAACATTCCTCAAACCTGGTGGCGTATCGGCAATGTCGAAGGTCTCGTGTTGACTCTTGTCAAGGATGGTGGCAATTTGACTGTCAGCAACATAGCCTTGTCCGACATGACGGGAGCCGACACCTCGTTTGTCCACAACGGCGGCACTCTCTCCATCAGCGGCTGTTTCGATATTGGGTCGCAGGCGGCGGCGCATTTCGAGATTGTAGGCGGTGTGGTCACCAACACCGATAAATACATCCACATGGCTCCCAACGAAAGCCCGGCGGACATGACGGTGAGGACGGGCGCGACATACGGAATGTCGGCCAATAGCTTGGGACTTATCGTGAGCGGCAGATCGCACGGAACGCTGAATGTCTATGGCGGCGATGTGTTTGCGAATGGTCCGCTCAATTTATGCCTTCGCGGCGGCGATGCGACGGTGAATGTGACAGACGGCGGCGTGTTGACGTTCAACAAGGTCCAAAACAATGCCGGCGGCGCAGACGATCCCAAGGGCGGCACGGCTGCGATTTCGATCGATGGCGGCACGATTCGCGCGAACGCAAACGACAATGCATTCATTCCCGATGAAGACAACTTGACCGTGACTGTAGGCGCGAACGGCGGCACGATTGATGTGAACGGCAAGACCATCACTATAGAGAAAGAGCTTGCAGGCACTGGTGGCATGGTTTTCAAGGGCGGCGGCACGATTACGCTTTCCGCCGCGCCCACCTATTCTGGCACGACGACTGTCGAAGTAGGGACGACGCTCGTCGTTCCCGCCGCCATTGCGGGTGCGGACCTCGCGTTCGCGATTCCTGACGGTTTTGCCACTGGCGTATACAAAGTCATGGAAGTTACCGGCGGCGGCGCGTTCGCAAGCGACGTTCTTTCTTCGGCAACGTTGCCTTTCGGCGCAAACGCAGGTTTCTTCTTTGACAACGACAACAAGGAGATCTGGTGCGCTTATTCGAGCAATGCCAGCGACCACATTTGGATTGGCGGATCGACCGGAAGCTTGAACGACGGCGCAAACTGGCTTTCGGGGAACGTCCCTGATGATGGAAATGTCATTATCGGCAGTGCATCGGCGGCAGCGTTGACCAATCCCGATGGAAGCGCCTTCGCGGCAAAGCGTATAATAGTTCCAAAGGATTCCGCCGCCGTGACGGTTTCGGGCGCGGCGTTCTCCGGCATCACGAAAATCGAGAACTATTCGACGAGCCAAATAGAGTTCCTGAACGCTGTGACGTTCGCCAATAATGTCAATGTGATCCAGAGTCCGGGCATCGTCAAGTTCACAGGCGGTGCGACTGGCGTACAGCTCGGTGCTGCTACCGCCATCCACGGCACGTACAATTTCACTGCAACCGGGGATTTGACCGAGATTGGAGGAACCACAGTAAAGAGCGACGGCGTTTACAAGCTCCTTGGCGGCACGTTCTACAAGCACAACGCGGACTTCCACATGGACGCCGGCGGGCGGGCTATAGTCAAGGATGCTAAGATATCAAGAACTTCTGACGCAACACTTCTTGGAACGTTCAACGGAGAATTCATGGTGACTAATGAATTCCTTGTGACTACTGGCAGTAGTGGGTCTCCAACGCATTATACGTGCAGTAGCGGCAACGGCACGTTCATCGCAAACAAGATTCGTGTCATCCAGGGTGCCTGTATCGTCCCTGCGGTCAAGACGATAATGGGCCCCGAGGGAATCATTCGCGGCGCTGGATATGTTCGGGTTTACAATTCTGGTTCGGATGAGTTCGGCTCTTACGCCGACTGGCCGATGTACCATAACAACCGCAGCAACACGGCGACAGACGGTTTTGTGATCTACAAGCATGACAGTTCCGGCTCATGGTCAACAGTTACGTTCGATACGACGGATTACTACGACAACACGATTGGCCGTACGATCACAAGCGAAGCGCTGATTGGCGCGGCGAATACCGGTTCGGCCGCGAAGTTCCGTGTAGCGGTGAAGGGCATCGGCAAGTTCGTCTTCGCCAACACCACTGACAGCGCCAATATCTTCTCCGGCGGATTGACGGTCAATGATTCTGCGACGGTCGAGGTCATGCCAAATTCCTGGCCTGGGAGGGGCGCCGTGACGCTGAACGGCACCTCCACGCTTCTCATGCACACCGGCGGCGCGGCGAGAACTGGCGCGATCACGGTGTGCAGCAACGCAACGCTGAAGGTCGTGGAGTCCGGCACCGTCAGCGGCACCGTCAGCCTCGGCGGCAACCTGACGCTCAACGACGGCGCGACGTTGGCATTCAACTTCACGGACAAGAGGACACCCCCTGTCCTCAACCTGGCGGGCGTGGCGCTCGGTGAGCAGAAGACGGTCAAGGTTTCGCTTTCGTCTGCGGACGGCATTCGCCCTGCTTACACAAGTGGAAATGAAGGTAAGTATGAGCTAACGTCCGACGGTGCGTTCGCGGCTGTAAAAAATGACATCTCGATCTCGCTCGTTGGCAATGTGCCGGATTGGGCGAATGACGTTGCTGTCAACGATGCTGGCAACATCGTTATCTCCGTCAAGCGGATAGGCACGATATTCCTCATTATGTAACGCGTAAGCATACGCTCATTTTTCGGGGGCTTCTCCTGAGTTTTCGGGGGGAGCCCTTGGACTTTTTTGAAAACTCCCCGCGGGGCTACGGGGTCAGCAACTGTAAATTTCATGCGGAATTTTCGGGCATTGTCTAAGAGCGTCGAATTCCATCCTTGCGCGTCAGCGCAGGGAAGAGATGGCAAGGAGGATGAGGGGGGGCGGGGGAGAAGGAGGGAGGGAAGGGAAACCATCCCCATCCGCCATTGCAAGGGCATGGACGGCAAGGTGGATGTGCAAAGGGTCGCCGAAGCGATAATCCGCGAGAAGCCCGACTTCGTGGGGTTGAACGAAGTCGATTGCCTTGTGGAACGTTCGGGATACCGCTTCAGGGCGGCAGCTACGGCAACGCAGTCCTGTCGCGCGAGAAGCCGCTTTCCGTTGTGCGCATTCCCATTCCCGACAAGGAGCCGCGCGTACTGCTCATGTGCGAGTTCAGGGACTTCTGGTTCGGAACGTCCCACTTTCCCCTTAAGGTGGACAACCGCCTGAATGCCGTTGAAACCATACGTGGATTTGTCGCGGAGCATGCGGGGAATAAGCCCGTGTTCCTGACAGGCGACTGGAACGACACGCCGAAGTCGAGGACCCTCGCGGCAATGAAGGATTTCATGACGGTCCTCTCCAACGAGCGGTGCCGCACGTTTCATAGCGTCAAGGGCGCCGCGCCAGACAGCTTCAAGGACGGCAAGCAGGATGATGAATACTGCATTGACTACATCGCTGTCGATTCCAGTCACGCGGCAAAGGCCAAGGTTGTCGATGCGCATGTCACGCCTGACGCCGTCATGTCCGACCACAACCCGATTGCAGTCGTGGTTGAGCTGGAGAGATGAAGCGCAGCGATGTTGCGCCTGACATGCGGCCTTGCGAGGGTGCGGGAGGGTCCTGTGATACGTGCTTCCGTCTCGTTTCTCCGCCGCAAAACTTTTTTACGATTTAAGATTAGATTTAAGATTCGTTTGGTACAATGGTTGCGAACTCGGCGACATGTACTAAACGCGCTAAAAGTTTTTAGCCGTGTAGAACATGTAGAACGGGTAGATTGATGGAAGAAAGTCGAACGGTTTATGGCTGGCTGGTCCGCGACAAAAATGCCGCGGTAGGGTGCTCGTCCATGTGGGCTGACATCATGAGAGGAGAATACTACTGTGGCAATCAGGCCCTGTTGTTTCCGGTCGGCGTTGAAAAGATGGCGGCATAGTGTCTTTTTTAGGACAGTTATGGTATAATATGCATACTCAA